>JAOAPR010000142.1 GCA_025463005.1 Bryobacterales bacterium | reverse complement strand
TGATCGTTCATCTTGAGCCTTCAATTTGACAAGAAGCTAAATGCTTTAGCGGAATCGGAGTGTACGACTCGTCAAGTCGCGGTGTTTCTTCGATCACCTCAGAGTCGCAAATTTGCAAGGCTTCTCGAACATTCGTCGTACTGGCCGCCAGATCAAGATCCGGAACGACGAAAGATCTTGCGCAGTTGAACGGAGACTTAGAGAGTTATGTTTGGCTCCCCAAGCCGGACTCGAAGCTACGACCCTTTGCTTAACACATGCGCCTGGAAACATCACCGATCGCAGGGGCTCCTGAAAGAACGAAGCCTTGCCTTTGCCTTGAATTAGAGGGATGAGTGTGGTCATGAAGAACAGCCAAAAGAAGGTGTTGTCGTTTCCGAAACCGCCAGAAGAACCCGGGCCCCAGACGATCGTCTGCCAGATTGGAGGCGAACGCTTCGCCATCCACTATGAGATTGAAGATCTGTCGCCAGCGGTGCCGCTTCTCGAATGGAAGCGACGAGCAAAAAGGGTCCTGCCGAAAACCGTGAAATAGTCGTTCGGTCCACTCCTAGTCCTGCCCCGTCAATGGGACTTGCCATTTCGCTCCTGAAGAGTGACCAATGTGTGGACCGCAAGGAGTGGCGGAAACAACATGCATATCAAAACAGAGTACCGTCGTCTTCCGGTGCCGGTAACGGTGGGCTCAAGGTTCGGTGACTGGCGCGTGTGTTGGTTGGGTGGTTGGGAAAGACACCGGCTTTATTATCTCGTCATGCTAGTCAGGGTCACGGATGGAGAAGAGAAGCTTTAAGAAGGTAATGCCGCCGGGCGCGACGACACGGCGGCGGTGGCGCAGAACGATTACTTGGAAGACAAGCGGTAGGCGCGCTCGCCGCCGTCGCTTTTGAAGGACTCGACGGGCGTTCCCATCTTCTTCCCCAGTGTGCCGCTCAGAAACCCGCGGACCGAATGCGCCTGCCAGCCGGTAGTCTTCATGAGCTCCTTCAGAGTGGCGCCGGCGGGCCGTTTCAGGAGATCGAGAATCTTGGCCGTCTTGGTGCCGCCGCGGGCAGGGGAGGGTTTTTTAGCTTGGGCGGCCTTGCGGGCCGGCTTGGTGTTGGTCGGCGCAGCGTGGGGACGGCGCTTGGCAACACGGGCTTTCGTGGTTGCTTTCACCGGTGCGTTCTTAGGTCGTTCTTGTGGAATCGAGGTGGTCATTCGAGCTTCTCTCCTTTGGCGGCGATTGCCGCGTCACGACAGTGATCGCTCTGTTGCGCGGGAGAAGCAAGTCATTTCTGGAGGCTGCTCGAAAAGTTTGCGTTGGCGGTCCCAGCGCGGCTCACGCGCGATCTTGCGCAACCCCAACTCGGTAACGAACCGAGCGTCCGCCACAGAGAGAAATAGGAGGTATTCCTGGATCGACGGAGCCAAGTGCAATAGAACCATGATTTGGGTAAGTCGCGCCGGGGTAATGTGACCCAGGCGCGCGAGCTCGGCGTAGGAGGAAACCGCGCCCGATTGAAGCAGCGCGTCCAGTCTGTGCGCCAACGCCACAAGGCGGGCGATACGGGGCGGGGGACTGTCCCGCTCGGGAACTGGTTCGGCTAAAAGAGGCAGCGGCGCCGGCACCCGTCGGAACGGCACCGTAAACTCAATCTTCATGGTTGGTCTCGCTCCGCTTGAGGTGCAAGGAAACGGCTCCAGTCGTTCCGTCATAACTGACTTGCTCCACTAGGGCGCGCACGAGTCCAAAAGGTCTTTCTTCGAAGTTCTGCCAATCCGCTTCCGGAACATTGAGCCGTTCCCGCGCTTCCGTTGTGCACATGGCCGTTCGAAGTCGGCCGACGATGGCATCTTCGATCATGCGCGCAGGCACCGACTTGGTGGGACAGGAACTCCAGCCGTTCTGCCGCGCCGTCTTGCACACGTAGTAGCGATACCTCCGCCCGGGCTTCGCTGTGTAGGTGGGGATCATTGGCCGTTGGCAGCTTTGGCAGAGAAGCAGACCGGCGAGCAAAGCATTCTGGGGCACGCGATTTGCTCCTCCCTCGGTCTGGCGGCCAGCACGAAGCTCGGTATTGACTTTCTTCCACACTGATGGCTCAATGATCGAAGCGTGCTCGCCCGGATACAACGCACTGCGGTGCTCAACCATGCCGGCATAGACTGCATTGGTGAGGAGTCGGCGTAACGACACCTTGGTAAAGGCTCTGCCGAGGTGGGCTTTTCCATTCTGCGAGGTCCGCGATTTGGTCTTCCACCGCCGCCTAGTGAGTTCTGCTACCACGTCTGCCAGAGAGCGGTGCTGGACGAACAGCCGGAAGATGTCGCAGACTCTTTGGGATTCCTTCTCATTGACAATCAGGCGACCGCCGCCAGGATCGACATCGTAACCGAGTACCGGCGTGCCGCCAACCCATTTGCCCTTGCGGCGTGCCGCCGACATCTTATCGCGCGTCCGTTCGCCGATGATCTCGCGCTCAAATTGCGCAAACGACAGCAGAATGTTGAGCGTCAGCCGGCCCAGCGACGATGTCGTATTGAAGGCTTGCGTCACGGAGACAAAGCTGACCGAGCGCTGATCAAACCGGTCCACCAGTCGCGCGAAATCGAGGAGCGACCGGCTCAGCCGGTCCACCTTATATACAATGACGCAGTCTACGCGATGGGCATCAATATCTCCGAGCAGTTGCTGCAGGGCAGGGCGGTCGAGGTTTCCGCCCGTGAAACCGCCGTCATCATAATGATTGGGGACCAGGGTGAAGCCGAGATGCTTTTGGCTTTGAATGTAGGCTTCGGCGGCCTCCCGTTGGGCATGCAGTGAATTAAAATCCTGATCGAGACCCTCCTCGGTGGATTTGCGAGTGTAAATAGCACAGCGAATAACGGGAGTGCTCTTAAGCATCGCGCCGCTCCGCCAGCCCAAAAAACAATAGGCCATTCCAGCGGGTACCGGTGACCTCGCGGGCGATCGCGCTTAAGGAACGGTAGCGCCGCGACTCGTACTCAAATCCCTCTTTGAGCACTTTGACGACGATCTGGCGATCGCCAACCCGGCGGGTCAGTAGCGAACCGGGCTCCGGCAGTCTCCCGTCCTTCGGCGGTCGTGAGCGATCGATGCTTTGGGAAACAGACCCTAGTCGGGTGACGAATTCCTTGGGTGCTCGTAGACGAAGATCGCGGTCGTCGGCAATGTCGGTGGCTCGATTGCGCGCCCGTTCGCACAGATCTCCTTCGGCGTTGGCCTGTAGGCGGTAGGCAATACGGCGAAACAGGAACTGTTTGTTTGAGGATTTCGACTCCTCGCCGAACAGCTCCCGGTATCGCTTCTGAAGTGCGGCGACCTTCGAGTGTGGCAACTCCTCGATCGCAGCGATGACGGCTCGGTCCATGGGGCTGGTATCCTTTCTCCCGGTGTTAACCAATAGCACCATGGACGCTCCGTTCCGACCAGAAAGCAAGCGCGGGGCAGCGTATTCCGTGCGTTGACTTCTCAGCCGGCGAGAGCGTCCAATCGAGCCCCCGTCGTACATAGAGGCGACCTAGAGAATCGCTGGTCCCGGTCGCTCGCCTCTTGTCGCTCGCATTGGGAATTCGCGCGATAGACAATAGCCCAGCGCATCGCTTACGTGGGTTCTCATCGGATCCGACTTATCGAGGTCCGCCAAGACGTTTCCGTGGGGATCCGCCTTCCAACAGACCTGCTCCAGATCCCTGATCAGGTGCTTGCAGGCCGGATGGATCAGCAGCCGATGCTCGCCGGCATGATTATGGAGAACAGCGTTGACGCAGTTGACGCGATCCTTTACGGGCGGATTAGCGCTCGGCAAGCGGAAATCAGCATCAGGGGTGCACTAGCTCGCCCCTGATTCACGGAAACGGCCACTATTCATTGTTCTTGAGGTGTTCGACAAGGTGCTTCGTATACACGCCCCTCGCCACGAACTCGGCCCCCTCGTCCTTGAGGTCCCCAAGTAATCTCTCTCCACTCCCATCAATGGAAGTCACGTCACTCAAATCGATCACATGCCTGCGGCCGCGAGACCGGTCGCGAACCTGATCCCAATTCGAGCGGAGCTCCGCTACCCACCTGCCAGCCAGTTGTCCGGACAAGATCCACCTGTCTTCGTTGGCTGTTGCGTTGTTTGTGATCTTGAGCATCGCTATTCCCTTGCACACGGGTGAGTGCAGTCGGGCAGCCAGTCTACGAACGCCTGCCAGGCGTTGGGAAAGTGCTGGTTCCCAAAGAGTTGAAGTTTGTTAGTGAATGCGAAGCAGCGAGAGTGCCGAAACGCCGCTGACCGGAAACCAGGGAGTTACCGGTTTTTCGGCAGTTGTCTTAGGCGCCCGAGCGCGAAACGCGAATACCGAGTTTCTGCATGCGAGACTGCAGTGTGGACCGATGCATACCAAGGAGGGCTGCGGCGCCGTTGGGGCCAGCGACCTTCCAGTTGGTTTTCTCGAGTGTGGCCAAGATTCCCTGCCGTTCCGCGTCGTCGAGAGCCGCCTGGAGATTCTTATTGCCATGGTTGCCTAGTGGCAGCGCGTCACTACGAGGGTGGAGTTCGTCGGTCGGCACTTTGAGAATCGGTCCGGCTGAGAGTATGACGGCCCGCTCGATAACGTTTTGCAGCTCTCGTATGTTGCCGGGCCAGTGATACCCCACCAGCATGGTCATGGTATCCGAAGGAATCGTGTCGATACTTCTGTTCATACGACGGCTGAATTGTTGCACGAAGTGCCGGACGAGCAACGGAATATCTTCGGGCCGCTCGCGCAGCGCCGGAACACGGACAGGAAAAACGTTCAGGCGATAGTAGAGATCCGACCGGAACTTCTGCTCGCTTACCATGGCTTCGAGGTCCCGGTTTGTGGCAGCGATCAGCCGCGCGTCCGTGCGAAGCGTTCGCGTGCTCCCCAGCCGTTCGAACTCGCGCTCTTGCAGGACGCGGAGAAGCTTCGGCTGCAATTCGAGCGGAATCTCAGCGATTTCGTCCAGAAAGACGGTTCCACGATGCGCCAGCTCAAACCGTCCGACGCGTTGCGCGATCGCGCCCGTGAACGCGCCTCTTTCATGCCCGAACAGCTCGCTTTCCAGCAACCCGGTGGGGATGGCTGCGCAGTTCAGCTTTACGAAAGCGTTCGACCCACGGGAACTCAGATCGTGAACGGCGCGCGCGATCAGCTCTTTCCCTGTCCCCGTTTCGCCATAGATCAACACTGTGGAATCGGTGGGCGCCACCGTCTCGACCAGTGTCAGGACGCGGCGCAGCGCCTCGCTCTTCCCCACGACCTCTTTAAAATTCAACTCGCTGCGGATTTCATCTTCGAGGTAGAGTTTCTCCTGCGCGAGCTGATCTTTTAATTCGGAGATCTGACCGTACGCACACGCATTGTCCACCGCAATCGCGACTTGCTTGGCAAACTGGGTGAGGAACGTGACGTCGTCCCCGGAAAATGCGCTCTCGCGCAATCTACCAACACTTAAGACGCCGAGTATGCGGCTCCGGCTGGTGAGCGGCAGATGACAAACAGATCTGATTCCCAGCGCTCCGGCGATGGGATCGCTCGCCAGCTCCCGAACGCCGTCGAGGATGGGCTCTCCTGTGCGAAAAACCTGCACCGCCGTCGAATCGGCGGTCGGCTCAAACCCTTCGCGAATCAGATCGTCGCCCGCCGGAAAGTCGAGCGCATAGAGGCGCAGCTTGCCATCCGCGTCTGGCAACTCCATGCCAACGGCGTCGCTCTGCATCACGCGGCGGAGATTCGCTGCAATCACTCGAAGCAGATCCCGAAGGTCCAGAGTTGAGACGACACGATTCGTCAGGTCCAGTAGAAGTTCCAAGCGCTCCTGGGCGCGCCGCGATGCCTGAAAATTGAAGGCGTCGTCCATCGCCAGTGCGATCTGGCCCGCAACCAGGGATAGGAACCGCACCTCTTCTTCTGAATAGGCGTCGAGTTTTTGACTCGCGATCACGAGGCTACCTAGCCGGCGATGTGCGGTGCTGAGTGGAAGCGCACACGCCGATCGAAGCCCAGCCTTCTTGAGCTGTTCCGCGGTAAGTAAAAAACGTGACTCCTGCCAGGCGTCTGCAATGACTGCCGCCTGCTGGTTTTCGCACACCCACCACGCCAGCGTCTCCTCGATCTGACCTTCGGAAGGACGCGGACTGGATTGTTCGCAGCTCTCACAAAAATGCCAATTCACCTTCTTCGAGGATTCGTCATACTGCGCAATGGCGTCAAAGGGAATCACCGCGCTCAATTCGTCCACCATGACGCGGAAGAGAGCGTTGGGCTCATGTTGAGCCCGGATGGAGTCCGCCAGCCGGATCAGGGATTCATACCGCGCACCGACCGATTGGTCCGACGGCTTTTCGAGCCGTGTGCCGACCATAGTTCCCATTCTAGATCCCTTCCACCGATCAGATGCCTGACCTCCCTGTGGGGATGCAGGGCAATCGAGCGGCCAAGCGTCATCCCGCTTCTAGAAGCGCTCGGGTGGCGAGTCGCGCTGAGCATCGATAAGCTGCCGAGAGTTCGGTAATTGCCGGGCAGCCGAGCGGCCCGGCACCGCCGCTGTTAGGAAAACGCCTGACTTTCTGGACTCTTTGGGAATATCCACCGGCCGTTCACGTGCACTGGAGCTCGCAGGGTGGATCCGATTCCAACCTCTCGCATGTAGTCGCGAGGTTCTGACACTTTATGAACACCCATGCAGGTTTCGACACGAGAGAGATCGCCATGGCGCTACCACTTGCGGCCTTCGAAGACAGCGCGCTCATCAAACTGGTACAGGAAGGCCAAAGCGAATACTTTACGATTTTGATAAATCGCCACTTACACGCGGTGAGCAAGTGCATCCACTCGATGGTGCAGAACGCAGCCGACGCCGACGACGTTCTCCAGGAAGTCCTGTTGAAAGTCTGGCGTCACCTGTCGGCATTCCGATCAGAATCCAGCTTTCGCACGTGGATGACTCGGGTGGCCGTGAATGAAGTGTTGCAGTCATATCGCCGGCAGCAGTCCAGGCCGCTTTGTAGAGCAACTATCCGACTCGACGCCCTCACTTCGCCCGCGGAATCGCCGTACCAGTATCTTGCCCGCATTGAAGTGACTAAGGCGGTTCGCACTGCCGTAGCGGGACTCCCTGCAATATACAGGCAGGTCCTGATCCTTCGGGAGTTCGAGCAGCTCAGTGGGCGAGAGATAGCACAATCGCTCCACTCAAGCATCCCGGCGGTCAAGACGCGGCTGTTCCGCGCGCGACTTATGCTCTTGGCCGCGCTCCAACGATCGAATCTTCGGGATTGGGTCGTGGATAGGCGCAATCGCCTGGAGGGTCTCTTTGAGGAAAGCCGGAACGCAGCTTAGACGCGCAGCTACCGATGACGTTGCAAACGACGCGAGGGGAATGGACTGATGAACGAGACTTACGAGCAGCAGCTTCGTCTTGTCATTAACTTTGATGAAGGATATTTGTGAAGCGTGCAATATGAGCAACTCCGAGGCGGATGACGGCGCATGCTGTTTGAACAGATCGTTATAAAAACGCATACAGAAGGAAGCTTACAGAGGACCGTCACGGTGGGTGGGAGGCGAGAGCGATGCTAGGTGCCGCGCCCAACGGATCGCCTTGCACCCAGCGAGCAAGGCGCTGGGGTGTCATTTTGGCGGGTGGGGACGGAATCCGCCTCCGGAAGTTGACCCGGCTCATTAGCGGTGATGACCGCCCAAAACAGTTCTGTCCCCTGTTCGGCACCGAAACTCTGCTGGGGGAAACACAAAAAAGGGCGGAACGGAGTATCTTCAAGGAACAGATTCTGATTCCGTTAACGAGAAGCCATCGGGCCTTCTACCTTCAGGAGCCCGGGATCCGACCGTCGCATCGAATTGTACAGCCAGCGAACAAAGGCACCGCTCCGCCGATATTGCACAGTCTTTTGAGCATCGAACAGACTGATGAGGACGCTATCGTCGCGATACTGCCGTGCGACCACTACTATGCGGACGAGCAAGCATTTACGGATGCTCTGGAATCCGCCTTTGAGATCGCCGTTGAGCGTAGCACTTCGGTAGTCCTTCTCGGCGCGTCTCCGCGGAGCCCGGAAGTTGAATATGGCTGGATCGAGCTCGGACCATCTGTTGGCGGTGCTGGCGGCGTTTGTTTCCAGGTTCGGCGGTTTTGCGAAAAGCCGTCGCTTCATGCGGCCAGGGAACTGCTCCATCGAGGATCTCTCTGGAACACATTTGTGATGGTGGGCCATGTGCGTGCCTTCCTGGAAATGGTGAATGCGGCGCTCGCGCATGTTTTGGATCATTTTCGTACAAATCAGTTGTGGACCGGCTCGGAAGTGCACATTCAGGATTCATTCTACGACCGCATCCCTTCCGTTGACTTTTCGCGGGAGGTCTTATCGGTCCAAACCCCGCGACTCGTCGCGTTGCAGATGCGCCGCACCGGCTGGAGCGATTTGGGGAATCCCGAGCGTGTGATGGCAGTGCTGGAAGCGGCCGGTCTGGAACCCGGATGGATGAAAAAGTGGAAAGCTCCAGGTCTTGATCTGGCAACAGCAGTTGCTTTAGATTTATGATTCTGCTTGCGCGGTCCGTAAAAAGTCGGCGCAGTAAGACTCAAACGGAGGTTTTGGTGCTCATTGGCCTTCGATCCGTCCCGCCAGGCGTCTCAAACCGCGAAAGCTTGTTCAGTCCATTAAACGCCGCAGCCTTGTAGCATTCCGCCAGTGTCGGATAATTGAACACGGTGTCGATGAAGTAATCCATCGTGCCGTTTAGGACCAGCACCGCCTGCCCAATATGCAGGAGTTCGGTCGCGCCTTCGCCGATGATGTGAACACCCAGCACCTGCCGGGTCTCCCTGTGGAAGATCAGCTTGAGCCGCCCCGTCGTGTCGCCATCAATCTGCCCCCGCGCGATTTCACGATAATACGCCACTCCGACCTCATACGGAACATCCTCCTCGGTGAGCTGCTCTTCCGTCTTGCCGATAAACGAAATTTCTGGAATCGTGTAAATCCCATATGGGTAGTTGGCCGGATTGGAGTGCAGTGGGAGGTGAAACGCGCGCCCGGCGGCGATTCTGCCTTGTTCCATCGAAACTGAAGCGAGGCTCGGAAAACCAATCACATCGCCCGCCGCGAAAATATTCGCTTGTTGCGTCCTAAAGTCAGCATCCACCTTAATTCGGCCTCGCGAGTCGGTCTCGATCCCGGCCGCTGCAAGGTTCAGTTCATCCACATTGCCCTGGCGCCCCACCGCGTATAGCAGCGCATCCGCCGAAATCCTCTTATGGCTCCGCAGGTTTGCCACTACGCCATCCGAAGTCTCCTCCACGCTGGCCACTTCTTCATTTAGGCGCATCGTGACGCGGCTGTCGCGCAGATGATACGAAAGAGCTTCTACCATCTCATTGTCCGCGAAGTCCAGCAGCCGGGGACGTTTCTCTACAAGAATGACCCGCACACCTAGAGTCGCGAACATACATGTATATTCCATGCCGATCACGCCCCCACCCACAACAATCAGCGTCTTCGGAATCTCCGGCATCGAGAGGACCTGATCGCTGTTGATGATGTTGCGGCCATTGATCGGTACTAGCGGTGATGTGGCTGGCTTGGTACCGGTCGCGATAAGGACGTACGAGGCCTCATAGTCAGTCTGACCGCGCGAATTCGTTACTGTAACGTGCGTGGGATCGACGAAGCTCGCCACTCCGGTAAGAACCCTGATGCCGTTACGTGCCAGCTGTGATCGCGCAACGTCGACCTCCGTCCTGATCACGTGCTGCACGCGGAAAACGAGGTCCGAGATCGTGATCTCTTCTTTGACGCAGTAGTTGATACCGTATATAGGTTTGTAACGGTAGCCGGAAAAATGGAGCACCGCTTCGCGCATCGTCTTGCTGGGAATCGTGCCGGTATTGATGGAGACGCCGCCGAGCACCTCACGCTGCTCGATCAGCGCAACGCGCTTATCTGCTTTGGCTGCCTGAATGGCCGCTCGCTGCCCGGCCGGGCCCGAGCCGATAACAATCAGATCAAATTGTTGCATAGGCATGTTGCATTGCCAGCGATTTCCGCCAACCTCCTTCGGTGATGAGTTATTGTGCTGCTTCGCGATCCGTTGTCTGTGGGAGACGCTCGCTGATCGTCAGCTCGGTGCGTCCGATTAGGCGGATATCGAGGGCGACGTGAGTAATGCGAATATAAGGAAGTTCGTCCCGCAGGTTCGTATCGCGCTTGACCTCGACCCGGCTGATGAAAACGGAAGGCCGCTTCACGAAACGGCCCTCCTGGTGAACGGCGATGCCGGTCGCGGAATCGATCCAGATCTGGCCGCGAATCAGACCGGGCCGTTTCTTCTTGGGCGCGATCCGAAATACGTAGAACGCAGTTCCGTTGGCCTCCACCGAACGCACGTAGCTAAACTTGTAGTTCGCGGGCGTAACTGCGACTGAAGAATACGGAAGACCTTCAGCTTGCTCCTCCGCGGCGAGGTAGGCGGCAATCACCTGCCGTTTTACCGTCGAGTCGCCGTCGAATTTAATTACTTTGTATTCACTGCGCTCGGAAGCGCCCCTGTAGCGGATAGCGTGCATGGTGCCTTGTTTAGCAAGGCTCGGTAGCGAGGCTTCGATCTCCACATCAATCGGCCCTGACTCGGTGAACGGGTTACGCTTCTGAATGGACGCGAGGTATCTGCCAAACGCCAGAGCCGGGGCCGACCCGTCAACTGCCAGCTTCGTCTCATTGAGTTGCGAAGTCGGTTCTACTGGCGAAAATTGCTGACCATAACCGGTTGCGGCAAACAAAAGCGCAAGTAGCACAGTAGTGCTCGGCAATCGCCGCATTTGGACGATCCAAGCGTGCTCTGACAGGCTCCCCGGCCCCAATTCGGCGCCTTTCTTGTCCAGTCGATGAAGCAGCTCCGTGATTCTCACCATCTTTCCCATACCCCGCGATGGTCCGTTTCCCAATGACCTTGACATTCTGCCTCTGAAGGGGCAGACTGCGGCCCAAACCTATCTCCGTGAAAAAACGAGAGGAGCTTGTTTACGACTGGCGGTCCGGCTGCCAGATTCTCGGCATTTTCCTAAGGCCGGGCACCGGAGTCAGCGGTCGGCTGCCCGCAATGCCCAGGAACCTACAAATCCGTCACTAACCTCATTACCGGGGAGTGCGCTCTGGCAATGATCATCGTGCTTGTCGAAACAGGTCAGCGCATTCACCGCGATATGGAGCAGCGTCGCTAGAACGATTCGAATGTGAAGGAGGACCAAGTATGCCTCTAAGAATACAGAGATCTGTGTTTGGCTCCTCAGGTAGTCACAACGAGATCAGACTCCACATGTCAAAAATGGAGTCTGATTATAAAGGACTTATGCGTACGGCTGTGAACCGAAGACTCTGGGGAGAGCCGGCCGCAGTTGCGGATCACCAAGGAAGGCGACCCATATCTGCGCAAACTTCTGGTGCCGGGAGCGCACTGCATTTTGGGTTGGCGTGGACCGGACACGGATCTGCGGCGCTGGGGATTAGGCTCGCAGCCCGTGGCGGCAAGAATGCAAAGAAGCGTGCGGTGGTCGCGGTGGCTCGCAAGCTGTCGGTGCTGTTGCACAGGCTCTGGGTCACCGGCGAGCGTTATGAACCGCTGCGCCACGCTCGAGCAGCTCCGAGTTCGCCAGTGGCGGCATAGCCGAATCAGGACAGTTGCAGCGTGACCGTTTTACAAATCGAGGACCCCAACTGGCACGGAGCAATCGCTCCACACGTAGTGCGTATGGAAGCCGGGCGAGTCGGCGGAATCGGAATGAGCGACTTATAAAGGAGGCATGGTCTGAGTCCACCTTCAGAGCTGGTGAACCAACGACAATGTTCCCCTTCGCCCCGAAGATCTTTCATACAGCCGGCTGCGGCCGACCGTCCAGGCTCTGCGATGAACTCGCTACGCTCGGCCTGGACTGCGGTCCTCGCCGGCTACCTGATCCACAGATCAGGGCGAAGGGGGCTACCAGTGAAAAACTATTGACAGAGGTGGCCTTCTCATAGAAGTCCTACCTGAGGAGCCAAACACAACTCTCTCCATATCCTTAACGTCCCATCAGATCTCTTTATCGAAGGAACTCGTCACGCTTTCCATGCTGCGCGACAGAGCAAGAAACGTCTGCAGTTCTGCCGCAAGCGGCTTTGGCGTTGCTTTCGAACAGCAAGTCTGGATCGTCTGTTCTAGACGCTCGAACGAATCCTCGAAGTTGTCCCTCGTTCCCGTTGGTTCACCGTCGATGCGGTTTGCCATGCCGTCCAACACTTTGGCTAGCTGATCGTCGAACTCCTGCTGTGCCAGTGCCACGGCTTCCGGCAATTCAAAACCAGGGAGCTGGAGGCGATACTTAAGCAACGCAATTCGTGTCAAGAAAAGTGTACGCAGTTGAGGTTGCCACCGCCGGATTCGACCACGCAATGCGAGGTCCTGCTGCCGGTTAGAGCCGAATTCGAAGAGAACCCCGTCGGCCAAAGCCATCACCTTGTCGAAGTTTACGCTGATCGTCTCGCGAAGAGAATAGCAACGGTCGATCGCAATTCTTTTCTCTCCCGGAAGTGGTTCCCGTACAAGTTGAGCCAGCAATCGCAAGTTGGAAATGAACGTTCTCTTCATCTCGACGCCGGCCGCATGGCGCCAGAGCTGGTCGAATACCAGCCACATCATGAACAGCCCCAACAAAACGCCAACGACGCGGTCCCTTGCTATAGAGATCGATGTCTGCATCGCGAACTCCTGCAGATTGATGAGATAGAAAGCCAGAGCGGCTTGCAATCCGAAGTATGACAACCGGGGGCTGGATGTCATGACCCAGGAAGCCACGGCTGTGACGAGTATGAAAAGAACTGTAAATCCAGCAATCGAATCGACGTACGGCAGAATGAACATCTGTGAGCCCATCCCGATAAGTAAGCCACCCACGACGGCGCCCGCGAGACGCAGGACCTGTTTCTGCCGAGATGCACCGATCGTGGAAAGCCCTGTCAACAGGCACGTGGTCACCGCCGTACTGATGCCCGGCCACGCGATTGCGTTGTAGATCATATAACAGCCGCTCGCCGCAAGGCAGCCTTTCAGCGCGAACTTAAGGTGCTCAGGGTTGCCGCGCGCGTCTGGCGCGACGAGTTTCGAGCGCGGTATGTCGTCTGAGGGCGGCAGGTATGCGTCCATCGATTGCGAACCCGCGAACGCTTGAGGGATGAGCGTAACCGTATTCTCCATCTCGCCCAGCAATGGAACCCCATGCGAGGGCTGGTCATGGGCATTGAACTGAATCGAGCCTGGGATTCGCCGGTTCATCAGATCCGTGCGGACGGTTGCGACGGCCGAGGCAAGGCTCCGCAATCGCGCCCGGTCAGAGCCGGAAGGCTCGAAGCGGAGCTGGGTCAGGGCTGCGGCAACATCCACGAGCCTGCCAACCAGGGACACGACACCACTCATCTGGGCGGTGTAATGGAGCGAATAGTCAGAGCGCCGCAAGAGGCGCCGCAACGTTGACGTTCCAAGCGTCCCCAGCCGGACGACGTTCTTTTCAGTCGCGTGATCTACAGAGCGGCCTTCTGCGTAGCAGCCTAACAAGCTCTGGACTGCCGCGAGCCGGTCCGCGATGGGCAGCACGATATCGTCCCCGGGCCTCATGCGCGCAAACGCCAGCTCTACCGCCGCAGTAACCGCGACTCCTACCGATGCTGCCAACGAGAGCCACAGTGTATCTTCCACGTTAGTCTCAGCCGAGACATGGCGGTCCCACAAGGGAACTCCGACGGCGATCATGATGGGGAATATGGCAGCCACACCATAGTTGCTTATGGCGCTGAGCGCATAAAAGGCCAGGAAGAACGAACTAATGTTCCAGAGAAAATGAAGCATTGGAACGCTGATAACAAACCACGCTGAGACCAAGACATAGGCCGCGCCGATGTACGTAACGATGAATATTGCTCCCGCTGACCGCAGAGTGGCTCGAGGACTTTCGCGAGAAATGAGAAGTGCATAAATCGCGCTTTGAAACCCGTAGGGAATGCGAAAGGTCATGCAGATGATCATTACGAGAGTCGCTGCCATAACCATGCGCGCGACTGTTCCGGCCCGGCCCGGATATGGAGCGAGTTCGTCTTTGAGGAATTCCCAGAACCAGCGCGATGGCTGGGGCGACTCCCCCACATTTTGTGCGAGGGACGCCATGTTCAACGTCCTCGAATCACGACGACCGCCGACTCGCTGATTCTAAACAAGTCAGGGGGAGGGTTCTCCACACGGACACGAACCGGGTACCGGGAGGCCAGATGAACCCAGTTCAAGGTTCTCTGCACGTCCGGCAGTCCGGGCGCTAAGCGGCCAAAAACATCCTGGTCTGGAGTGACGCCGAAGCCGATGCTTTCAACCACGCCGGAAAAGCGGACGTTTGGTTTCGAGAGCACGTAAATGTCAGCCGGCATTCCGGGCACAATATGTTGAAGCGTTCCTTCTCGGAAATTACCAATCGCCCACCATGTACGCGCATCAATGAGCGTGAATACTTGCTGACCCACATGCGCATAGGCGCCTTCGGAAATATTGAGGTTTGTCACGTGTGCATCGAACGGCGTGTAAACCCGGCTATTGTCAAGGTTGTAGCGGGCGCTTTTCACCGCTGACGCTCGCCCGCCACGTTGGTTGGTGAGCGGTTCGAGCGTAGTCACTGCATGTGTCGATTGTTGGTGTTGGGCCTTGCTTTGTTCGAGGACAGCTTTGGAATGTTCGTATTGCGCCGAGGCTGACTTTAATCCTGCCTGTGATAGCGCCAGTTGCGACGCCGCCTGCTTGAGCGCTTCTGCCTGAGCGATTTCGGACGTTCTCGCCCGGTCCACCTGATCCACCGTGACGAACTGTTTTTCCAGCAGCGGTTCAATACGATGCAGATTGTTATTAGAGTAGGTCCATTCTGCTCTGGCCCGGTTCACGCCCTGATCTGCGTTTGCCACGTCAGCCCGCGCCTGATCGACGACGGCTGCCCATCGAGTTATATCGGCTTGCGAGCCCTGGATATTTGCTTGCGCAACCGCAACGCCACTGACTAACGCCGCAATCCTTCGCCGCTCGTCTTCAATTTCGCCTTCGAGAGCAGCCTGGTCGGACAGAGCTTTTTCAAGGGCGTAGCGATACGGCCGGTCGTCGATCTCAAACAGCAGCTCGCCCTGCTTCACGAACTGGTTGTCGCGCACATTAAGCCTGGTGATCGGACCATCCACCTGCGGCGCGATCCCGATAAAATTTGCAAATACTTCGGCATCGTCCGTTCGCGGAGAGTAGTTGGTGTTGTAAAGCACCACAAGACCCAGAGCCACTGCGCCCATCACGATGCCAATGCTGATCAAGCGGCCCAGGAGCTTGCGTACCTCCCGACCCCTGGTCGTCGTGGCTAACACATTGCCAATCCTGGTCAGCCAGCCAAGTAGTGTGCGCGATTTTGTACTCATATCGACCTTCATGCTTTCTCACTAACGAAAGAAGATGAGCCACAGCCCGAATGCAAACAACGCTGTCATGCTGGGATAAATCAAAATTGGAGGGGCGAGCGCCAGGCGCAGACTCAGGAATAGCCATCGGGCGAGAACAGTGAGCACAATCGCCACAAACAGGCACACTAGCCATGCCGGGAAGAACGACCCTAGCACGTCGAAGGACGGAGCCCGCGCACAGCCCGCAAGCTGGAGCGAAGCGAGAACCAGCCCGTACATCAGCGAAGGGTTATTTCTGTTTCTAGTCATGGCTGGTTTCCCGGCCCTCATCGAATCAGACTCCCAGTTCCGAAAGCCAGGTCCACCAGAGTAGTCAGAACCTGCGTACGCGCCAGCACATCAGCCGAGCGAGCCTGTGCGAGGGTCCTCTGGGCTGCGGTGACATCCAGGAAGCTACGCACACCGAAGTTGTACGACTCCAGGACCGCGGCATAGGATTGATTGGCCGCTTCCAGGAGCGCGATGGCGGCTTGCCGCTGGCGAAGCGCGGTCTTCACATTGGAGTAGGCTCTCCACACTTCATCCGCAATCTGATCGCGCGAAGCACTGACCTGTGCTTCCGCCGCACGGACGCTCGCTTCCGCTCTCGCCAGGTTATTTTTTCGCTTTCCGCCGTCTAACAAGGTCCAGCTCAGGTTCACACTCAGGTTGCCCCCCACATCCGCGGTGTGGGCCCAGGGAAGCGTTTGCTGTACAAAATACAACGATTGTAGGTTTGGGCGGGCGCTCAAAGTGAGAGTAGGCTGAAAGGCGGCACGTGCCTCCATGACGCCAGCATTTGCCCTTCGTATTTCGGCCAGTTGCTGCATGAGATCCGGACGTTGGTCGAAGGCACGATCGATCGCCTGATCGACGGTATTGGCGACCGACTCAGGAATTGGCAGCTGGCCGAGCGGCTGCACATGAATCACAACGGTGGGGCGGGTTCCAAGCGCGGTCGCCAAATCGCCACTGGCAATCTCCTCAGCTCCTAGAACGGCTTGCAGATCGTATTGCGCCTGTGCGGTTGCGCTCCGTGCCTCAAGGACGTCCGGCAAAGTCGCAAGGCCCTGTTTCAAGCGATCCTCGGCTGCCTGTTGTGCTGTCTGAGCGTTCGCCAGACTTGCTAGAGCGGCATCCTGCTGACCGGACGCATTCAACAGCCGGTAGTAGGCTTGCGCGACTTGATAAATTATTTTTCGATGAGTGTTGTTAAATGCAAAGTTAGCTGCGACGAGCTCGGCTCCTGCTGCGGCGATTCGGCCCGCCCGCCCACCGAAGTCAAAGATTGTATAGTTTAGCTCTAACGCCCCTTCAAACGTTTGAACCGTTTGGCGATAAAATTGGCTTCCAAACGGAACCTGTTCGCGGTCAGTCTGCGAGAGTGCAACCGCCGCGATCGTCGGATACAGTTCGCTCCGCGCGACACCCAGAGCCGCCGCCTGAGCGCGAGCTCTCTCCCATGCGACGCGAGTCTCGGGATTGTGTTCCTCGGCCAAGTCCACCAGCTCCGCCAATGAGTAAACCCTATCTGGTTCGATACTGAATCCGGGCTCCCGGAAGCGTTTCGCATCATCTTCGATATGCCGCTCGCTTGGGGAATGCCATGGACGATCGGGTGAAGCAGGAGCGCTTTGGGCGAAGACACCTCCAGCAAAGAGCAGTACGATCAACCCAATAGGGGGACGCAGACTCATTCGGCACCATAAAGAGGCCGGTCCAGCGTTTTTCGGTATCTCAGGGCGCACCACCGGCAGACCTGCCAGCGGAACTGCTCCCGGGCGAACTGCACGATCGCGGTGGTGCGTTCATAAGTTACGTGAATGATCGAACCCCGATGCCACATTTCAACGATGGGCACGGTCAGGCAGGCTTGTCTCACATTCAGATCCAGGCGCACGAGATAGCAGAGGATAACCGTGACCAAAATACCGGCCAGGAGCGCGACTGCCTCTGCGCCGATAAGGAGCGCGGCCGCGGCTCTGCCCGATGTGCCAAGTAGCGTCGCGACAATGCGCACGCGGGATGCGTTGACCGAACTGTTTAGGCCGATTTGAAGAACGTTAGAGCGCATGAATGGCTTAGGTGACGTGACCCTGACACTCTGCAGCACGATCATCGCCAATCCAATCGACGGGTTCGGATCTGCTTCGCTAGCCTGACGAAGCCCCACTATGCCGGCTCCAGAGTATGTACTTGGGTCTGCTTCCGTTGAGATCCGCCGAACTGTCGTTGGATCGACATCAGTGTCCCTCCGCTAACCGATCTGGAGCCGCAACTAGTTGGATTTGCCAGCCATTCTCGTCCGTCTCCGATTGAGAGATATCGAAGCGCTGATGGAATCGCACGTGCAGGTAGCCCGCAGAGGAACACAATGCAAGTTGCGCTGATGATTCCCTGTTATATCGACCTCTTTTATCCGGAAGTCGGCGTCGCAGCTCTGGAGCTTCTGGAGAAGTTGGCTGTGGAGGTGGTCTATCCGTTAGACCAGACCTGCTGCGGCCAGCCGATGGCGAATAGCGGGTGTTTTGAGGAGGCGCAAGCGACCGAAGAACTCTTCATCAGGAACTTTTCAGCGTTCGATTACATCGTGGCTCCCTCCGGTAGTTGTACTCATCATCTGCGGAATAAGTTCACCGCCGCGCCCGATTCGCCGGAGCGCAGAAAGATCTCCGCCAGCGTCTACGACCTCGTCGAATTTCTGCACGACGTCCTGCGGATACGTGACTTCCCTTGGGCGAAGTTCAATCACAGGGTCGCAATCCACACCAGTTGTTCCGCGATCCGCGGCCTCGGCATGGCTTCGATGAGCGAACGCGTACACGACCGCAAGTTCTCCAAGCCGAAAAGCCTTCTGGAGCACGTGCCGGGGATTCAGTTCGTCGACTTCGAAAGGCCGGACGAATGCTGTGGCTTTGGCGGAACGTTCTCGGTTACTGAGGAAGCAGTAGCTGCCAAGATGGGATACGACAAACTCGACTTCATCGGTAAATCCGGCACCGACTATATCGTCTCTTCCGACCTGTCGTGCCTGATGCATCTGCAAGGCTGCGCGCGTCGTTCAGGCGCCAACGTGCAGTTTCGCCATATCGCACAAGTTTTGAATGGAGACGCCCAGTGAGCATCGTCGACCAGGCAAAGAACGCTGCCGCGTTTATCGAAGACCGGACTCACGAACAGCACCTGGATCAACTGCTATGGATGATGCGAACCAGGCGGGACGAGGCGGCAAGCCGCGTGCCCGAATGGGAGCAGTTACGTGATCTGGCCTCGCAGATCAAGGAGCATACGCTCTCCAATCTTGCACATTATCTTGAAATGTTCGAGAGCCGCGCCAAGACTAACGGCGTCACCGTCCACTGGGCGAATGACGCGCATGAGCACAACCAGATCGTTTATCAGATTCTGGGCGACAGGAAAGTGGATGCGCTGATCAAATCCAAATCCATGTTGACGGAGGAATGCGACACTCGGCCCTTTCTGGAGAATCGCGGCATCCGAGTCACCGAGACAGATCTCGGCGAACGCATCCAGCAGCTCGACGATCAACCACCCAGTCATATCGTTGGGCCTTCGTGGCACAAAACCACGCAGGATGTTGCGAATCTCTTCGCCAGGGTCTACGGCTCCGATAAGGAGAAAGTCGATCCCGTTTACCTCGCTCATGTCATGCGCGAGAACACACGGCCGCTGATCGAACAGGCCAAGGCAGGAATGACCGGCGCTAATTTTGCCGTGGCTGAGACTGGCGCAATCGTAACAGTGACCAATGAGGGCAATGCCGATCTTTCCGCTAACACGCCCGAATTGCGTATCTGTTCGGTAGGGCTGGAAAAAATCATTCCCAACAACGAACATCTTGCGGTCTTCATTCGCCTGCTTACGCGAAGTGCCACGGGCAACTCGATCACCCAGTACACATCGCACTTTCGGGCTCCGCGCCAGAACGGTGAAATGCACATCATCCTGGTCGACAACGGCCGCTCGTCCCGCCTGGGCATGGAGAAGTTCTGGTCATCCCTCAAGTGCATCCG
>JAOAPR010000123.1 GCA_025463005.1 Bryobacterales bacterium | reverse complement strand
GGTTTTTGACGTTTCCGCCCATGTAGCCGACTTGGGTCGACTTCACGCCAGCCAAGCGGCGAAACGCAGCCTCCACGCCCCAAAAACAGCCGGCGCCGAAACTGGCTTTGCTAAGCTGCGGTTCCATTCCTTGATTGTACCGCCCCCGCTTGGTTAGCCTGGGTCTTGCCCAAGCTTCGCGTTACCAACCAGACCCGCGGGCGTATTCTGGCCGACCGGGCCGATCTCGCCGACACCAGCGCCAAGCGCCGCACAGGACTGCTGAAGCACAAGGGTCTGGCCCCGGGCGAAGGCCTGTGGATTGTCCCGTGTGAGGGCGTCCACACATTCGCCATGAAGTTCCCGATCGACGTGGTGTTCCTCAATCGCAAGCACAAGATCCTGAAGATCCGGCCCAATATGGTCCGCAGCCGGATCGCCCTCAGCCTGCTCGCGCATTCGGTACTGGAACTCCCTGCCGGGACGCTGGAGCAGACCGGGACCGAGCGCGGCGACCAGTTGGAGCTCGAAAAATACGAGTAAATTATTGGGCGGGTGGTGCGGGAAGCTGCAAGCGAAGGTTACGTTGCGCATTCAGCCGCCGCGTGGCTTCGCGATCGATCGCATCCAGAGGCACGCGCCGGTGCTCGCCATCGGGTTCCACGATCTTCAGCGCATTGCCCTGGACCGTTACGGCGGTTGCCGACAATGACGATCCGTTCTTGAGCACGATCGTGAACGTGGCGGGCTCTGCTTCCAGAGTCGCAGCGGCGGTCGCCGGATACTCGTGGACCTCCGACGTCACGGGCGGTTGCTCCACTGCGGGAGCGGCGGGCTCCGGAGGGGGCCCGAACTGCTGGATGATCGTCACGCCGGGCGACTGTACATCCGAATAACCATACGCGGCGGGGAAATACGGCAAAGAGTAAAACCCAGACGATCCGAATCCACGTTGTGGCGCAAATTGGGGTCGTGGCGAGACGCCAAATGGAGGAATGGGGCTCAAGGGCGGCAGCGGGCCACCCAGCGGGACTGGATGTGCCGGTATAAATCCTCCGCCGCCGCGATGCTGCCCGAACCCAGCGCCCGCGGCGAGCGCCACTATCAAGCCAAGCTCAACCACTCTCGGCATCCGATTCCATTCTACTCCCCTGGCGGGTGTAGAATCGCAGAGCATGAATCCCAAGTACGTGGTGGTTCTGGCAACCGCGGCTATGAGCGTTGCTTCCGCGCAGTGGATCAACTATCCCAGTCCCGCCACGCCGCGAACTCCCGACGGGAAGCCCAATCTCACGGCGCCCGCTCCGCGCAAAGACGGCAAGCCCGATCTTTCCGGCATCTGGCGCATCGCCCGCCCACGAACCATTCCCGCCGCCGAAGGATCCTACGCGAGCCTGCAGTACTGGATGGCCGATGGCGAAACGATTTCGATGCAGCCCTGGGCCGAATCATTGTTCAAGCAGCGCCTGGCGAGTTTCGGCGCGGGCCGCCCGTCCGAGCGCTGCCTGCCGCACGCAATTCCCGATGCGATGATCGTGGGGAATTTCAAGATCGTGCAAGACCCCGGACTCTTTCTGATTCTTTACGAGGAGTTCGTACGCTTCCGCCAGATCTTTACGGACGGTCGAGGTTTCCCTCCCGAGATGAATCCCGCCTGGTTCGGGTACTCTATCGGGCGATGGGATGGAGACGTCCTGGTGGTCGACTCCAAGGGTTTCAACGACCTTAACTGGCTCGACGACGCCGGACATCCTCATAGCGAGGCAATGCACACCATCGAGCGCTTCCGGCGCCGCGACTTCGGGCATATGGAGATCCAGCTCACCATCGACGATCCCAAGGCGTACACCAAGCCCTGGTCGCTCACGATGCAGTTTCAAATCATGCCCGATACCGAGCTGATTGAAGACGTATGCGAGAACGAGAAAGATGCGCAGCATGCCGTCTTGAAATAGGCGCTAAATAGGCTCCAGAGTACAATAAGGGCTTATGAAAGCCTGGGCTGCAAGCAAGCTTGCGATGGTCTTGTTCACGCTGGCCTGCCTGGCCGCTGAACAGTCACCTGCTCTTCAGGATGCGCAATCCGCCATTGACCGCAAAGACTACGCGACTGCCTTGAGGATCGTCCGTCCATTGGCCCAATCCGGCGATCCCGCGGCGCAGTCGCTTCTCGGCGACATGTACGCGCTGGGCAATGGGGTTTCGCAGAGCTACACCGAATCGATGAACTGGTTTCGCAAGGCCGCCGCCCAAGGCTTTCCGGAAGCGCAGTATCACCTCGGCACAGCGCACCTGATCGGTCAGGGCGTGGCTCAGAACAACACGGAAGCGCTCAACTGGCTGCGCAAGGCGGCCGACCAGGGGCATCCCGACGCCCAGTCAAATCTCGGAATCATGTACGCGCAAGGCCGAGGCGTTCGCCGCAATCTAACCGAGGCCGTCGGCTGGTTTCGCAAAGCCGCCCAGCAGGGGCATCCCGTGGCCCAGGGCAACCTTGGCCTCGCGTATCTGAGCGGCCAGGGCGTGCAGCGAAATTACACGGAAGCGTTGAACTGGCTGCGCAAGGCCGCCGATCAAAACGATCCGCAAGCACAGGCTAGCCTGGCGTCGATGTACGACAGCGGACAGGGTGTTGCGAAAAACCCGGCGGAAGCGTTCAAGTGGTATCGCAAAGCTGCCGAGCAGGGCGTTCCCGGAGCACAGTACAACTTAGCCTTCGCGTACGCTAATGGCCTGGGCGTGGCGAAGAATGAAGCCGAAGCCGTCAACTGGTTCCGCAAAGCGGCGGATCAAGGTATTCCTGAAGCGCAGGCCAATCTCGGCGTGGCTTACGCGGCCGGAATCGGTGCGGCGAAGAATCCAGCCGAGGCGGTCCGATGGTCCAGCATGGCCGCGCAGAAGGGCATTTCGCAGGGTCAGGAAACCCTTCGGCGCTTGGCCGAGCAAGGTTACGTCCCCGCGCAGAACGAGCTCGGACTCAGCTACGAAAAAGGCTGGGGAAGTCTGAAGATCGATGCCGAAGCGGTCACCTGGTACCGCCGTGCCGCGGAACAGCGCCTGGCTGCCGCGCAGTTTAACCTCGGCCGGATGTACGCCGCCGGCCGTGGAGTTCGCCAGAGCGATCTCGAAGCGTACAAATGGTTCACGCTGGCTTCCGCGCAGGGCCATCAGGATGCGCGCAAGCAGCTTGCCGAGGTCGCCAAGCGACTGACCGCCGAGCAAATCGCCGAGGCCAAGCAATCGGTGCAAAACTCGCAGCCGCGTTAAGAGAGTAGTGTCGTTGTCAATGTGGATCGGAGTCATCATCGCGGGCCGCAAACGCGTGTAGCCCCGTCCGTCAGGACGGGGGCACTAAATTCACTGCAAAATACGAGCAGTCCGGGTGATGGAATACCAGGGCGCTGACGCTGGCTTCCGGATCCATCATGAATCCTTCGGTGAGCTGAACGCCGATGTCTTCGGGCTTCAGCAGATCGAACAGTCCCTTTTGATCGTCGAGATTCGGGCAGGCAGGATAGCCGAAGCTGTAGCGCTTGCCGCGATAGCGCGAAACGAATCGCTCCTTCATGGCGAGCGTGGGAGGATCGGGGAATCCCCAATCTTCGCGGATGCGGCGATGGAGCCACTCGGCACATGCTTCCGCGGATTCAAGCGCCAGAGCCTGCAGGGCGTGCGCGTAAAAGAAGCGCCCCGCCGTTTTCGCTTCCTCCGAGCGCTCGCGTATGCCCTCGCCCGCGGTCACGACGAAGAACGCGACGTGATCGCGGCCGGAAGGTTGCGGCGGCAGAACATAATCGCTCAAACACAAGCAGTCGGCCAGATGCTGACGCGTGAAGTGGAAGGTGTGCAGAGGGCTGGTCCCGCCAGGGGTGAAGAGCCGAATGGAATTGCCGTCGCGCTCGGCCTCGAAGAACTGCCACACGGCGCGCACTTTCATGAATTCCGCTGCTTCGATCTTCACCTGCTCCATATCGTTGTAGAGCTTCATCGCGGTGTGGTCGCGCTCGGCGAGAAGTTTCTCGAAATTGTTCTTAAAGCCGAGGTGCCGGCCGTATAGCATGAACGGATTAATGTAACTCCAGACCACGTGGAGGCTGGATTCTTCGCGGATGCGGCGCTCGAGGTAGGGAACCGGCGGAATAGGAAGATCCGTTCGTATTTTCGGGCTGCGTTCCACGCCCACGGGCGCGATTGGTGTCGAGTCGGATGCGATCACCGCCGTGGATGTAAACACGTGCGAGGCGAGCGCGCCGTCGCGCTGGGCCGGATCCATCAACTGGTTCATGATGGCGAGGCCGGTCATCGCGTCTCTGGCGTAGAATGTCGGCGCCCCATAGGCCGGGCCGATGCGCGTCGTCGCGAACTTTTCGGAGAGCGCTGCGCCACCCACCAGCAGAGGCACCGCCACGCCCTGATCTTTGAAATCCTGGGCGGTGGTCACCATCTGGTGCGCGCTCTTGACCAGCAGGCCGGACAAACCGATGGCGTCGGGATGATGCTCGCGCCAAGCCTGGATCAGATCATCCGACGGCACCTTGATGCCGAGATTGATCACCTGGTAGCCGTTGTTGGCGAGGATGATCTCGACCAGGTTCTTGCCGATGTCGTGGACGTCGCCCTTGACCGTCGCGAGCACGATTTTCCCGCGCGTGGAAGTCTCGGACTTCTCCATGAACTGCTGCAGGTGATTCACGGCGGCCTTCATCGCCTCGGCCGACTGCAGCACTTCCGCGACGATCAACTCGTTGTTATTGAACAGGCGCCCAACCTCGGTCATCCCGGCCATGAGCGGGCCGTTGATGATGTCCAACGCCCCTGCGCCTTCCTGACGTTTACGGTCGAGATCGGGAATCAGGCCATCCTTGGTGCCTTCGATGATATAGCGAGCCAGGCGTTCATCGAGTGGCAATTCGGCGGCTGTTTGCGTCTCTTTCTTCCTGCCCCGGAAATGCTCGGTGATCGCCCCAATGTGATATTGATTGATGCCGATTTTCTGCGTGCGCGACTGCTCGCGCCAGTCTTCGGGCGCTGTGCGGAAGAGAGGGTCGATCGCGTCCGGCTGGGGCGTGTTGAACAGCAGATTCTCCGCCAATCGCCGTTCTTCGACGGGAATGGAAGCGAAGCGTTCGAGCCGCTCGGCATTGACGATGGCGAGATCCAGGCCGGCCTTGGTGGCGTGGTAGAGAAAGACCGAGTTGACTACTTCGCGCGCGCTGGCCGGCAATCCAAAGCTGATGTTGGAAACGCCCAGGATGGTCTTGACGTGAGGGATGTGCTCCTTGATCAGACGGATCGCCTCGATAGTTTCGACCGCCCCGCCGATGTAGTTTTCGTCACCGGTCGCGCACGGGAAGACAAGAGTGTCGATGATGACGTCTTCGGGAGCGACGCCGTATTTTTCGGTTAAAAGCTGGACGGAGCGCTGAGCCACGGCGAGTTTGCGCTCGCGGGTAAAGGCCTGGGCCTGCTGTTTGTCTTCGTCGATGGTTCCCACGACGAGCGCCGCTCCGTAGGCTCGGGCGAGAGGACAGACCCGCTCGAATTTCTCCTCGCCGTCTTCGAGATTGATGGAGTTGATGATGCTCTTGCCTTGGGTCCACTTCAACGCGGCCTCGATCGCGTGGGGATCGGTGGTGTCGATCATCACCGGCGCTTTGATCTTGGGCATCAGCATCGAGTAGAAGGGGTCGATGTCCTTCAGCTCTTCGCGCTCGGAAGATTGCAGGCAGACGTCGACGACGTGCGCGCCGTTCTTCACCTGCCAGCGCGCGATTTCCGTAGCCTCCTCCCATTTTTCTTGAGCGATCAGGTTCTTGAAGAGGCGGGATCCGATCACGTTGGTGCGCTCGCCGACGATCAGCGGGCGAAGGCTTTCTTCCGCCTCAACCAGTTCGACACCTGAATAGTAGGATCGATGGGGGGACGCGGGAATCCTCCGCGGCGGCTTGCCTGCGGCCATTTGGGCGATCGCGCGAATATGGGCCGGCGTGGTCCCGCAGCATCCGCCGACGATGTTCAGCCAGCCCTGGTTCACAAATTTCTCGAGCTGAGCGGTGAGCGACTCGGGAGTTTCCAAGTACTGGTTGTCCTCGTTAGGAAGGCCAGCATTGGGAAAACAGGAAACCGGCATCGCAGCCATCTGCGCCAGCGTGCGGATGTGATCGGTCATCAGGTCGGGACCGGTCGCGCAGTTGAGGCCGATCGCGAAGGGTTGGGCGTGAGCAACCGAAGCGTAGAAAGCATCGACCGATTGGCCCGCGAGCATCGCGCCCCAGCGTTCGATGGTGCCGGAAATGATCGTGGGAATGTGGAGATCCTGAATCGCCGACAGCGCAGCCTTGATGTTGCGGGTGTCAAAGCCGGTTTCGATAAGCAGAAGATCGACGCCGCCTTCTACCAGGGCACGCGCCTGAATTTCGTAGCTGGAGCGCAGTTGATCGAAGGACACATCGCCGCGCAGAGTCAGCGACTTCGT
>JAOAPR010000045.1 GCA_025463005.1 Bryobacterales bacterium | reverse complement strand
TAACAATCGCTCTTGGAACGGAGTAGCGTAGTTGTCGTACACTCTTTGCAGGGATGCTTTCCCTCTGGAGGTGTAACAGTGAATAAGCTAACCGCTTATTTGGTGAAACGCTTCCGGTACCGATTGTGCAGGTAGTGGCACGGAAGCATACAGGCCGCATCTCGGGCTACGGTCCAGTCCGCTACTGCCGATGGTCTCGCGAGACATCGAACTCTCAAAGGGGCACCTGAGGGAGCCAAGAGGAAACCTGAGCGTCGGAACACCCCAGCCAGGGTGGGTTTGAGAGCTAGGACCACCGCCGTTAAGGGGTGAGTGATTGCTGAACCGGAGACGAAGATTTAGCTTGGGAAGTATACCAACAAACGGTCCAGGGCAAATAGTGAGTCGAACATCATACTTCACCACCCTGAAATATCTTACCGACCGGCCTTCGCCGTCTTCTTTTTCCGTGCTGCCCAATACTTCCTCATCCAACGCTGAACTTCTTCATGACTAGTGAAGACAGTGAGTTCCTGGCACAGTACGTTCTCTGGCGAATGGAACGCCCGATTGGCAGAAACACCGGCTAGGGTTCGGGTTGTCTAGCCGCCCGTCGTTCCATTTCCCTCATCACTGTTGCGTTGTTAGACAGCATCACGGCCCGCACATCGTCCAGTTGTTCCGGGTGCATTCTCGGCAGGAGACCCGCAAGCGCTGCGTCCAGAGCGGCTATTGCTTCAGGAAAACTAAGCCGGTACCGTAGGAAGCGCTTAACAACTTTTCTAGTCTCGCTGATGTAGATTTCCAAACGTCGAACCTACAAAGCAGCCCGTTTGCTTCCACGTGGAGGACGGGTTGACAACCTGAGGCTACCCCTAAGCGGTCAAGAACGCAATCAGGTCGGCTTAAGCAGAACTCGCCTCTCTGTAGTGCTCTCATCAATGCAAAGGATGGAACCGGGCAGAATCCAACGCCGCTTGGATTCGTCCATGAAGCCCTTGCTCGACAGGCGCTCGACAAACGCAGCAGGCGATTCCTCCGATTCAAGGAAATGGTCTTCGAAACTGTCGTTGAGCGAAATACCTGATCTGCGGATGCGAACCTTATAGTTGTTCACTGAAGCTAAGGCTATCAGACGGCGCAAACCACCTGGGATCTAAAACACGAACACTCGGACGCCTCTCGGTAACCGAGTGTCTTGTTGTTCAAAGTGTTCGTTGTATTTACCGCTGAGCGAATCCGGCGGTGAGTCCACCGGCACCAAAGCTCAGGCCTCGACTGCATTAGGATGAAGCCAACATCTAGTCCCAGAATCGATAAGCCAGAGAGGAACATCTCCGGCCCCGCCGCCGGACTATCCACAGATGAGCCGGTTCAGCTTTGGCTGTTGAACAGAGACTCAGAGACGTGTGTTGCGAATGGCAGACATGCGAATGATTATCGACGAGGATCCGAGTCCGCGGGCTTCGAGCGACACGCGCCAAGCGCTAACCGTAGCCTTGGTGAAGCCGGACCGCGGGCCTGCTCGAACCAGCTCAAGAACGCGTCCAGCGCCATGTTGTAAACGCGTTTGGTAATCGGCGACGAGACGCTGTCCAGCACCAGCGTCTTCAGTTTCTCCCAGCCTGCAATCTTCTGAATCGCGATCAGATCAGTCATTCTAGGTCCTGTTGTCGGGCATTATCGGAAGCCATGTCATGTGAACATTACCTCCTGGCGGCGGGAACATCAAGCAAAAGAGGCTCTAGGGAAACTGGCTGAGGTGACCTGGAGCCGCTTCTTTGGGAAGCGTTACCCTAAGATCAATCATGGCGAACCCGAATGTGACCCCAGGGAGGTCGCACGCATCGAAGAACGATGCCGATTACGTGTTCTATGAACTGACCCGCAGCATTTGTCCGGTCTGCCGACGTGTCATCGATGCGCACATCGTGATCCGCAACAACAAAGTGTACATGCGAAAGCGTTGCCCCGACCACGGCCCGTTTGAGGCGCTGGTATATGGTGATGCAGACGCCTACACGAAATCATCCAGGTTCAACAAGCCAGGCACCATCCCGCTCGAGTTCTCATCGGAGATCAAGAATGGTTGTCCTCACGACTGCGGCCTGTGTCCAGATCACCAGCAGCACGCGTGCCTCGGCATCATTGAAGTGAACAGCGCTTGCGATATGGCCTGTCCACTGTGCTTCGCGGAAGCCGGCGCAGGCTTCAGCCTCGCTCTCGAAGAGGTGGAGGAGATCCTAGATCATCTGGTTGTTACCGAAGGCAACCCTGAAGTGGTCCAGTTTTCCGGCGGCGAGCCCTCCATCCACCCCCAAATTATCCCCATGATGCGCGCGGCTCAGCAGCGCGGCATCGCCAACGTGATGCTCAACACCAACGGTAAGCGTATTGCGAAAGACGATCGTTTCCTGGCTGAGCTTGCCGAGGTCCGCCCGAACATCTATTTTCAATTCGACGGATTTGAGCGGGAGACCTACCGAATCATTCGCGGGGAGCCCGACATACTGGTTGAGAAGATGCGTGCCCTAGACCGGCTGGCGGAAATCGGCTGCGCCGTGATCCTCGTGCCGGCAATCGAAAGTGGAGTAAATGAGCACGAAGTTGGGAAAATCGTTCGCTTCGGCATCGACCACCCGGCGGTGAAAGGCATTAATTTCCAGCCGGCGTTTCACGCCGGGCGCCACGGAACGCACGACCCTATGCGCAGGATCACGAATCCACACATCCTCAAGTTGATCGAAACTCAGACCGACGGTGTGTTTCGAGTGAGCGATTTCGTCCCTGTGCCTTGCTGTTTTCCGACCTGTAACTCGGTGACGTACGCCTACATTGACGAGAACCGCAATGTCACTCCCCTCCCGCGCGTTCTCAACGTCGACGATTATCTGGATTACATCTCTAACCGTGTCATGCCGGATCTCGGCGCCGAGATGCGGCGGGCGCTGGAAGGGCTCTGGTCTTCTTCCGCAGCGTTGGGATCGGAGAAAGTTGCCAATCAATTCGCTTTCTCCTGTTCGGCGTGCGGACTTCCCGACGGAAGCCTGGACGTGCAGGGGCTCTCCAATTTCATGTTTATGATCATGCTGCAGGATTTCATGGACCCCTGGACGTTCAACCAGAAGAACCTCATGAAGTGCTGCAAAGAAATTCTTCTGCCCGGCGGCCAGCAGGTTCCGTTCTGCGCCTACAATTCGGTTGGATATCGCGAGCAGGCGCGGGAGCAGCTGGTGGCGCAGGAGCGCTTACGGCAGAACGCTCGCCGCGGTGGGGTGCGATATGAGACGCGTCCCGTCACTTTTTCTTTTCCGGCTCGCGCGGATCTGGTTGCTATCCCCAAATGAGCGCGTCAGACGAGCTAAAGTCCTGTTGCGCCGCAACCTACGAAAGCGACTTTGCGCGGCTCCTGCTCGGCGATTCCTTTCACCCGGGCGGGCTGGCACTGACCGCCAGGATCGGCGAGCTGCTGGAGCTAAAGCCTGGTCAACGGCTGCTGGATGTGGCGGCGGGTCAGGGCGAAAGCGCGATTTTTCTAGCCAAGCAATTTGGTTGCGAGGTGGTGGGCATCGACTTCGGCGAAGACAATATTGCCAAGGCAACGTCGCGGGCGGAATCCGCAGGTGTTGCGAGCCTTGTTCGTTTTCAACAAGGCGATGCCGAGCAGCTCAACGTTCCCGCTCAGACATTCGATGCGGTGATCTGTGAGTGCGCCTTTTGCACGTTCCCCGACAAGACGGCGGCGGCAGGCGAGTTTGCGCGCAGCTTGCGTCCGGGCGGACGAGTCGCGCTGAGCGACCTCACGCGAACCGGTCCTTTGCCGCCCGAGTTGGAAGGGTTGCTGGCCTGGATCGCATGTATCGCGGATGCCCGTCCGGTTGCCGAATATGCCGGCTACTTGGAACAGTCTGGTTTCCAAATCGCGACGATCGAACGACACGATCAGGCGTTGGCACAGTTGATATCAGATATCCGCGGCCGGTTGCTTAGCACCGAACTAATGGTTCGATTGAAGAAGTTGGAGCTGCCTTTCGTGGACTTTAGCCAAGCCCAGGGACTGGCGCGTGCAGCGTCCGATGCTGTGCGAGCAGGCACTCTCGGTTATAGCCTGGTGACTGCTTGCCGGATCCACTAAAGCAGGAAGGCCGTCCAGACCAAAAAGGGCGTCAGTGCAGTCGTCAAAAGGCAATAGAAACAGTAGGCTCCGAATCGCGACATATCGATCACGCCCAGAATATTCACGAGCGCCGCCACAACAGCTACGCCGCGAGTGCTGTACCGAACCCACGCAATCTGTGGATTCAGCAGCGCGACTCCGATCAGTATGCCGTAAAGGCCAGCTCCGATAAATCCGTCAGGAATGCCAAACGGCCGGGCGAAAGATGCGTCCGCCACGGCCTCGCAGCCATGTCCTAAGAGCGGACATTTTAGATGCTCGACCGCGCGCACCTGGTATGCCCCGACATATAGCATCGCCGCTGTACTAGCAGCCGAGATTGCCAGGAAAATGTTGCGGGCCGTGAAAAGCACCTGTCCCATCGTAAGCGAACTTGGGCTTCCCTGGCCGCCCAGAATCGGTGCCGCTAACGCACCAGCCATCTTTCGAAGTTGCGTTCGCCGAATCAGAACGATAGGAGCAATATCGGTAGCGATCGAACGTTTAGCTCGATCGAATATCTTCTCGTGATGCTCTCTCCAAGACCTCTACCGGCGGATCGCAGGGCCAAATCATCTGCCTCGGCGGCGGGCACCGACATTTGCGAATCAGTTGCGTTCGGCGCCTGACTTGAGCGCCGCCAACTGCGGCTCGATTCCGTGCTGATCGGGGGTCTTCATCGAAGAGTAAAAACTTATGATGTCTTCGCGGAGTTCGGGCATTACGCCCTCGAACCTCTTCTCGGATAATTTCACCAGTAGCTTGTCGTAGGTTCTGTCCGTCAAGAGGTATTCGC
>JAOAPR010000027.1 GCA_025463005.1 Bryobacterales bacterium | reverse complement strand
TGCCAGGCTCCGGTACGCCGCCTCTACGAACGCATCCGACGGCCCGTACAGCGGATCGTAATCCTGCGTGGGCCGCGCCGCCTTCACCTGCTCCAGCGTCTTGCCTTTTTTCACCAGGTCCTGGATGCGGTCGCGGACGATCGTCACCATGTCGCGGTACTCCACCACGTCAGCCTCGTCGCAAAGCCGCCCGCGACCCGGAATCACCATGGTGCCACCCTCCTGTTTTTCCGCGGGCACAGTTATATCCAGGATGCGGTTTAACGCGTTCACCACGCCGTTGATGGTCCCACCTTTGGCGACGTCAATCACGGGATAGTGGTCGGGAACGAAGATGTCGCCGGTGCTCACCACGTCCGACCGCCGGAAGAAAATCAGGCTGTCGCCGTCGCTGTGCGCGGCCGGTTGATGGAACATCTGGACCGCCTCGCCGTTCACGAACAAGTCCTTGCTATCGGTGAAGTAGGTATCCATGGGCCATGCGGCCGGCGGCGCCCCCGCCTCGCTCATTCGCGCGGCTACTTTTTCGTGAGCCACCATTGTCGCTGGGAAACCGGCGTTGACCCCGGCGACGTTGCCGCCAGTGATGGTGCTGCCGGCGGCGGCAACCTTTTCGTTTCCGCCAGTCTGATCCGGGTCGGCGCTGGTGTTGAGGACGTACCGGATCGGCTTATCGGAAATCTGCCTGATGGCCGCGAGAGTTTTGTCCGCGTGCACCGCCAGCTTGGTGTTCACCACCAGGACGCCGTCCTTGCCCACCTGTACTGTCGTATTTCCGCCGCCTCCTACGAGCATGTAAACGTTGCCTTGGACCGGCAGCACGTGGATTTCGCCGTCATCCACAGAGCGCGCGGTTACCATCGGCCGCTTTGCCGACCCGGGTGCGCCCCCTGGATACATCGTATCGGCACCGCCTCGGGCTGCCTTCTCCGATATCGCGTGATGCGTCGCAAATTCGTTCAGGGCCGTGTTGGTCCCGGGAAGATGATGCGGCACGGCGCCTTTCGGACGCGGTACTTCCACCACCACCTCACACGGGTACGGTTCGATCTGCTGGCTTGGCTCCGATATAAAATCCGTCGACCGGATGAAGGGCTCGGTCAGATACACCGGATCGTTGACGATACTGACCAGCGTCAGACGGTCGCCGTGCCGGATCCAATGCTCAATCAGCGTCGCGCGGTCGCTGCGAGGGATTCCGTTCCGCCGGATCCAGCCGATCTTGAGGTGCGTAGTGGTCACGGTGAGAATGTCGCCGTCCCACTTACCCGTCGAGAATCCCTGCCAGGTGTGCGCGGCATACTCCGGCGGATGCGGCCGGCCGTCCATGTAAATGGTCCGCTCCGGCGCCTGCCAGGCAATGTGCGTGTGCCACGCGATCAACTGCTGCGTGGCAGTATCGACTTCCTTCCAGATCCTCAGTCTCGCCGGGCCCCGCGGTCCGTAATCAGACGGATGCGGCTTGCACTGATGCTCGGGCATCGTGAGGATGTCTGCGTCCCAGGCGTCTCCGCGCATGCGAGCCGCTTCGGTGATCGGAAGCCCAAGATAATCGCCAATCTCCGGGCCGGGAATGCGTTCCGGCTGATCCTCATGGAACACCGAGTTCCACTCGCCCGACAAATCGATCTGAGCGAGTACTACGACTGGCAGCATTGCCATCAGCACGATCAGGCGATTCATATCCCTCCTTTATTGCACCTTGCAGGAAAAATTCGCCGACTCATCCGTACTGCCTGACCCGTTGTACACGGCCACCTGCGGATACGGACACAACGGACGAGTGCGGTCGGTCTTCCCATTGCGCACCCGCGACGCTTCGATGCGATCGGGCGCCTTGCCCTGCTCCACCCACGTACTCAGCGCGTTGATCATACTGAACGTGCTGGTGCCGTCCCCGCCCTGGCAGTGCCCCATGCCGGGGACCATGAACAGGCGCATGGAATTCGAGGTTGCCGATGGGCCCAGTTTCTCGACCACGCTCTTGTAATAGCTGACGCTGTTCTGCGGCGGGATCCCGGGGTCCGCCCAGCCGTGATACATCAGCAGCTTCCCGCCCCGATCGAACAGCGGCTTCAGGTTGGGATCGATCGAGTTCACAGTGGCACCGACCTTCTGGTCGGCCACCGCCATGTCGCGCTCGGCATTGAAGGTCAGATAGTTCCAGTTGGCGTCCTGAAACACCAGGAATTTGTAAGTCTCATCCGCCAGCGCCATGGGCCGCGTCCCGGAAAGCGTCGCCCAGCCGGTTTCGCTCCCGCGCTCAAGCCCCGGAAATAGCGATTTCCCGCGCGAGTCTGCCGGCCCTGCGTAGAGTTGCCGCGCTGCTTGCACCTGCGGCGCAGTCAGGCACGATGGACCATCGGCATCCTTGCACAACAGTTTTTCCGGATCAAAGCGGCACTTGGTAGGGTTCTCGAGAACCCCGTCCTTCACGCCATCCAGAGCGTCGCAGGCCTCGAGCACCGCCGCGTGCAGAATCGCGTACTTGGCCGGCGGGATGTAACTCGCCTCGTCCTTGTGGACCACCGCCGCGCTCCACACCTGCGCGCCTTGCAGATGCGTCACGTAGTTCGCTGCCGCGCCGGCGATGATGCCGTCGTAATCCGCCGCATAGCGCTGCGCCTCCGCCAACGCCTGACGTCCGCCCGTGGAACATCCATTCCAATAGGAGTACTTCGGATCGTTGCCGTAGCGCGCGTTGATGATCGCCTTGGCCGCGACCGTCATCTCATGCACCGAACGGTACTCGAAATCGATTACTTTCTCCGGATGTGCGGGGATGAATGTCGCCGGATTGCCGCCGCTGTGGCCCGTGTCAGTACTGGCGGTGGCGTATCCCGCTGCGAGGGCGGTTGCCATGGCTGGATAGCTGATGCTCCCAGCCCACGCCCCGTTGCCCACCGATTGCAGGTTCCCGTTCCATCCGGTTGCGGGCAGCCAGACCTCAATCTTGATTTCGGAATCGCTGGAAGGCGTGAGCGTAGCCGCTACCCGGCAGAACGCCGGCAGGTTCGCGAATGATTGCGGCTGCTTCCCTTGTGGGCCGGGCAAGGGCGAAGTAAAAGCTCCCGCCGCGACCGATTCCGCCATCGTGATGCTCGTGTTCTTGAGCTTCAGCGCTGTCAAGTTTTCGCACGTGGAAGCGCCGAAAATGGGTGCGATACCGAAGGCAGTGATCGTCACCAGAATGGTGGTTGGTCGGGTCATGGCAAGCGGCACCATACTAGCCTACTACCACGCCCATTATCGGGAAAGACTCGCCCCGCGGCACCCAGGACCCGCGGGGTGAGTCCCTCCGTAACCAATCAGAACACGTACTTCAGCGCAAACTGGATAATGCGCGGGTTCACCGTAGTGGTGGTGATCTGGCCGAACGTCGCGGGCGTCGAAACTGCCAGTGCCGGATTCGCGAACTGCGGATGATTCAGAGCATTGAAGAACTCCGCCCGGAACTGCACGGCTTGTCGTTCTCCAATCCGCGTGTCTTTGCTGAGCGTGATATCCCAGTTGAACTGGCCAGGACCACCAATGATCCCAACGCCTGAATTGCCGAACAGCGTAGGAAGCGCACCGCCCGGGAAAGCCGGCGCCGAGCTTGGCGCAGCCGGCGGCGCGCAGAGCGCGCTTCTATTGAGATAGCCGGATCCGCCACTGGGTCCACCCAGCCGCGATTCGATGCCTCCGGAAGTAGCAATGTCCCCGTAGGTGGATCCGGGACACATCTGAGCGCGAGCGATACCGAAATTGCCCAAACCGTAAACGGTCCCACCGCTAGAATCGGTGATCGTCAGCGGAGTGCCTGTCTGGACCGTGGTCACGCCCGAAACGGCCCAGCCTCTGACAACTTTTTCGAGCGCCCCAGTGGAGTTGCCGAAGGGAAGCTCGTAGCTGTAGTTCACAATGAAACGATGTGGCCGACTGAACCCGGCGGGTCCGTACTGCTGAGCCAGATCAGAGGGGTTGTTGCTGTTCGCGCCGGTGGCGTTTACAGCGTTGGCCGACAAATTATTCAGAGCTTTGCTCCAGGTGTAGGCCGCCTGCATGCTGAATCCCCGGGAGAATTGCTTGCGGACGGTAACTTGAAGGCTGTTGAAGTTGGAAATGCCATCGAACGCCGTCACCTGGAATCCAGCAGGCTGATAGCCCAGAATCGGCGCCCGAAGCGCCGCATTCCCGGTTGTATTAACAGTGATTCCATTGACCGGATTACTTGGACTCGCCAGGCTTGGGGTATTAATCGTGTGGTACGTGTCGACCAGATTGATTCCGCTCGATCCCACGTAGCCCATTTCCACCACCCAGCGGGGTGCGAACTCATACTGGAATGTCAGGTTGTACTGCCGGATTAAGGGCGTGTGAAGATTTTCGGTGATGGCAGGCGTATTCAGATTGGAAGTGGTGCCCGTCTGGAAGTTCGCCCATCGGGACGCGAAGGTTCCTACCGGAGTCGAAGGGTAGGGATTCTGCAGGCTGAAAGGAACCGTTGCCGGACCAGGCCCCGCGTAGTCGAGCGTTACAGCGTAGGGGTAGCCTTGTTCAAGTCCATGCACGAACCTGTCACCCGCTACGCGATCGTAGAAAATGCCCGCGCCTCCGCGCATGACGAACCTGTTCGTGATCTGATATGCGAATCCGATCCGTGGCCCGAAGTTCGTGAGCGGCGGCCCGCTCTTAACCGGGAGCCTGCGGTCCGAGACCAGGACACCAGCCGGCGGCTGCGGATAGTGGTCCAGATAGTTGTTCGGCACCACGTATCCAACCAGGCCGGGCCCGGAAGTTGTTGGACCCGTCGGCGGGATCGGCACCGTTCGGATCTGGCTTTCCCAGAAGTTCGTCAGGTTTCCATACTTATCGCTGAAGGTGCCATCGTATTCCCAGCGGACGCCCAGGTTCAGGGTCAATTTGGAGTTCACCTTCCAGTCGTCCTGGAAAAATGCGTTCGTGTTCGAGAGCAGATAGCCGTGAATGATGCCGTCCGGGCCGCTGCGCACGCAGAACAGGCACTGCAGGATGTTGCCGAAGCCCCCGTTCGTGTTCCCTGGATTTGCGGGGCTGCAGCTTGGATCGGTGCACCCAGCGCGGCCGATGAGCCAGTCGGCGAACGACCCAAAGAACAGAAATCCGCGCTCGAGTCCTTGGAATACGATGGGCCAATGCGTATGCTCCCATTCGAAGCCGGCTCGGAAATTGTGCTTTCCCGCGGACCATGCAAACTGGTCCCCGAGCTGGATCTGGTTAGTGGGACTGTAGGATGGATAGAGCGACCCGCCGTGGCTGGGTCCTCCAAATATCACCGTCACAGGCAGCTCGGTGATCTGAGGAATGATGGGCGTCTGTCCAATCTGCTGCGGTGACCCGGGTGTCGTATCTTGCCCCAGTTGGTAGTTGCGCTGGAACGATGCGTGCGCTTCGTTCACGAACGTGGGGCTGAGCACGCTGGTGAGCTTCAGGACTGCATAGGTATTCGAATACTGGAGGTTCGCCGGCGTGCCCGGCAGGCCGCCCGAGAGATTCAGCGTCTGGGGATTATTGGTGTAGAAGTAGCGCGTTTGAAGTGTATGTTTGCTGGTGATCGCGTAGTCGGCATTGATCAGCGCCTGGTCTTCCGAATATTTTGCGGGGATGCTGAAGCGGCGGGGTCCGTATACACCAGTCGGTGAACTGGGAATGTAATAGCTGCCGTCCGCGTTCTTGAGCTGCAACACCTTCAGCGCCACAGGGTTGATATTGGACCCGTCACACGCGACTTGGATGCCTGGAACGATCCCTGTCAAGAAGGTGTTATAGGGAGCGGCCGACGCGCCCGGATGATTCGCCGGACACATGGCGGCGCCCAGAGCCGCCTGATATCCGGGGGCGCTGCGATCGCCTAGCGGGAGCGGATAGAGAAATGACGTGTTTGAGCCTTGCGTCGCTACTCCGTTCAGTTGCCGGGTTCCCTGGTAGCTGCCGAAGAAGAACAGCTTGTCCTTCTTGATCGGACCCCCTATAGTTCCGCCGAACTGATTCTGTTTGAAGATCTGCCGCGTCCCTCCGCCATCGCGGTTCTGGAAAAAGTCATTCGCATTGAGTTTTTCGTTGCGGAAAAACTCGAAGAGCGAACCATGAAACTGGTTCGTGCCGGACTTGGTGACGACGTTCACATTTGCGCCCGGATTGCGGCCATAGCTGGCATCGTACGTTGACGTCTGAATCTTGAATTCCTGGATTGCATCCGGATTCGGAATGCCGATTCCGGTGTAGATTCCCGAGTCATTCGAGCTGCCACTATTGGCGATATTGTTGATGGCTACTCCGTCCATCTGATAATTGTTCTGACCGGGATCGCCGCCGTTCACGCTGAAATCCTGGGTCGCCTTGCCGAATGCCGTGGCGTTGTTCACGCTCACGTTCACACCCGCCGAAAGGCCGATGATCTGCGTGTAGTTGCGGTTGCTCAAGGGCAGCGCGGTGACCACCCGCGACCCTACCGTCGTACCAAGCGTGGAAGTCGCGGTCTGCAGGGTTTCCACGACCGCTTCTACGGTCACCTGCTCGCTTTGCGCGCCGACTTCCATGGTGCGGTCCAGCACCGGTGTCTCCGTCACGTTCACATTGAACGTGGAGACTTCCGAGGTTTTAAAACCCGGCGCCGCAAAACGAACGCGATATATCCCAGGCGGTATCAGGGTGAACCGGTAACTCCCGTCCGGTCCAGTGGTCGCAGTACGAACCTGATTTGTTTGGGTGTTGGTCAACGTAACCGTGGCGTTCGGGATGGTGCCGCCGGAAGGATCCGTCAGGGTCCCTGTCAACGCCCCTGTCCCTGCCGATTGGGCCAGCAAGGAAGGGATTCCGACAATCAGCGCCAACGCAATCGGTAGCAAGGAACGCAGCAAGTTCCTGAATCTCATAGATCCCCTTTCGTTTTTGAGTAGTGGGCGGAAAGGGCACAGCAGGAGCGGAGTACGGAGCGACCGAGCATGCCCACAGCTAGCCTCTGACGCGATTGTATGCTAGACTGCTTCCGGCGCTAATCAAAATAGCGTCAAATCTAAGGCTCGTTATGGTTAGAATCCCCGTCGAACCCATACCGTTTGGCCCCTTCTGCCTGGATGCCGCGCGGTCGCGGCTGCTGCGAGACGGCGTAGAGATCGATGTCCGGCCCCAAGCGTTTCACGTGCTGCATGTTTTGGTTCAAAACAGCGGCCGGCACGTGAACTACGAGCAGATGATTCAAGCGGCTTGGAGCGGCACCCTGGTTTCCAAGCACACCGTAGCGGTCACGGTCGGCGAAGTAAAGAAGGTCCTGGGCGAATGCGGTCCCTGGATCAGCTACCGTCCTCGACTCGGCTACTGCCTGGAAACTCCCCACGCCGACGATCTGGTCCGGCAGGGCTGGCATTGCTGGAATCGCTGCACGCGGGAAGGGTTTGAGAGAGCGCTGTGTTATTTCCAGCGCGCGGCGCGCGAAAGCAACGATCCTCGGGCGTTCGAGGGAGCCTCCCTGAGCTACTTGATGATGGGCACCTACGGTATGCGGCCGGCCCGCCAGATGTACCAGGGTTTTCTCCAGGCCCACCGCCGCGCCGTTGCCTTAAGCGGCCTGACTCCGGATCTGCGCGCCGACCGCGCCCAGGGCTTGCACGTCTTTGAACACAAAATCGCGGAGGCCGAGGCAGATCTCTTGCAGGCACTCCGGGAGAAGCCCAAGTGGGTGCCCGTACACATACGCCTCAGCATGCTCTACGCCGCCACCGGACGCCTGGATGAGGCTCTCGAACAGGTGGAAGAGGTTCGCGCGATCGACCCGCTGGCCGTGCCGCTTCCCACTTCTGAGGTTTTCGTCCGCTTCTTCCGCGGAGAACTGGACGCAGCTCTGATTGCCGCCCGCGACGCCCTGGAATTGCACCCCTACCTGCCTTTGGGACGCGCGCTTTACGCGCAAGCTTTGGAGTACTCCGGCGATACCGAGGAAGCTCTCAAGCAATACCGCATGGCTACTGTTCTCTGTCCCGATCTCCCGTGGCTGCGGGCGCTGGAAGCGATCTGCCTGGCGAACAGCGGCCGGCGCGCGGAAGCTGTGGCCATCCTCCAGCAATTAGAAGAGCTTCGCGACACCGAATACGTAGACGCCTATTTCCAGAGCCTGCTTCTCCACGCACTGGGCCGCAAGGACGAAGCCTTCCTGGAATTGGAGCGAGCGGCCAACGAAAATTCAGCCGCGCTGTTTGTCCTTGATGTCGACCCGCGAATGGATCCGCTCCGCGCGGATGCCCGCTTGGGGCCGATTCGGAACCGCGTGTTCGGCCCTGAAGTCGGGGACTGCCTCCAATTTCGAATTACGAACAGCTGACCCGGTCCGAAGCAGTTCGCCGGAATTGGCTGGCTGTCCCCGATGTTCCGTGATGACTATTTGCAAACGAAGTTTGCGGTGTCGTCCGTGCTTCCCGACCCCTTATAGCTCGCCACTTGCGGATACGCGCACAGTGGACGCGTCCGGTCAGTCTGCCCATTCCGCGCGCGCGACGCTTCGATACGGTCGGGGGCTTTCCCCTGTTCCACCCACTGCTCTAGCGCCGCCAGCATGTCAAAGTTCGCCGTGCCGTCGCCGCCGCCGCAGTGTGCCATGCCCGGAACCATGAATAACCGGTAGTTGTCGCTGATCTTACTAACCCCGCCCATTGCCGCCGCGACGCTCTTGTAGTATTCGACGCTGCTGCGCGGAGAAATTTGCGGATCCGCCCAGCCGTGATACTGGATAATCTTCCCGCCCCGGGCGAGGAACGGCTTCAGATTCGGATCGAGCGCATTAATGACCTTGCCGGCTTTCTGATCCGTCTTAGCGATGTCGCTATCGAAGTTTAGCGTCTTGTAGTCCCAATTGTTGTCCTCGAACACTGCGTATTTGAACGTATCCGTCGCGATGGTGAACACGTTAGCGCCCGCCATGGTGGTCCACCCGTTTTCGCTTCCCGGTTCGTGTCCCTGGAAGATCACGCTCTTGGTCCGGGGATTGACCACGTCCGAATAAATCTTCCGAACCGTCTCCACCTGTGCGGAGGTCAAACAGGTAGGTTCATCCGCACCCTTGCATTCGAGCGCCTTGGGATCGAATTTGCACTTGGTGGGATCTTCGAGCACGCCGTCCTTCACGCCGTCGTGCGCATCGCAGGCTTCCAGCACCGCTGCATGAATCACCGCGAACTTGGACTGCGGCAGCGCGCTCGATTCGTCCTTATGCGTGGCCTGACCGATCCACACGGCCTGGGTCGCCCGACCCGTGAAATTGATAGCGGGAGCCCCGGCCACGATCGCGTCGAAATCTTCCGGATACCGCTGTGCCGCCATCAATCCCTGCCGCCCGCCCGCCGAGCAGCCATTCCAATAAGAATGTCGCGCGTCGCGTCCGTAAAATGCCTTGATCAGCGCTTTGCCGGTGGTCGCCATCTCATGCACCGCCCTGTATCCAAAATCGACTACTTTTTCCGGATGTCCCATGGCGAAACTGGCGCTGCCGCCGTCATGGCCGGTGTCGGTCATCGCCGCTGCATAGCCGCGCCGCATTCCGGTCGCCAACGTATTGGGCGTGATCGATCCGCTCCAGCCGCCGTTTCCGTTGGCCTCGAAGTTTCCGTTCCAACCGTTCACCGGAAGCCAGTATTCGATCTTGATATCGGAGTCGGGCGAGGGCTTGGACGTAACCTGGACACGGCAGAACGCGGGCAATTCTCCGAAGGCCTCGCCGCCGCCCTTTGCTTTGCCTTTTCCACCCGCGGGCGCGGCCGGCGCGAACCCTCCGGCGGCCACCGACTCCGCGACGATCGTGGTGTGCGGAATAGAAAGCGAGCTCAGGCTCTCACATGAGGCGCCCATCGCATAAGAAGCCACGAATAGCAGCGCTGCCAGTTTCAACATGGACACGGCCTCCCTTACCTGGATATCGATCATATCCAATTTGTTCTCAGCGCACAGAACACGTGAAATTCGCCGCCTCGTCGGTGCTCCCCGATCCTTTATAGGTCGCGACCTGGGGATACGGGCACAGCGGGCGAGTGCGGTCGGTCTTCCCATCCCGCACCCGCGAGGCTTCGATCCGATCCGGAGCCTTCCCTTGTTCCACCCACTGCTCGATCGCGCTAAGCATGTCGAAGGTATCCGTCCCGTCACCGCCATTGCAGTGCCCCATGCCCGGCACCATGAACAGCCGCAGCGAATCCTTCACTGCGCGAGCGCCCAGCTTGTCAACCACGCTCTTGTAGTAGTCCACCGCCAACCGCGGCGGAATCCCTGCATCGCTCCAGCCTCCGTAAATGATCAGCTTCCCGCCCCGCTCCGCGTATTTGCGGATATCAGGATCGTTCGCGTTGATCACAGTGTTCTCCGGCGTATCCGCCAGTGCCAAATCACTATCGAAGTTCACAGGCCGCTTCGCCGGGTCCCAAGTCGGATCCTTGAACGCGAAGTACTTGAAGAAATCCGACGAGATCGATACCGGCGCAGGACCTGCCGACTGCGCCCACAGCAACTCGCTGCCCGGGAATAACGGCCCGAAGATCTCTTTCTTCGTCCTCGGATTCGTCGCGGGAGTGTACAGTTTCCGTGCGGCTTCCACCTGCGCAGCAGTCAGGCACGCCGGACCGTCACCTGTCTTGCACTGCAGAACCTTGGGATCGAACTTGCAGCGCGTGGGGTCCTCCAGAACGCCGTCCTGAACGGCGTCCAGACGGTCGCACGCCGCCAGCACCGCGTTGTGAATGGCCGGATACTTCTCGGGCGGAATTTCGCTCGCCGCATCCTTGTGAGTCGCCTGCCAGATCCAGATCTGCCCGAACACGTGATGCGTCAGGTAGGTGGCCAGGCCGCCCGCCACCAGACCATCGTAATCCGTGGGAAAACGCTGCGCCGCTTTCATCGCCGCCATGCTGCCGCCTCCGCACTCGACCATATACGAGTGCCGCGGACGATCGCTGTAAAACGCTTCCACGATCGCCTTGGCTTTGACGGTCATCTCATGCCCGGCGCGTTCGCCGAAGTCGCGGATTTTCTCGGGATGCCCCATCATCAGGCTGGCGCCGCCGTCGTGGCCGGTGTTATTCCCCGCCACTGCGTATCCGCCACGCATAGCCGCGGCGATCCCGTTGAAGTTCATCGACCCGCCCAGGCCGCCGTTCCCCGTCCCACGAAATTTCCCGTTCCATCCTGACGCCGGCATCCAGACCTCGATCTTGATCTCGGAATCGGCCACCGGCCGGACGGTCGCGGCTACACGGCAAAACGCCGGCAGCTCGCGGAAGACGTTGTTCTGTTTCCCCTGAGTAAAAGCCCCAGCCGCAATCGATTGCGCGGCCGTCACAGTCGTGTTCTGCAAGGTGAGCTGCGCCATGCTCTCGCAGGTCGCGGCCGCCGCGGGAAATGCAATAGCCACCAAAATCACCGTTATATTAATGCGCATATCGAGAGTCATTGTATCCCTATAATGAGGATGGTTATGAAGCGTTGCCTTCTTCTACTCGCCGCTTGCGTCGCGGGGCAAGGGCACGACATCATCACCACCTCGATTACCTGGACCCGGGACATCTCCCGCATCGTGAACAATCACTGCGCCTCCTGCCATCACCCGGGCGGTGCCGCGTTCTCGCTGATGACCTACGGCGAAGCCCGTCCCTGGGCCGTCGCGATCAAGGAAGAGACTCTTCGTCGCCGCATGCCCCCTTGGGGCGCGATCAAAGGATTCGGCGAATTCCGGAACGATCAGGCGCTGACGCCCGAAGAGATGGAGCGGATCGTAAGTTGGAGCGATGGAGGCGTGCCCGAGGGTGAACCGAAAGACCTGCCGCCGCCGCCCAAGTCGCTCGAGCCCGAGACTTTCCATCATTCCAAAGGCGAACTGAGCGCAAGCGGCGACTTTGCACTGAGCCGCGCGTTTGTGTTGGACGGACTTTGGCCGGAGAATGTTCCCGAGAAAGGCTCGTTCCAGATCACCGCCCAGCTTCCGGATGGCACCATCGAGCCCTTACTCTGGCTGCAGGATTACAAGATGCAGTTCGGGCATCCGTTCCTGTACCGGACGCCCTTGAATCTTCCGGCGCGCACTATGATCCGCGGCATCCCACCCGGCGCGAAGATCGCCCTCTTGCCGGCCAAGTAGAGGCCGGTCTGGGGTAGCGGCCGGCCTGGAGACCGGCCCTACTGGTGTTACTTGCCTGTGTAGCTCACGCGCCAGATCGACTTCGATCCTTCGTCGGTCACCAGCAGCGATCCATCCTTAATCACCGCGACCCCTACCGGCCGGCCCCAAACCTGGCCCTCCGGCGTTACGAATCCCGTGAGGAAGTCCTCGTACACGCCACTGGCTTTACCCTTGTCGAGCGGAACGCGAATCACCTCGCCCCCCGACGATGTCGACCGGTTCCACGATCCGTGCTCGGCCGCGAACAGATCGCCGCGATATTCGGCCGGGAACTGCGGGCCCGTATAGAACGTGATGCCGAGCGAGGCGCTATGCGGCTGGATCAGTACGTCTGGCACGATCACCTTGCTCTTCATCTCCGGATGCGCGCCATTCAGGCGTGGATCGGGGTTCCCGCCCATATAGTAAAAGGGCCAGCCGTAGAAGCCGCCCTCTTTCACCGACGAAACATAATCCGGCACCAGATTGTCGCCCAGTTCATCCCGCTCGTTCACCGAGCACCACACTTCGCCTGTGTCCGGATTCACCGCCAGCCCCACTGGATTCCGAATCCCCGACGCATACACCTTCACGAATTTTCCGTCGGGCGTGTACTCCAGAATGTCGGCGCGATGGGTCTCCGTCGGATGCGTATCCGGATCGTCGATGTTCGAGCCCGAGCCCACGGCGACGTACATGCTCCGCCCGTCTTTTGAGAAAACTACGTCGCGGGTGAAGTGATACCCGCCGCTCGGGAGGTCGCTGACCAGTGTCTGCGCCGCCCCGCTGGCTTTCAGATCGCCATTCTTGTACGGGAACCGCATCACGGACTTCTCATTGCTGACATACACCCATTGCGGATTGGCTCCGTTGGGATAAAAATTGACACCGAAAATCCGCTCCAGCCCGGTGGCAAAAACCGACGTTTGCTCTGCCTTTCCGTCCTTGGTAACGCCCCGGAAGATCACGATCTGGCCGTTCTGGTCAGCCATGAACGCATCGCCGTTGGGCGCGGTCCGGATCTGGCGAGCTATCCCAAGATTGGTCGCATACAGCTCGACCTTGAATCCTGCCGGGGCCTGAGGCCAGGCTTTTTCCGGCCGCGGAACTACTTTCGGAAAATTCGTGGCGGACTTCGTCGCGAAGGGCTTGGGCAGATCGGCCGGAGTGATCTTGTGGAATGTGCCGGGCGTCAATGATTTTGCGTCGGCGAAGGCCGCCTGCCCGGTCCGCAGGCTTTTAGCATCGACTTTTTCGGCAGCCTGGATCACCATCCAGCCCGCGGCTGCCAGCACCGCAGCAGCGCTCATCCAACTCAATTTGTGCATGACTCCTCCCAAACTCGCATCCTAGCAGATGATCGCATTTGGCGATATGATTGGGGCGTGCGAAGACGCTCATTTGTGTCGTCATCCCTGGCGACGCTTATTTTCGCCGGTGACCTATGGTCACAGGATCAGGTCTGGGTTTGCCCGATGGATCCGGACGTACGCTCGAGCGTTGCGGGCGTCTGCCCGCGCTGCGGCATGAAACTGGCAGCGAACCTCCCGGAAGCCACCGAATATCACATGGATCTGAGCACGTCGCCGCGCACGCTTCAGCCCGGCCAACCCGCCCAGTTGACCTTCGCCATTCACGATCCCTGGAAAGGGCGCCCGGTAACGAATTTCCAGGTAGTACACGAGAAGCTGTTCCACATGTTCGTGATCAGCCAGGATCTGGAATTCTTCATCCATAATCACCCGGTTTTCCAGCCCGACGGATCTTTTCGCTACGACGATCTCACGCTTCCTAAGGCCGGTATGTATCGCGTGCTGGGTGATTTTTACCCCGACGGCGCCACGCCGCAGTTGATCGCAAAAACCATTATCGTACCCGGCACTCCTCCCGCGGCCGTTCATCTATCGCGCGACTACTCGGCGAAAGACGCCTCCAACATGCAGGTCGATTTCAGAACCGATCCGCCGCAAGTCATCGCCGGACTGAAAACCCAGCTCCATTTCACGATCAAGCCTGGCGACGGGCTCGAAAAGTATCTGGGAGCGTGGGGCCACATGCTCGCGGCCAGCGAGGATTTAATCGATCTGATCCACACTCACCCGTTCATCGCCGATGGCGGGCCGAATATTCAATTCAATCTGACGTTCCCGCGGCCCGGAAATTATCGGGTGTGGGTCCAGTTCCAGCGCAGCGGCGTCGTGAACACCGCGCACTTCGATATTCCCGTCCAGGAATTGCAGTAAAGCTACCTGGCCGGTGGGCCCTCCTGACAAATGTATTCCTGAAGACGGTCGTTGGGCCGATACATCGCCGCCGTCTTCACCGTCCACGGCCTGGTGTAGTATTCGGGATCTTCGATGGTCGCTGTGTATTCCAGGTTCAACGAGTCCCGCCGCCTGTACTTTTCGATCACGTGCAGCTTCTCGCCGTGCGGGTGACCGAAAGAATCCAGCCAGCTCCGGTCATTGAAACCGACCACATCCACTATCAGCGAATCGCCCTCCCACCAGCCGTAGGAATCGCCCAGATAGGTCGGATTGGGATCCGGCGGATGCTTCAGCCCTGTTTTCGGGCCGATCGGAATCGAGCGGAAAATATGTGTGCCGCCCTCAAAGATCATCACCACACGGTTGGGGAGCTGCAGAAACTCCATCGAGTACGGCGTGTACATGATGCGCGGCACGCCCGGCGGCAGGCAGGACCTTACGGGATCAGCCGCCGACTGTGTCCGCCGCCGCTCGTCCCAAACCTGCTTGCCCTTGGAGTTGAACGGCGCGCCGCCCGATTTCGGATCGACGATACGGGGCGTTGCGTCGGCAATGTCCGGAAGTTTCCACACCCCGGGACCGCCCAGATCCACGTGTCCATCGGGGAGCCGGCTAACGGGAGCCTGTCCGAATACCGGCAAAAAAACGGCGGGGATCAGCCAATTCAAGACCCGCCGTTTCCGTGCCAAAGCGTCCGCTATTTTCCGGGCTGCGCGTTCAGGTGGATCAGGTCGCGATTGTTTTCCTGGCAGATGTACTCCAGGATCTCTCCGCCGCGCATCGTGAACGGGCCAGTCCGGTTAGGCGCCCACGTGATTCCGGTAACCGCCACCCACGGCTTGGTGTAGTAGTCGGGGTCGTCGAACGTAGCTTCAACTTTGATGTTGTTGAAGTCGGTACGCGTAAGCTTCTCGGTGACCCTCAGCTTTTCGCCGTGAGGATGGCCGGAAGCATCCAGCCAAGTCCGGTCATTAAAGCCAAGCGATTCGATAACGAGCGTATCGCCCTCCCAGTGGCCTACCGAATAACCCAGGTAGGTGGGATTTACATCGTCAGGGTTGGGCAGTTTCCGCCCATCCATCCAGACCAGGCGCCAAACGTGCGCACCTCCCTCATACACGAATACGATGCGATCCGGCATCTGGTAGATCTGCGTGGGATATGGCGTGTACAGCATGCGCGGAACGCCGGGAGGCAGGCAGAAGCCCTCCGGATCGTCCTTCATATCATTCTTGAGGAACCGTTCTTCCCAAATCGCTTTGGCAGCGGGCTTAAACGGTGGGTAGATGAACTGGCAGCCCTTTTCGTCGTGAGCATTGACCTGCAGATTAACGATGTAGGGAACGTTCCACACGCCCTTGTCCAATCCACCGAAATCAGGTTTACCGGCCTGCACGCCGTAAGCGGGTTCGTTCGGGAATCGTGGCACCGGCGGGAGAGCCGCAGCGGGCTGATTTCCACCTCGTCCACCGCCTCGTCCGCCACGACCTGCTGCCGGAGCGGCCACCGCGCCTTCCGTTGCCGCAGCCGGTGCTCCTCGTCCTGCTCCTTGAGCCTGGGTGGCGGCACCGCCGCGCGCAGCAGCCTGAGCTGCTTGGCGATCCAACTGCCACTGGGGTGGACCAGGGCAACCCTCGGGCTGGGGCGCACCACCGCCGCGCTGGGCGGAAGCAGGCACAGACAGCAGAGAAAGGCCGACAAGCATCCCCGCTGCGGACAGGATCGAACAGATACGTCTTCTCAAGTTAAAATCCTCCAGGTGTTCCTTTCGGAATGCACGGACCGAGTGCTCAAACACAACATATTGGGGCGCTTTTGACACCGTAGAAGTTACCCCTGGCAAGGCCTTCGGTGAGAACCATACTACCCACAGTCTTTGACCCAAGTCAACGCATCGAGTCGACTTGCAGGCAGTGATGACTGCTAGTGAATGACTTGATCCATCAGCCACTCGCCGTCCAGTTTGAATCGAAAGACGGGATTCGTGGACTGGTCGAAATGCCCATGCCGGATCCCCATCAGGACCGGCAGGTTATTCTGAAAGCAACTGTGGTCGATCTTCACGCCCACTTTGGCGTCGGCCAACTTGGTAAAGGCGTCCTCATCGCGAATGGACCCCATTTGCAACACCTTGAGCGAAAAGGAGCCCCGGACCTGGACGTAGGGAACGATAATCCCTGGCTCGCCAATCTGCACGTCGTCGTTAAACTGCAGGTCGCGGCCCTTCTGCGTCAGCCGCGCCACCGCCCTCCCGTCGCTTACAGGGCCGACAATCCACAGGTCCTCGCGGGCGCCACACTCCAGTTGTCCGGGTTCCAGCATCACCTGTTCTCCGTCCAGGCGGAGGGGGCGCGATTCCAGCCCGCCGTTGGGGTCGAATCCGCCGCTGCCGCAGCCCGCCAGGATAAAGCAGACCGAAATCCCAGAACAGATTTTTAGCAAGATGTTTGCCACCATCTGTTTATCGTCCGTTAAGGGGGTTGACTTGAGCCCCCTTGACAGGACCCTTGAACAGTACCCTGGCGGTTAAATATCCGATTGCAATAGAACGAATTACGTGCGACAATGGCAGAGTTTTTAAGTACGGGTCCCGGCCAGCCGGGAGTGAAAGAGGAGATATCAAGTAGTGAGAGAAAAGGGTGTCGTCAAATGGTTTAACGCCGCCAAAGGCTATGGATTTATCCAGCGGGCCAGCGGCGAGGATGTATTTGTTCACTTCTCGGCGATTCAGATGTCCGGCTACCGGACTCTGGAGGAGGGCACAGAAGTGGAGTTTGAGGTAAAGCGGGGTCCCAAAGGGCTCCAGGCTGAGAACGTTAACCGCCCCTAGCGCGACAGCTCAGTTCGTAAGCCAAGACTCAAATGGGGCCGCCGGCAGGCGGCCCTTTTTCTTTTGCAGACTACTTCTTGACCGGACGCGGCGCTGGCGGAGCTGTGTCCCCGAGGCGCGTCAGCCATGCTTGGTCGACCGGCTTGGACGGATCGGCCGTGATTTGCAATTCCGCGCAGTGATGATACGAAAAATCGCCATCCGAGTTCCGGCCGTGCTCGGCCATGAACTGGATGATCTGCAGCGTGCATTTCGAACAACTGATATTCGGCAGCGTGACGTCGGTCTCCCACGGATCGGCCTGCTTCGAGGTGTGGGCAAACAACCCGTCCGCCAGCACCGGAGGCTTCGGAGATTGAGCGATGGGGGCTGACACCGACCAGGGACCCTTGTCGCTGTCCCGCGTGACCACTTCCGGATCCGGCGGAAGCTCCGCGCGAGAATTCACCGCGAGCGCGATCCGGTAGTGTCCCGGATGAAACACGGTTTCCTGCAGCTTGATGTGGAGCTTCTGTCCACCCTTAACATTGGTCACCATATTGGTCGTCGTTCCGGGATTGGCGGCCTTTCCTTTAGCGGCATTGGCCGAGGTTCCGCCGCAAGGACCGAGCTTTTGCGGATCTCCCAGATTGTTCTCCTCAATCCAGGATGCCGGCTCCAGCAGTCTAAAATGCGCCCAGGCGAAGGGTGCGATCGCGGCCGTGGCAGCCAGGGCGAATGACAAACTTAAAAAGCGTCTCATGCGGCGCCTCCTCTTGAAAGATGTATAGCACAGACACTTCCCCGCCATGTATTCTCCCATCAGCTCGCCACAGCGCTGTGATAGCATCTGTGAAGTCCACTCTTGACTCTGCAAAATGGAGATTCACATGCGCGCACGCTTGACCTGTCTCGCCCTGACCATCGTTACCGCCGTGGCGGTGGCCCAACTACCTGCCCAACAGCCGGCTAAAGACGCCAAACAACCTCAGCCCGCCAAAACCTATGTCTCCGCTAAAGAGGTTGCCGCGATGATGGCCAAAGCCAAGTCCGAACGGAAACAGGATCAGGCTAACTTCATCCAGGGACTTCTTCGACTCGCTCCCTATACCGCGAATCTGGAGTATCGCGCCGTCGTCGGCCCGGCCGCCACCCACGTGACCGAAGCGGAAATGTTTTACGTGATCGATGGAAGCGGAACCCTGGTCACGGGCGGTAAGCTCGTGGGTGAAACGCGAACCAACCCCGAGAACATGTCGGGAACCGCCATCGAGGGCGGTATGTCTCAAGCCGTCGCGAAAGGCGATTTCCTGATTGTTCCGGAGAACACGCCGCACTGGTTCAGCGCGATCAACGGGACACTGGTCCTGATGTCGATCCACATGCCCCGGCCGGTTCCGGCGGCGCACTGACACTTATCGCCATTAGGCGCGGGTGCTGAAGCACCCGTTGCAGGCTAAAGCCCGCTCCACTGCACGCACCATCATGCGACGCGGTCTCTGCCGCGCGCTAAACTTCGTTACAGGAGCCACTTTATGTCGATCCGACCCGTGAAACGATTGATCAAATCCAAGCCCACGCTGGAAGGAGCCGGGGTGCACCTCCGGCGCGCGTTCGGGTTCGGCAACACCAGCGATTTCGATCCGTTCCTGTTGCTCGACGACTTCCGCAATGATGTTCCCGCCGATTATCTGGCGGGTTTCCCCTGGCATCCTCACCGCGGGATTGAAACGATCACATATGTCTTAGCGGGAACCGTTGAGCACGGCGACAGCATGGGCAACCGCGGTGCGATCGCCGCGGGCGACGTCCAATGGATGACAGCGGGCCGCGGAATCATCCATCAGGAAATGCCCAAAGGCGATCAAGCCGGGCGCATGCATGGATTCCAGCTATGGGCCAACCTGCCTGCGTCCCTCAAGATGACCGATCCCCGATATCAGGAAGTGAAGGTGGCCGACATTCCCGTAATCACGGATGACGACGGAACGCAGGTGCGCCTGGTGTGCGGAACCTTTTGGGGCAAAAAAGGTCCGGTGGATGGAATCGCGGCTGATCCAATCTATATCGATGTCTCGGTTCCGCCGGGAAAGCGCAGGGTACTGCCGGTGGAAACCACCCGCCACGCCTTCGCGTACGTGTTTGCCGGCGACGGCAAGTTTTCTAACGCCTCGGGCCCGCTGGCTGTGCCGACCGAGGGTGTCGGATGGGCCGAGACGGTGCCTCCGGCCGAGGCCGACAACCGCTCGCTCGTGCTGTTCGACCGCGGCGATGAAGTTACCGTGCAGGCCGGCGAGGACGGCATTCGATTCCTGCTGGTCTCGGGAAAGCCGCTGGAGGAGCCGGTGGCCTGGTACGGCCCGATCGTAATGAATACCCAGGAGCAGCTCCGGGCAGCATTCGACGAGCTGGAGCAGGGGACCTTTCTCAAAACTTAAGCAGTCCGTGCTGTAGAATAGAACGAGTCATTTTGGCAATCCGGTTCGGGAGTTTAATATGATCACTCGTCTGCATCTTGGAATTTTGAGCGCGGCAGTCGCGCTCTCCGTAGTCGGACTGGCTTTTTCGCAGGAACCCGCGCCAGGGCAAGCTAAGGGACAGGGCAAAGGAGCCGCGAAGGGCAAAGGCGGCGGCCGGGGCGGGCCGGTTGCGCCCACAGGTCCAACGCCTCGGATGCCGGATGGCAAACCCGATCTGAGCGGGCTGTGGTTCCGGCCGTACACGCCGAATATGGCATCGGGACCGGCCAAGGACACTCGCCAGGGTGACCCGAGCGGACCGAAGGAACTTCCGTTCACCGCGTTAGGCAAGCAGCAGTGGGACGCCTACGACGCCGGCAGCGGCGACTACACGGGAGCCTGCCTGCCGTTCGGGCTGATGCGTTCGATGAATTCGCCCGACCCGATCCAGTTCATCCAACATGAACCGTTCCTCGCTCTGCTGTACGAGCAGAACACCTGGTTCAAACTGATTCCCACGGATGGACGGCCGCACGCGAAAAACCTCGATCCTACGTGGTTCGGAGATTCCGTGGGCCATTGGGAAAACGACACGCTCGTCGTCCACACCAATAACTTCAACGGAAAGACCCGGCTGGATACGGCTGGCCATCCGCACAGTGATCAGCTCGAAATCACGGAGCGGTTCACCCGGCCCGACCTGGGCCACATGGCGTACGAAGTGACGATCCACGATCCCAAGACGTTCACCGAGGACTGGGGCAACAAGCGCACCTTTACGCTCCGTACCGACACGCAGATCATGGAGTACTCCTGCGAAGAGAACAACAAGAGTTTCTGGGAAGGCCGGATCAAGGTTCCGAAGTACGATCAGTAGACTTCCGAACCGCGACAGTGATCGAGCGGGGTGAAGTTAGGTTACTTCTCCCTGCTCAAACCGAGCGCCCGGATACGTTTGTGCAGGTTCGTTCGCTCCATCCCCAGCACGCGCGCAGCGCCGGAGACATTCCACTTGGATTCTTCCAGCGCCTTAAGAATGTGTTCACGCTCGGCAGATTCGCGCGCCTCGCGCAGGTTTCCCTTGGCTCCAGCGCCCCGCGCGATACGGATCTCCACCGGCACCGCCTCGCCGTCGATCTCGTCGCCGCGCGTTAAAATCGCCATGCGCTCCACGGTATTGCGCAGCTCGCGAATGTTCCCCGGCCAGCCGTAATCCTCGAACGCCTCGAAGGCGCTCTCGGCCAGCCGCTTCGGCCGGAAATTATTGCGATTGCAAAACTCAGCCAGGAAATACTCGGCCAGCGCACCGATATCCTCCCGCCGCTCGCGAAGGCTCGGCACGCGCACCGGCACCACACATAGGCGATAGTACAGATCCTCCCTAAATTTTTGTTGCGCGACCATCTCGCTCAGATCGCGATTGGTCGCCGCGATTACGCGCACCGACACGCGAATCGATTGCTCACCGCCCACGCGATGAAACTCGCCCTCCTGCAAGACCCGTAGCAGCTTAGCCTGCGACGATGCGTGCAGGTCGCCGACCTCGTCCAGAAACAACGTGCCGCGGTCGGCCAGCTCGAACTTTCCGCGCCGCGCCGATGTCGCGCCCGTGAAGGCGCCTTTTTCGTGTCCGAACAGCTCGCTTTCGATCAGCTCGGTGGGAATCGCCGCGCAGTTCACTTTGACGAACGGACCCGCGGAGAACGGGCTTTCGGCGTGGATGTGCGCCGCCAGCAGTTCCTTGCCCGTGCCGGATTCTCCAGCCAGGAGCACCCGCGCGTCGCTGCGCGCGGCCATGGTGGCTTGTTCCAGAACGCGCTCGAAGGCCGGGCTCGATCCTATCATGCGCGCACCGCCCACCAGTTCGCGCAGATGCCGGTTCTCTTCGCGCAGTTTGGACTCGTCCAGCGCGTGCCTCAGGGCCAGCAAAACGTGCTCGCGGCCTAGAGGTTTTTCCAGAAAATCGAAGGCGCCCGCGCGAGTTGCTTCCACGGCATCCGCAATGGTCCCGTGACCCGAGATCATGATCACCGGCGCGTCATTGTCATTGGACTTCAGCCATCGCAACAGATCGATGCCGGTTCCATCGGGCAGCCGCACATCCAGCAGGTAGACGTCGGGACGTTGCGGAAAAGCCTTGGCCTCGCCGATCGATGAGCACAGGCTTACCGCATAGCCCTCGCGCTCCAGAATCAGGCGCAGGCTTCGCCCGATGTTTTCTTCGTCGTCGACTACCAGGATGCGCCGCTGGGCCATGTATTTAGACGTGTCAGGCCCCGTTCCGTGCCGCAGCCAGAATCACACGAAACGCCGCGCCGCCCAGCTCACCGTCGAGCCTCTGAATATCGCCGCCGCACAACAAGGCGCTCCTGCGCGCAATTGAGAGCCCCAGGCCCATGCCGCCCTTTTTAAAGGAAATGGTCGGCTCGAACAGGCTCGACTGCGCCTGCAGGCTGAGCCCCGGACCCGAGTCGTGCACTTCGATATTCAACTGTTCTCCCGAACGCGCGGTGCGCGCCATCACCACGCCACCAGGACGAGCGGCTTCGGCGGCATTCTCCAACAGATTTGTAAGCACGCCCTTGATCAGGTCCGGATCGGCGACAGCCTTGGGCCGGTCGGGCGCGAGACTCACTTGATAAATCACTTCCGGGTGCGCGTTCTTGAGGAAGGAGACGCGTTCTTCCACCAGCGCGTTAACATCGATCTCGGCCGGTAGCACGGGTGGTTCGGCGGAGAATTCCGAAAATGCGCGGACGCGTTTTTCCAGGGTGTTCACTTCATCGGCGACGATCTGGGCAGCCTGTTCGAGAAAAGCGCTGTCTGCGGCGCCCTGGCGGCTGACGATCTCTTCCATGGTCAGTCGAATCGGCGTGAGCGAATTCTTCACTTCGTGCGCCATCTTGCGTGCCAGGGCCTGCCAGCTAGCCACGCGGGTCACCTGGATCAGGCGCTCCTGGGCCTGCTGGAGCTGGCTCGCCATGTGATTGAATGCCTGCATCGCGGCGGCGATTTCGCCCGAACCCGCTTCAGGCACACGAGTTGCCAGGTCGCCCGCAGCCACGCGTTCCAATCCTTGCGTCAACTGCCGAACCGGACGGCTGATGCGCGCGGCCAGAAATACCAGCGCGGCCAGCGCCGCCAGCCACAGCGAAGCCGCAATCAAAAGCAGCGTACGGGTGAAGCCCCGGCGGAAATCGCGAATTCCCGAGGTTTCCACGGTTTGCCGCGCTTCGCCGATCTGCCTGGTTAGCTCGCCGAGAGGCACGCGCAGTTGCCGGGAAAACATAAGAACGTTGTGTTTTCCCACGACGTAGTAATCCAGCCGGTCGCCGTTGGCGCCTGCCAGAACGAATTCCTCGTCGAGGCCGCGTTCCCGGAACGCCTGGGCCTCAGCCGGGCTGAGTTCCACCGGCTGGATACGACCCTCAGAGGCGTCACGGCGCAGCGATTCGCGAGCCTGCTGATACAGCTCGCGCCCGGTTTTCTCAAGCGACTGGGACAAGGCGTCCAGTTCGTTCAGCGGCGCCATTTGCAGGCTGTGTTCGAGCAAACTCAGTGAGGTCCACAGGGTGAGCCCCAGGGGCAGAAGGGTGGCGAGGAGAAAAACGGCAATCAGGCGCGTGCGAAGCCGATTCATGACTACAGCCGCTCGCTATCGCGCGCGGTTCGGTTCTGGGGCTCTTCCATTATCAGCCGCGCCGGCGGCTCCGCCGCAGCTCGTCCAGCGTCACGGGCCCGGTCTCGACCGACCAGTGGGGCTGCGTCGTCGCGGCCGGACGGCTGAAAATCTCGATCAGGCTGGACAGACTGATGCCCGAATCCGTGATGCTTCCGCGTCCGAACGGCAGACCGGTCTCCTTGCCGTCCTCGGCTCGGATTTCCAGACGGGCCCACAGCGGCTCGCTGGCGTTGACGCCGGTTATGTCCATGGCCATCTCCTGGAGACACCACGCTTCGGCGCCTATATCGGTTAGATGGCGTGCGGTCCTGCGGGGAGTCACCATCTTGGTCACCGAAAACTTCTCCTCCCACAGATCGTAGCTCACCACGAATCGCGCAGGAGTTTCGCGCAGCATATGGCTGCGGTTTCCCGACCACAGAGTGATCTTAAAATCGAAGGGCACTTCCGAAGCGTTGCGCAGGCGCTCCAAAGGTTTTCCGACGAGGAAATGCAGCCGCGGCGCGGAAAACTCCAGGCGGCTTTCCTGCGTGCTGAGGATCAGCTCCTCGGCCCACATCGCAAAAGCCAGCCCGGAGAGAAACGCCGCAATCAGCCACCACGGTTTGATGGTGCGCACGCGCATCGCTTGTTGTCTAAAAGCTCGCTACTAGAAATTCATCCCTGCGTAAAACACCGGATTGACGGCCCCGCTTTTCACCGGGAAGGCCACCGCCAACTGAAACCCGCCTTTCCTGCAGCCGAGGCCGAGCGACTGCTTCTGCTCGCGCTCTTCCGGCCGGTCCCATACGGCCCCGGTGTCGTAGAACACCAGCAAGCCGCGATAACTGTAATCTATGGACCCGTGCGCCACGTGCGAAGCGCCCAGCGGATCCAGATCGAACTTGTTCCAGCCGCGGAGCGTCTCGGCATTTCCCAGGACGAAGCGTTCGAACAGCGGCGCCCGGCCTGAGATTCTTCCCGCGAGGAATCCGACCGAGAGATCCTGATGGCCGCGGCGGAAGCGATAGCGCGCCTCGGCCTGATGCCGCGCGAAGACCGGATCGCTTTCGAGGAAGTGCGTGCCGGCGCGCAGAGAATAAGACGCGCGGAGATCATGCTCGCCTTCGTCTTTGCCCGAACCCCAACGCTGGTGGTAGCGCAGAGTTGTTACCACCGCGTTGGACGATTCGGTTTTCGCTACCGGCAGACTCAGCCGATATCGCGCGAAGTCGACGCCAAAGCTCAGCTCGAGCGGCTCCAGAATCACAATATTCGCCATGGGAGAAAAGTGGGTACGGGTCCGGTAGATGTCGCCAGGAGCGGCTACCAGCAAGGAAGCCCGGTTCCACTGCTCGTGATAGCTCGAGAAATCGAAGCGGAGCTGGAGCCGGTCCGTACCCACGTGGCGCCTCTCGTAGCCGGCCTGTATGCCGGCGTAGCGCTCACTCAGGCGGTCGCCGTCGCTGATCATACCGAAGCTGAAGGCATTCTCATGGATGTTCACGACCGCATGGCCCTGCCCGGACCAGCCTTGCTTGGAGTGGTACAGAAAGCGGGCCAGATCCAGGTCGAAGCGCTTTTCCCGCTCGGCGCCAATCTCGAAGTTCACGATCACGTGGTCCGGCATTCCGCCTTTGGCGACGTGCATCCGGACGTCGGGAACGTGAAGTTCCTGCTTGATGTGATCGGCCAGACGTTGGAGCAGCGGTGGGTCGAATTTCTGCCCGACCACCTGGTTCAGCTCAGAGCGCAACGGGTCGCTGAGCTTGGGACTGCCCCGCCCCGAGACGTTGACGCTTTCCACGATGAATCGCGTGTTGACATTGGTCGGCCCGGCTTCGTCGGGAGGCTCGTCCGGGAGCGGGAGACAGCCGGCCGGGAGCACGATCGCGAAGATGCCCGTGAGCAACAGCTTACGCATACGTGAAAGCGTTAGACGCACGCGGGGGTCCGATTGGTTGCATCTTTATTTTGAGCATCTTACCTTTCGGCGGGGTGTGCCTGAACTTCACATGTGGATCGCACACGGGCCGAAAAATGCCGCTGGGAGGGCGAGGCTTGCTTCGCCCCTACTTACCGCGGAGGGCGCGGGCGGAGGCGGCCGCACGGGAGAACAGAGCTTCCATCTCCGAACCACGCAGTTGGGAGCGAACCTCTTCCAGACGGGCAATATAGGCGCTGAGGGCGGCGTCAATGGGCTCGGCATTGGTAGCGAAAATGTCGCGCCATATATCGTAGGGACTCAGCGCGAGGCGGGTGAGATCGGCGGCGGCCGGGCCAGCCACGTTTTCCTTCCCGGCAAGTATCGACGCGAGCGTGGTCGAAAGCAGCTGCGGTAGATGGGACACGAACGCGACCTGCCGGTCATGTTCCAGGGGGTCGAGAATCACCAGGCGAGCTCCAAAACGTTCGATCCAGGCTTCTAACTGAGGCTCCCGCGCAGTCAACACGTAGGGCCGACCGTGAAAGAGTTCGGCATCAGCTTGCTCCACGCCGCGCGATTCCTTACCGGCCATAGGGTGCCCACCAACGAAACGGCCGCGCCGGATTTTCGCTGTGGCGCGTTCGCAAATGGCCGCTTTGGTACTGCCGGCGTCGGTGATCAAAGTGCCCGGGCGCACGTGCGCGTCGAGGACATCGAGCGTCTCAAGAATCTGGCTGATGGGTTGGGAGAGATAGATGAGATCTGCGGTCGCCGCAGCTTCTGACAGCGGAAGCGCTTCATCAATGACGCCGCGGGCGAGAGCTTTCTGCACCGTAGACGTAGAGCTGACCCCGACGATCTTACCCTCGAAGCCGGCCCTGCGCAGCGCCAGGGCGAAAGATCCGCCGATAAGACCGACTCCGACAATCGCGACGTTGGTCACGGCGTTCCGGAGGATTGCCGGCGCATGCCCTGAAGTTCGCGCATTTCCTCGATGATCCGCTCGAACACACGGCGCAGCGCGTCCGGAGGGATGGGGCCGGCATTATGCCCCAGCACATTTCGAAACACGTCATCTTCGCGGTTGGATTCCTTGACAGGAAGATCCAGCTCTGCTTTGGCGCGGCCGATGCGTTCCACCATGCGCGTTCGCTCATTCAGCAGCTCCACCAGCTTCCGGTCGAGCGCGTCGATGCGTGCGCGGCTCTCTTCGATAAGGCGCCAACCTTCCTCGGGCGTCATTTCTTCATTCTCTCCGCAAGCGACCGGGCCAGCGATTCGAGGCCGCCCGGATCCTTCTCGATTTGCCGTACGATCGCGCTCCCCACCACCACTCCATCCGCTATTTTCGCCACCACGCCCGCTTGTTCCGGGGTAGAGATCCCGAATCCCGCGGCCAGCGGCAATTTTGTCGCGACGCGCATCTTATCGATCAGGGGAGCGAGCGATTCCGACAGCGCCGCCTGTTCACCAGTGACTCCGGTCCTCGAAACAAGATACACGAAACCCGTGGAATATTGCGCGACCAGCTTCAAACGGCGGTCTGTAGAAGTCGGGGCGGCGAGGAAGACCGTATCGAGACTTGCAGCGCGCATGGCGGCCACGTAGGGTTCGGCTTCTTCCACGCTTACGTCGGTGAGCAGGCAGCCGTCGATGCCGGCCGCTTGCGCATCGCGGGCGAGCTTATCGAGCCCATATCGCAGCACTGGATTCAGGTACGTGAACAGCAGCAGAGGCGTCTCGGAATTTTTGCGGATGGCTCGCGCCATGTCCAGAACCTTCGGAACCGTGGTACCCGCCTGCAATGCGCGGGCGGCGGCGCGCTGGATCACCGGTCCATCGGCAATAGGATCGGAGAAGGGCACGCCCAGCTCGATCAGGTCGACACCCCCGCGCACTAGCGACGCGACGATTTCAGGCGTGCGATCGGGAGAGGGATCACCGGCGGTGACGTAGGCGATGAGCGCGGAACGATTTTTTTGACGGACAAATTCAAACAGCTTTTGGATTCGGGTCGGCTGCATCACACTCCGGCTGCGTCAAGCTCCGGGAAGTTTTCGCGATAAATGTCGGTATCTTTGTCGCCGCGGCCCGAGAGGTTCACTACGTACAACTTTCCCGGCTCGGTGGGCGCGCGGCGGATGGCCTCGTGGACGGCATGCGCGGATTCGAGCGCCGGGATGATTCCTTCAGTGCGGGCCAGCTTCTTGGCGGCGGCGAGCGCATCGGCATCGCTGCACGAAGTGTATTCGGCGCGGCCGCGGTCGTGCAGCCAGGCGTGTTCAGGCCCAATTAGCACGTAATCGAGACCTGCGGAAACCGAGTGGGTCAGGGCGGCCTGGCCGTCGGCATCCTGCAACAGGTAGCTTTTCGCCCCGTGGAGCACGCCGGGAGCTCCGCCGGCGAAGCGCGCCGCGTGTTCACCGAGCTGCAAGCTGCGGCCGCCGGCCTCAATGCCGATCAGCTTCACGTTTTCGTCGCCGATGAAGGCGTGGAACATGCCAATGGCGTTCGAACCCCCGCCCACACAGGCGAAAAGCGAATCGGGCAGTCGGCCTTCGCGCTTGAGAACTTCGGCGCGGGTCTCTTCGCCGATCACACGATGGAAATCGCGGACCATTTGCGGATAGGGATGCGCGCCAAGAGCCGAGCCGAGCAGGTAATGGGTGCTGTGGACGTTGGTGACCCAGTCGCGCATGGCCTCGCTGATGGCGTCCTTGAGCGTGCGGCTGCCGTTCGAGACACTCACTACTGTCGCTCCCAGGAGCCGCATGCGGAAGACGTTCAGGCGCTGGCGGCGCATGTCCTCTTCGCCCATGTAGACGACACATTCCAGGCCGAACAGCGCGCAGACGGTAGCCGTGGCGACCCCATGCTGCCCCGCGCCGGTCTCGGCGATGATGCGTTTCTTGCCCATGCGGCGAGCGAGCAGAGCTTGCCCCAGGCAGTTGTTGATTTTGTGCGCGCCCGTGTGGAGCAGGTCTTCGCGCTTGAGGTAAATTTTCGCGCCGCCGAGAGTCTCGCTGAGCCGGCGCGCATAATACAGGGGCGTGGGGCGGCCGGCGTAATGCGTCAAGAGATCGGTAAGCTCGGCCTGAAAGGGGGGATCGGCGGTGGCCGCGCGGTAGGCCTGTTCGAGCTCCTCGAGCGGCGCCATGAGCACTTCCGGCACGAAGCGTCCGCCGTAGGGACCGAAGTGACCGGTGGAATCAGGTTGTGAGGTGATCATGATGCCTGCTGAGCCGCCTTTACGAAATGCCGCACCTTATCGTGATCCTTGATTCCGGGAGCGGACTCGAGACCCGAGCTGGCGTCGACGCCCCAGGGTTGGGCAATGCGGATGGCTTCTGCGACATTGGAGGCGTTGAGGCCGCCGGCGAGGATTATTTTTCCCGAAAGCCCACGGGCTTGAGTCCAGTCGAAGGTCATGCCGTTGGCCGGGCCGTCGAGGAGAACGGCCTCGACCGTATGGTTGGCCGACTTGGAGGTCGGCCCTACGCGAAACGCGCGCCAGACGCGAGGGACTTTGGGCAATTCACCGTAGACTTGGGCAATGTCCAGATGGGCAGTGCGCATCACACCTTCGATGAACTCAGGGGATTCATCGACGAACACCCCGACTTTCCACACATCCAGGCCGCGGCCGAGCTCGGCGGCCGTTTCCGGTAAAACATAGCGCGGACTCTGGGGAACGAAGACGAAGCCGATAGCCGAGGCCCCCGCAGCGGCAGCGGCTTCCGCATCCTGGCGGCGCGTGATTCCGCAGACCTTGACCATCATGGCAACAAAGCTTTCACCGCGGCCGTTCGATCCTTGGAACTCATGAGGTATTCACCGACCAGGAACGCCTGATAGCCGAACGCCTGAAGCTCTTCAACATCGGACCGCCGATGAATTCCACTCTCGCTAATTTTCAGGACGTCCGCCGGAATCTTCTCGGCTAATTCTTCCGACGTCCGATGCGACACCTGAAATGTATGCAAGTTTCGATTATTGACGCCCACGATCTGTGCGCCGGAGCCGAGTGCGGATTCAAGCTCGGAAGCATCGTGTACCTCCACCAGCGCCGCCATCTGATAGCTTGCAGCCAGCTCCCGCAAATCGCGTAATTCTTTTTCATCCAGCAACGCGGCAATCAGGAGAATGGCATCGGCACCGTGCGCCGCGGCTTCGATCACATGGAATGCATCGAGCGTAAAATCCTTGCGCAACACCGGCAGAGATACCGCATCGCGCGCCGCCTCAAGGTCTGACAGGCTTCCGTGGAAAAACTCGCGGTCGGTCAGCACGCTGAGCGCCGCGGCGCCACCCCGAAAATATTCGCGGGCGATGGAAGCCGGATCGAATTCGCCGTGGGCCAGTGTGCCTTTACTAGGTGACGCCTTTTTGATTTCGCAGATGATCGCCGGAGCGCGCGCTTCAAGGGCGTGACGGAAGTCACGTTGGCCGGTCCGTGCACCCGCGCGCTTTTCCAGTTCGCCTCGGCGCGAGGCATCCCGCACAAGCTCGGCGCGCTTATGCTCGACAATGCGGGCTAAAATATCGGGGACTGCACGCACCATTTGAGTTACCGCGAGGGGAAACCCTCATGGTAACATCAGGCGTCCGCGAATCCCACCCGCCGGGCCGGCGGCCTCCACCACGAACGTTCCGCCGTGCGATGCGGCGATGCGCCGCGCGCTTTCGAGCGCCATTTCCGAGCCGGCAACGCTATGCGAGCTGTTTCCGAACGCATGGATCTCCATCAGCACGCCCCCCTCGGGGCGCGCCGAAGTTGTCACCGTGACAGGACCTTTCCCGTCGGTCATGGCTCGGAACAGGATCAGCAGAGAGTCCACCAGGTCGCGGCCCTCGCGAGGGTCCAGATGCACCAGCGGCAAGTCTCCGCTGAGCGCAAGAATCACGCTCTCGCGCACCGCGCTCGAAGAGGAAACGGACGCGGTGATCAGTTCTTCCAGAGCAACTGGCTGAGGCGCAACAGAAGTGGTCTCACTTAAGCGCAAGGCGTTCTCGAGAATCCAGTTGGACTGCTCCACTAACTCCCGGATGCGGGCGAGCTGCGCTTGAATCTTCGGATCACCAGCCGGCAGGATCATCCTCAGATAGTATGCGATGGCCTCAATATTCGAGAGCGGCTGGCGCAACTCATGCGCCACCGTACTTAGTACTTCAGCCGACACGAACCGTACCTCAGCCGGCGCCTCGCGCCGCAGTGTGGCAATAGAACTCATGGGGAATTTTTATGGACATGTTTCTTATAACTCGCTGCATGCAGCGAGTCAAGGGACTTCTCATGCGATGGTAATTCTTGCGGTGCGAGGTGCGCAGAAAATTGGCTCAACGGGATCGCGCAGTTTCGGAATTTCGCCACACCGTCCACAGAAAAAGAATTTGCGATATCCAGTAGATGGTCCGTATAGCAGGTGTAATCAGCGCGCGCCAGAGAGCCTCGGTCGGAATATCATTCAGGAGGAAACCGATCGAGTTGTTCCATGCATCGTAAGCGCTGCTCACGGCGGATGGTGCTGAGATGATCGCGAGCACCAGCGCGATCTGCCGCGTACGAAGGTGAGTGGGAGCGATCGCGAATGCAATCAGAAACACGGTCCATCCGATCCGGAGTAGCCAGCCTGGCAAACTGAGCGCGTTGCCGAACGGCGTCCAGTAATTTACCGACTGCTGCATCCGGATGCACACCACAACTGCCTCCAGCAGTACGGCGAATACCAGCGCGAGCCACGTGACTGTGCGGGCAGAAGCAGGACTCCGGTAAACGACAAAGAAGAATCCAGCCCAGACTAAGGTGGGAACCACGCTGCCGAGGAAGACCAATACAGGAGCGCTCGCGAGCAGTGCCGCACTGTCGACCAGGTAGAATCCCGCGAGCAGGACCATCGCCAGCGAGGCGAACAGCGCCGCCTGCGCCAGCGTGATCGAACTCATTCCACGCTTAGCTCAGCTTCGCGCGTACACGATCGCTGAGAGCTTTGCCGTCGACCCGCTTGCCTGCAAGCTTGGCCTGCGCCGCTTTCATTACCACGCCCATCTGCTTAAGCGATGTTGTCCCCGATTCGGCCAGTGCGGCGGCGATGGCGGCGTCGATCTCCGCCTCGGTGGGCGCGGACGGCATGTAGGATTCAATCAGCTTCAGCTCGGCTTCTTCCTTGTCGGCGAGCTCAGGACGATTTCCTTTGCGGAACATGTCGGCGGATTCGCGGCGCTGTTTGACCAGCATGTTCAGAATCTGCAGCTCGCTCTGCTCGTCGAGGTCCTTCATGGTGTCCACTTTGTGCTTCATGAGGGCGGTCTTGAGCATGCGCAGCGCGTCCAGGCGCGTTTCCTCGCGGCCCTTCATCGCCGCGACCATATCTTTTTGCACTTGATCGATCAATGCCATAAATTCCTCAACGCCATAATTCCCTCAGTCTACGCGATGCTATGCTGAAAAAGTAGTCCCAATCCCCATGCACATTAAGAAACAACGCCTGTTAACTCCGGGGCCGACCCCTCTCTATCCAAAGGCTCTCCACGCGATGATGGACGCCGATCTGCACCATCGAACGCAGGATTTTCGCAACCTTTACAGCACCGTTCTCGCGGACCTCAAGGAAGTGCTGGGCACGTCGCACGACGTGCTGGTACTGGTCGCGTCGGGAACTGGAGCCATGGACGCGTCAGTGTCCAATTGTTTTTCACCGGGCGATCGCGCAATCGTGTGTACGGCGGGAAAATTCGGCGAACGCTGGGTGGAAATCGTCAAAGCATACGGCCTGAATGCGGTGGTTTTGGAAGCTCCTTACGGACAGGCCGTCAAGGCGGAAACGGTGGCGCAGGCGCTGGCTGCGAATCCGGACGCGAAGGGCGTGTTCGTGCAGGCATCAGAAACCTCCACCGGCGCCGTGCACGATGTGCGCGCGATGGGCGAGGCAGTCAAGAAGAGCGGCGCGATTTTCGTGGTGGATGCGATCACCGGCATGGGCACCATGCCCCTCGACATCGACGGCTGGGGCATCGATATCTGCATCGGCGGATCGCAGAAAGCGTTCATGATCCCGCCAGGACTGGCGTTCATGGCGATCGGACCGAAAGCCTGGGCCTTCATGGATACGGCCAAGCTGCCGCACTATTATTTCAGCTTGAAGAAAGAGCGCAAAATGGCGGCGGGAGGCGAATCCGCCTGGACGCCGAATACGGCGCTGATGCTGGCCCTGGCGGAAGCGCTGAAGTACATCAAGCAGCTCACCATGGCCAAGCTGGTGGATAACGCGCAGCAGCTCGCTTACGCGACCCGCGTGGCGTGCGAAGCACTTGGGCTGGAATTGTTCGCGGGAGAGAACCCCGGGTCCTCGGTGACCTCGATCAAAGCTCCCAAGGGTCTGGATTCGGGCGTCATCGTAAAAGAGTTCCGCAGCCGCTTCGGATCCATCATCGCCAACGGCCAGGGTTCCATGAAGGGACAGATTTTCCGGATCGCGCATCTGGGGTATTTCGATTTTCCGGATCTGTTCGCGATGGTGGCCGAGCTGGAGCTGATCCTGCATGCGAATGGCGTGCCCGTGGAGCTCGGCAAAGGTGTCGCGGCCGTACAGCGGGTGTACGCCGAACGGGCCATCGCCAAAAAGGAAACGGTAAACGCCTAGCTCATGAAGGTTCTTGTGGCCGAGCCGCTAGCTGCGGCGGGAATCGAGCTGTTGAATGCGCAGCCTGGTTGGGATGTGGTTGTATCCAATCCGAAAGAATACGCGCAGCACCTGGCGGACGCGGACGCTCTGTTGGTGCGTAGCGCCGTAAAGGTGAACGCGGACGTGCTTGCGAAGGCGCCCAAGCTGAAGGTAATCGGACGCGCGGGCGTGGGCGTGGACAATGTCGATCTTCCTGCCGCCACCGCCGCAGGCGTGCTGGTGATGAACACTCCCGGCGGCAATGCAGTATCGGTCGCTGAACACACCCTGGGATTGATGCTCAGTATGGCGCGGTCACTTCCCCAAGCAGTTCTCTCTACCAAGGCGGGCAAGTGGGAAAAGAAGAAGTTCATGGGAACCGAGTTGCGCGGCAAGAAGCTGGGTATTCTCGGCCTGGGTAGCATCGGCCAGGAAGTGGTTCGGCGCGCCCGCGGTTTCGAAATGAAGATCATCGCCAGCGACCCGTATGTGAATTCGCAGAGCGCCGCGGACCTGGGTGTTTCGCTGGCCAGTCTGGACGAATTGTACGAACAATGCGACTACATCACCGTGCACGTCGCACTGACCAAAGAAACCAACGCGATGCTGAATGACGCGGCCTTCGCCAAGATGAAGACCGGCGTGCGAATTATCAACTGCGCCCGCGGGGAACTTGTGGACGGCGAAGCCCTCGCGCGCGCGATCCAATCCGGCAAAGTGGCCGGGGCCGCGCTCGACGTGTTTCAGACCGAGCCGCCGGCGGCTGGCGACCCGCTGCTGGCGCTGGAGACTGTGCTAGCGACGCCGCACATCGGCGGCTCAACTGAAGAAGCGCAGGAAATTGTCGGCGTGCGCATCGTCGAGCAGGTGGTCGAATATCTGCAGCGCGGAGTCGCCCTGAACGCCGTGAATGTTCCGGCCATGACCGCCGAACAATATCGCGCGGTGGGACCGTTTGCTGCGCTGGCCCAGCGTCTGGGAACCTTCGCGGCGCACATTGCCAGCGGAAATCCGCGCGCGGTGCGGCTGACGTATCACGGGAAAATCGCCGAGCAGAATACGGCATTGGTTCGCAACTCGGGCGTAGCGGGGGTGCTGAGCCGATCGCTGGCCCTGAATGCCAACGTGGTGAATGCGCTGCAGTTCGCGGCTGACCGCGGCGTAAGCTATGCGGAACATCACGATTCGCGCGCCGGACGAGCGGATTCGGTCGGGCTCGAGCTCGAAACCGACACCGGGGTGACGACGGTTGAGGGCGTGGTGGTGTTCGATCGTCCGCGGCTGACTCAAGTGGACGGGATTACGTGTGAGGTGTCCCTTGCAGGCCACCTGTTGTTTTTCAAGAACGAGGATGTGCCTGGAGTTATCGGCTGGATCGGTTCCGTCCTGGGACAGAATCGCATCAATATCGCTAATTTTTCTTTAGGACGACAGGACACGCCGCCCAAACAGGCGGAGATCCGCCAGGCGCTGGCGATTGTCGAGACCGATAGCGTGGTTCCCGAAGCGGTGCTCGCGCAACTGCTCGAGAACAAAGCCGTGAAGATCGCGCGCGTAGTGGAGTTCAGGGGTTAGCGGCGGCCGTTCATTTGCGGACAGCGTCCATACTGACCGTTTTCGGAACGCGCGTGTATACTTGGTTTATCAGGATTAGGGGCCCCCGCGCGGAGGCTTGTGTTGGGGGGCAAGGAAACCGCGCGGAGGCGTGCTGCTTTGTTATATAGACGGACGAGCCCCCTCGTTGTTTTGTTCCCAAAAAGAATTATTTTCGCGAGCCGGTGTAATGCAATTGACCAGCGGAAGCAATTCAATTGATATGATGGGCTCACAAGCCCTCTTTCCGGCTCGTTGAATTCAGCCCCCGGTTTTTGCCAGGCTGGCCCTACAGATGCATACCAGTTCTGATCAGCTCGATCTCAGGTTTGGACTCTCGTTTGAGGACCTGTACCAACAGCAGGGACTAGCTCGTTTAGACGAGACGTTCCTGCAGCAGCTTCGTTCGTCCAGCCCAGATCTCTCGCAGCGCCTGCTTGACGTTAGGGCTAACCCGAGCGCCCTCTCGCGCAAACAGCAGTCCGATCTCATTGTCGAATTGGCGCCGCACGTCGAGGATTTCATAGGCGAGCTGTTCGGTATTTCCGCCGATCTGCGCGCGCTGCAGGCCAAACACCACAGCCTGGCGCCCATCTACGCGCTAAAGCGACGATTCGTTCAAAAGAAGGCCATCAGCGGCGTCTCGAAGGAGCAGGCCAGCGCGATCAACGGCCTGGCCGTAGCGGCGGAGCTGGAAGCGCTTTTTAGCGAGCCTCTAACAGAAGCGAGCTTCGTGGAACACGTCTCCCGTTGGCTCGATGCCGAGCAGGAACATCAGCCCCAGCTCCATATCGCCGCGCAGTACGCCGCGTGGGCCGCGCTTTCGCCGGCAGGGATCGAAAAGCACCACCACGGAGTGCTGTTCAGAGTTCCTCACAAGCTGGATATGACGCATCTGATCCCGGTGGAGACTTTACGCTCCAACGGCGTCGCGATGCTGGCGCTTCCCGAGCACCACTGGCGGCATCGCGAAGGGTTCAAGCTCACGGATGCCGGAATGAACCTGAACGCGGCGCTCGATCAGGCCAACTACTGCATCAAGTGCCACAACCAGGGCAAGGACAGTTGCTCGACCGGCCTCAAGGAGAAGGACGGGTCATTTAAGTCGACCGTATTCGGCATCACTCTGGCCGGTTGCCCGCTCGAAGAGAAAATCTCCGAGATGAATCTGGTCAAGCAGGAGGGGAACACCGTCGGCGCGCTGGCGATTGTTACCATCGACAATCCTATGGCCGCGGGCACGGGTCACCGCATCTGCAATGACTGCATGAAGTCCTGCATTTTCCAGAAGCAGGATCCGGTGGACATCCCGCAGGTGGAAACGCGCACGCTGAAAGACGTGCTGGAACTGCCATGGGGCTTCGAGATTTACAGCTTGCTGACCCGCTGGAATCCGCTGAATTTCGCACGTCCGATTTCGCGGCCGGATTCCGGATATAAAGTTTTGGTGGTCGGGCTCGGGCCATCCGGATTCACGTTGGCGCATCATCTGATGAACGACGGCCATACTGTGGTCGGCATCGACGGACTGAAGATCGAACCGCTACCCGAAGATATTTCCGGAGTAAGCGTTCACGGCGAGCGCGTGGCGTTTCGTCCCATTCGCGATGTGAACGAGCTGTATGAATCGCTGGACAACCGCGTGATGGCGGGCTTCGGCGGCGTAGCCGAGTACGGTATCACAGTTCGTTGGAATAAAAATTTCCTCAAGCTGATCCGCCTGCTGCTCGAACGGCGCGCGCAGTTCAGCATGTTCGGCGGCGTGCGCTTCGGCGGAACGCTGACCATCGACAGCGCCTTCGACATGGGATTCGACCACGTGGCGCTGTGCGCAGGCGCTGGCCGGCCCACGGTCATCCCGATGAAGAACGGCTTGGCGCGCGGCGTACGGCAGGCGTCCGATTTCCTGATGGCGCTGCAGCTCACCGGCGCGGCCAAGACCAACTCAGTCGCCAATCTCCAGCTCCGCATGCCGATCGTGGTGATCGGCGGCGGCCTGACCGCCATCGATACGGCCACGGAATCCATGGCGTATTACGTCGTGCAGGTGGAGAAATTTCTGGAGCGCTACGAGACCCTTGTAGCCGAAAAGGGCGAGCGCGAAGTGCGGGCAGGCTGGACCGCGGAGGAAACCGAAACGGCCGGCGAGTTTCTGGCGCACGCGCACGCCATTCGCGCCGAACGGGCCGTGGCTGCTCGGGAGGGCCGCGATCCCCAATTGGCCGCTCTGCTCAACAGCTGGGGCGGAGTTACTATCGCGTACCGCCGCCGGTTGATCGACGCGCCCAGCTACACGCTGAACCACGAGGAAGTCTCCAAGGCGCTCGAGGAGGGCATTCGGTTCGCGGAATTGCTGACGCCGGAAATGGTCGAGCTCGACCAGTACGGCCACGCCGCGGCGTTACGCCTGAAGGCCGCCTCCGGCGACCCAGTAAGGATGCCCGCCAAGTCGATCCTGGTCGCCGCCGGGACGCAGCCCAACACCGTGCTCGGACGCGAAGATCTGCACAACGTTTTCCTGGACGGCAAGTGGTTCCAGGCCGTGGACGAAAACGGCCAGCCGGTGAAACCCGAGCGCGTGGCGAAGCCGGCGCAAGCGGCCGTGCTCATGTCGGTTCGCAAAGATCTGCGCGGGATCAGTTTCTTTGGCGATCTCCACCCTTCCTTCGCCGGAAATGTGGTGAAGGCCATGGCCAGCGCCAAGCAGGGTTATCCCGTGGTATCGCGCCTGCTGGCGCGCAGGCAGCCTTCGGCTCCGCAACCGGCCGAGCTGCTGAAAAAACTCAACTACGAGTTGCGCGCAACCGTGCGCGACGTGATCCGGCTGACGCCGAACATCGTCGAAGTGGTCGCGGAGGCGCCTACCGCGGCACGTGCGTTCCAGCCGGGACAATTCTATCGCCTGCAGAATTACGAGGCGCTCGCTCCGCGCGTCAACGGCACCGTTCTCGGTATGGAAGGATTAGCCCTCACCGGCGCTTCGGTCGATCGCGAAAAAGGGCTGCTCTCGACCATTGTGCTCGAAATGGGCGGATCGTCCGATCTGTGCGCTCTGCTCAAGCCGGGCGAGCCGCTGATCCTGATGGGTCCCACCGGCACGCCGACGGAAACGCCCGCGCGGGAGACGGTACTTCTGATCGGCGGCGGACTGGGGAATGCCGTACTGTTTTCGATCGGGCAGCAGCTTCGTGCACAAGGATCCCGAACCGTCTATTTCGCCGGCTATAAAAAGATCATCGACCGCTACAAGGTAGAGGAGATCGAGAAGGCCGCCGATATCGTCGTGTGGTGCTGCGACGAAGCTCCCGGATTCACTCCAGGACGTGTGCAGGACAAAGCGTTTGTAGGGAATATTGTCGAAGCGATCGCGGCGTACGGCCGCGGCGATCTCGGGCCCCTTCCTCTGCTGGAAGACGAGAGTGAGATTTCGCTCCACTCGGTAGATCGCCTGGTGGTCATTGGCTCGGACGCCATGATGGGCGCAGTGGCGCGGGCGCGGCACACGGTTCTAGCGCCGTTCTTAAACCCCGATCACAAGGCCATCGGCAGTATCAATTCGCCCATGCAGTGCATGATGAAAGAGATCTGCGCGCAGTGCCTCCAGCTCCATAAAGATCCTAAGACCGGGGAGGAGACTGTCGTGTTCTCCTGCTTCAACCAGGATCAGCAGCTCGACCACGTGGATTGGGGCACTCTCCGCACGCGTCTATCGCAGAACGGCGTCCAGGAGAAGTTGACCAAGCAGTGGATCGACCGGTGCTTGCGGCAACTGGGTGTGCGGCCGGAGCCGCAACCCGTCGGGTAACCATTTCAGCCGCGAGTAAACGCGAATTTAGCGCAGAACTAGTGCAGGCCGGCCTGGGTCAGGAAATCGGTCGCCACGGTAGCCAGGGGGCGCCGCTCCAGGTCCACTTCCGCGTTCAGCTTCCGCATAGTGTCGGCGCGAAATTTCCCGGAGAGCTCCGCCAGGGCGGGCCGCAGGCCGGGCTCGGCAGCGCTCAGATCTTTCCGGACCAGCAGGCAAGCCTCGTAGGACGGAAACACCTTCCGATCGTCGGCTAGAACCTTCCAGTCCGCCGACATCAGATGGCCGTCGGTGGCACGGGAGGCAATCATATCCACCCCGCCCTTTTCGAGCTCGGCGAAGAGTTGTTGCGGATCCAGGGTGCGCTGCAATAAGGACAGGCGATAGGAAGCAAGCTCCTGCAGTCCGTCTGCGCGGGATTGAAACTCGTAGGTGACTCCCAGCTTCCAGCGCTTGTCGGAGGCGGCTGCGTCGCTCAAGCTGGCCAGCTTTTCCGTGCCCTTGGAGTTCACGACGATGGCAGAAGGATTGTCAAATCCCAAAGGATCCAGGACCTCCAGCTGCGCTACGCGGTCCATCTCCTGGCGCACGCGCGCCAATACCACCTGCGGATTCGGAGCGGCCGGCTCTTTGAGAATCTCGGATTCGATCAGCCCGGTGTATTCCGGATAGATGCCGACTTCACCGGAAAGAATGGATTGATATAGTACCGCCGTGCCGCCAAGTCCGCTTCGCCGCTCGACAGTCCGGCCCAACCGGTGCTCCAGGTGCTGCGCCACGATTTCGCCCAGCAGCATTTGTTCGGTTTCATTTTTCGAACCGACCACCACTGGCTTTTTCGAGCCGCCGCAGGATGCCAGAAAAAAGACGCATAGCAGCGCAGCAGAAGGGACGCGCAGCATCGCGAGCAACCTCCAGGATATCGCGAAATCCCGCACGTAAGGCGGCGTTTGCTATCCTCAAATTCTTTAGCGCCTAAGAATGTCTTTTCAGATTCGTCCCCTTAAGGAATTTCTAGTAAAGCCGGCTCTTCCCCCGGCGCTCAGCAGATTGCCCGAGCTCGGGCTGAATCTGATGTGGAGCTGGCACCACGCCCAACGCGCGGTATTCCGCCGACTGGACCCGGCCATCTGGAAAGCCTCGAACCATAACCCGGTGGTGATGCTGGGGCGCGTTCCGCAGGAAGCGCTGGAACGGGCCGCACGGGATCCGCGCTACCTGGCCTTATACCGCCGGGCCTGCGAAACCCTGGATGCCTACATGGCCGCACAAGCCGCGACCTCCTCGGACATGCTGGTGGCGTACTTTTCGATGGAATACGGCCTGTTGGATTGCATGCCGATTTACTCCGGCGGCCTGGGCGTGCTTTCCGGAGATCATCTCAAAGCGTCGAGCGACGCGCTCCTTCCGCTGGTAGGCCTGGGACTGCTGTACCAGCGGGGATATTTCCGGCAATCGCTGGATCCGGACGGATGGCAGCAGGAACGGACCCCGGTCAACGACTTTTACTCCCTGCCCATCACGCCGATGACGCGCGCCGATGGCAGCGAAATGATCGTGGACGTGCTGGCGGGCGACACCAGTGTGTTCCTGAAAGTCTGGCGAATCGATGTCGGGCGCGTGCGCCTGTATTTGATGGATAGCAACATCCCGCATAACGCCGACCCGTTTCATCGCGACATCACCGGCCAACTCTACGCCGGCGACAATCACAAGCGCATTTGTCAGGAGATCGTTTTGGGGATCGGCGGATTGCGGGTCTTGAAGGAACTCGGCCTGCATCCGACGGTCTATCACATGAACGAGGGCCATTCGGCTTTTCAAGCTGTCGAGCGGATCCGCCTGCTCATGGCGGAACAGCACTTAAGCATGGAAGAGGCGCTGGAAGCCTCGCGCACCAACAACGTTTTCACCACTCATACGCCCGTGCCGGCCGGGATCGATTTGTTCGACACGGGCCTGATGCGCCAGTACTTTGAAACTTATTGCAAGACGGCCGGGATCGGCTTTGACGAGCTGATGGCTTTGGGCCGTCGCAACCCGCAGGATCAGCAGGAGCCCTTCTCCATGGCCATCGCGGCCATTAAGGCCTCCGCTTTCCGGAACGCAGTCAGCCGGCTCCACCGGACTGTGTCGCAGCATATGTGGGAAGGGTTGTGGCCAAAACTCCCGGTCTGGGAAATTCCCATCACCTCCATCACCAACGGTGTCCATCTTCCCTCCTGGATCAACGGCGATTTTGCCTCGCTTTATGACCAGTACCTTCAACCGGATTGGCGCGAAGGCCACGTCGAGCCGAAAGTGTGGGAGCAGATCGCCGACATCCCGGACTCCGAACTGTGGGAAGCTCACCGCCGGAGAAAGCGGCGCATGGTGGCGTTCGTGCGGGAAAGCGTGGTCGCCAGCGGGGTAGCCCGCAATGCGTCGACCCCCGAGCTCAAGCGCCTCCAGGAGGTTCTCGATCCCGAAGCTCTGACCATCGGATTTGCGCGGCGCTTCGCTACTTACAAACGGGCCACATTGATTTTCCGCGATCTGCCTAGGCTCAAGCGGATCCTCTGCAATCCCACACGGCCGGTGCAACTGGTGATCGCGGGAAAAGCCCATCCCCAGGACGTGCCGGGCAAGGCACTGATACGCGAGATCGTCCAGTTCTCACGCGACCCCGAACTAACCGGGCGGGTGGTGTTCGTGGAGGATTACGGAATTCAGGTAGCGCGTGAGCTGACCGGCGGCGTAGACATTTGGCTCAACACGCCGCGCCGCGGAGAAGAAGCCTCGGGCACCAGCGGCATGAAGGCCGGCATGAACGGCGCGCTGAACATGAGCATGCTGGACGGCTGGTTTGACGAAGCCGACAATGCGGCCGGGGGGTGGGCTATCGGCGACCGCGAGCCGTATTCCCCGGATCGCGATGACGCGCATGCGGCCGGAATCTACTCGGCGCTCGAGAACGAGATTGTGCCGCTGTACTACGAACGCGATCAGGGCGTGCCCGACGAGTGGATGCGGCGCGTCAAGGAGTCGCTGCGGTACCTGAGTGCTAATTTCAACGCCCAGCGGATGGTCGAAGAGTATCGCACCGAGTTATACGATCCTGCCCACCGCGCTTTCCGGATCATTTCCGAGGGACGCTTCCAGACCGTCCGTGAGCGTGTCCGCTGGAGCCACGCCGTGGTGGAAACGTGGCCAAAGGTGCGCTTCACGAATTGCAGCATCGGCGCGGAAACGGTTTCCACGGGCTTGCCAGTGGCTCTCCGGGCTGAGGTGGATCTGGCGGGCCTAAAACCGGACGATGTGCGCGTCGAGGCTCTGGTGGGAAGGGTGGGTCCCGAAGGCGAGTTGGAGGAGGTCCAGGTATTGGTTCTGGAGCCGCGCGAGCAGAATGGAAGCTCAGTTCTGTTTGGACGGGACATCGTACCCTACGCCACTGGACGCCTGGGATTCTCAGTCCGGATCGCTCCCAACCATTTTGACGATCCGATTAACCGGCCTTGCAATGCGCTGCTGAAGTGGGCCAGCGAGTCATCTGGAAACTGACGGCAATACTAGTACTACTGCGCATTAGGGCACAAAATTTCTTGTGTAACAGGAAACCGCTTGGCGCAATCAACTTTTTTTAATGCAATCCGCAGAGGCGCCATTCTGCCAAACTCGCGAGACTCTCAAGGCTCGATTGCGGGCCGATGTGAAGGTCTACGCGGACGCGGTAGCATCGCTCCAACGAAGTGTCGGCAAGGATTTCGAGAAGGCTCAACGCAAGGCAGAGCATGCCCGACTTGCCTTTGAAGCCGCCAGCGAAAAACTGATGGCGCATATTGCTTCTCACGGGTGCGCTTAACTGGAGCCGCCCTTTTTCTTCTCAAATTTCGGCGCGGGATCTTTTACGCCCAGAAACTTATTTAGCTTTAGCAACGCAGTTGTCACGGCGGCCTGGGCGGCGGCGTATTCGCGGGATGCGCACAAGATACGCTGGTGTCCCTGGGGCTGCGGTAGACAGCTCGGGATCTCTCGAATCACCTCATCGAAGTGCTTGGCCGCCTTTTTTCGGCGTTCAATTACAACTTCTAACTGATCTCGGAGATTCTTAAGAGTCTGCTCGCGTTCTGACAGAAGATGTTTTTATCACGGGAATTCTCCAGTTTTACAACTGAAAACGCCCCGGCTCCTACTCCAGTGATGGTTGCGGCGTGAATCTGTTTCGGCCGAGGCTGGCTAGTCTCGGGGACGTACATACGCCGCCTGGAAGCTGAATTCCTGAGGGGGAGAGGGCCTAAAGCAGATTGCCAAGAATGCCGAAGTACGGGAGAGCCTGAAGATTTCGCTGGATTCTGAGCTCAGTGTGTGGTAAATAGTGGTTTAGACGTTCTCGCGGGTTTCCAAAACCGATTTGTTCCCCGTCTGGCTATCCCGCGTCTCGCGATTCTGCAGACCTGATTGAATCCAACGAATCCCAGCATCGTTTAAACGACAAAGGAGTAAGCCAACCAGCTTTCTATGGAGGGCGACCGCAAGTACCGGCAACGGGGCTACCAGGACTCCGACCGTCCACAATCTGACAACGGGACATTTAAGCGAGATGAACGCCCGCGTGCGCCAGGTCCCCGCCCGCCCCTTGATATCACCGGCCCGCGACTGCCGCGCATGGTCCAGTCAGTGACGGCTTCGCGCTGTTACAACTGCTCCACGCTGCTGGCCGAAGGGTTCGACTTCAAGGGCGCGTGTCCCAAATGCGGCGCGGCTCTGCACTGCTGCAAGCAGTGCGCGCACTTTGAGCCGTCCACGCGTTTTCAATGCCTGAAGCCGATCACCGTGCGCATCGCGGTTAAAGATCAGGCCAACGAATGCGAACTGTTCAAGCCGCGTGTTACCGTTGCGCGCGACGTAGCGCATTCCGGTGCGGCGCCAAGCCCCAACGGACCCGGCGGAACCCCTCTACCCGAGCCTCGCAACGCTACCGATGCGCGCGCGGCATTCGACAGTCTGTTCCGCAAGACCGAGTAGCTCCCCGTCACATTACGGCCAGTATTCCCACCGTCCCGCAAACATAACGTACGCGCTGAGACAGGCATTAGTGACGCCGTGTGCCAGAATCAGGTCGCCCAGGCTCTTGGTTCGCACCATCCACCAGTTGTACAAAACTCCAGCGGCCAGGCCGACATCCCAGAAGGGTCCGTGCTCGGCTGCGAATAGTAGCGCTACGATCCAGAACGCCCGGGCCGACCAGGTTCCCAGCGGAATCTCTTTGAAGTCCTGTGAAATGATCCACCGCATCAGCCAGCCTCGCCAAAACAGCTCCTCGGCAATCGGCACGAACACCGCCGCACGCAGCGTCCGCAGCGATAATACCGCCAGATCTGTACGGCTGGATTCAGGCAGGGTGGCGGTGACTGAGCCCATCACGCGGTTGGTGAACAACCAATGGGCGTGATAACCAGGGAAGATCAGGTCCGGACCAATCCAAATCGCGAAGACCGCGACGCCCATTAACAGCGACCCGGCCCATCTTCGAATCCGGAAATCCAGGACCGGACGCGCCACCCAAGCGAGCGTCAGGGTCACCACCGCAATCCAAACCAACTGCTCAGCCAGCGGAGGCAGAGTCAGAAACGGATGAACTGCAAGCAGGGCGATAACTGCGCCGAAGGCGGCGACGTAGGGGAGCGACCTCACTCGGTTCTTTCGTTACAGCTTGGTGAGGAGATCCTGAATCTTTCCGGCTTCGTCTTTCGAGGGCTTATTCTTGAGCGCGCTCTCCAGCTCGCGCCGCGCGAAGGTTTTGTCGCCCTTCTGCATCAACGCCAGCGCGTAGTGATAGTGGAAGGTGGCGTTGGCGGGCTCCTTCACCACCAGATCTTTGAAGATCCGCTCAGCTTCCCCGCTCAGATTTTTTTTGATGTAAATCCAGCCCAGCGTATCGGCCATGTTGGTTGAATTGGGCTGGATCTGGCGAGCCTTCTGCGCCATGGTGAGAGCCGAATCCAGGTCCTGACCCTCCTCCGCCTTGCGCATCGCCAGATTGTTCAGGGCGATGGCCTGGTTCGGATCGAGCTTCAGAATCTGCTCATACACTGCTTTCGCCTGATCGGCGGGGCCGATCGTTTCCAGGATCAAACCGAGTTGCAACAGCGGAAGCGTGCTGTTAGGGGCAGCCTGGCTGGATTTGCGGAAAGCATCGGCCGCTTGATTGATATCGCCCTTGCGGCGGTAGGTCTCTCCCAGCCGATAGTACAAGTCGGCCGCCGAGCTCGGCTCTTTTTCCAACAATGCCTTATAGCTTGCGATGGCTTCGTCATAGCGCTGCGCGCGCACCAGAAAATTAGCTCGAGCCAACTTAAAGTCCCGCCGGTCCGGTTCCGCGGCTATGGCCTTGTCCATCTCTTTGATGGCGTCGTCCAGCCGGTTTTGCGCTGCCATCGTTTCGGTGATGCCGAAGAGTCCGCGGTTGTCATGGGGATTGTCCCGGTAGAGCGATCCGAACACCTGTTCGGCCTTCTTGAAATCTTTATCCTGCCAAGCCAGCATGCCGACCTGGTAGCGGGCATCCGGGTTCGTCGGGAACAGCCGGGTTATTACGTTCAGCTCCTCGCGGGCCTTGTCGTTGGTCCCTATGCTCAGAAGCGCAGCAGAGCGCGTGAGATGGCCCGTTAGATTGTTCTTGTCAATCTGCAAAAGGTCGTCGGCAGCTTGGAGCGCCTTGGCTGGGTCTTGTTTGGCCAAATAAACACGGGCCAACAATTCGCGCGCGGCGACGAAATCCGGACGCGCCTTGATGGCGTCTTCCAGCTGCAAACGGGCCGGCTCCACCTGCTGCTTCGCCAGCAACGCTCTGGCGTAATTCAATCGAAGCAGGTGGTTAGTGGGATTCTTGGCGACCAGGCTTTGCAGGTCGACCGCGGCCTGATCTACTTCCTCTTTCTTGCCGCTGGTCAACAGGAGGGCCGCGTGCATTGCAATCACGTCGGTGTCCTTAGGGTTTTCCTTCAGGAGCGTAGTTACCAGCTGATTCGCCTGCACAAAGCTTCCCGTGTTCGCGTACAACTCAACCAGGCGCTTCTGATACGTCAATTTGTCGTGGGGAAACGCGGCCGTTCCGGCTTCGTATTGCTGTTTCGCCAGCTCGAATTCGCGCAGCCGGAAAAAGTAGAAGTCGCCGGCCAGCAGGTGTCCTTCGGGGTACTGTTTGTCGTCGGCCAGCTTGCGAATGACCGCATCCATGTCGGAGCGCCGATTCACCACGACATAATGGGCCGCCAGTTGCAGCAGGTAATTCGCCGACTTCGGGTTATTGTCGGCTTTTAGCTTCAGAATCTGTTCCGCGTCGTTGAGCCGTTTCTCATTCATGTACTGCAGGTACAGCCGGTCGTAAGCCGAGGCGAAAGTTTTTTCCTGGTTGATGAAGTCGCGAACGAGTTTTTCTCCCACCGCTTCCTGATTGTCACGGATCAGGGCCTCGTAGTATCCCAGCACCACGTCGGGTTGATTCGGCTTCACCTGGTTCGCGATCCGTAATTCCTCTATGGCGGTTTTGGTGTCCTTCTTCAACAGAGCGATCTGGCCGGAGAGCCGATGGCCATCGAAGGAATTGGGATCCTTCGCCAGCATTTTTTCCGACAGCGTGGCCGCCTCTTCAATAAGCTGTGGGGCGTGCTGCTGGTCCTGAGTTGAGGCGAACAGGTATATGTTCGCCAGTTGCACCGCGGCGTCCGTATTGTCGGGCTGCAGCTCGACGGCTTTGCGCAATTCCCCGACGGCTTCCCCCAGAGCTCCCAACTGCAAGTCGGCCAGTGCCAGGCGGTAATGAGCCTCGCCGAAGCGCTGATCTTTGCTCAGCGCCTTCTTGTACATGATGGCGGCTTCTTTATATTTGTTTTTGGCGAAAAACTTATTCCCGTTATCGACGTAACGTTGTGCCTGGACCTTAGGGTCGGTGCTGCAGGACGCCAACCCCAGTACCAGCAACGGCAAGCATCGGAAGAATGGACCGCTTTTCATAGCTTCTATATTGACGCTAAAACCAGGGGGTTGCAACGAACCCAAGTCCTGGGAAGGTCCTGGGAAAATAGTCCTGCCCGGCCGCTCGTTAACTCTCGCGGTTCGGAATCAGCAGCTTGCCGAACCGCGACAGCCATGGAGCGGCTAACTAGCGGGTGTGGATGACTCGCGTTCCGCAGATATGGTCGTGCAAGGCACGCTTTTCGCGGTCAAAAGCTGCAATTATGAAGCCGATCATCAGGGTCATCGCACTGAGGATCCGGGCGAAATAGCGGCCTGCGGCGAGACCAGGCGACACCGGAGAGCCGTCCGCGCGGATGACCTTTAGACTCAGCGCCATTTTCCCCGGGGTAGCCCCCCGCGTTGACAGGAAATAGACTTCGTAGCCCAGGGAGAGGGCCGTCTGGATCAGGAAGGACAGGCCCGCCAGGCTCAGGATCGCCGGTAGAGCCGCAAACACTTGTGACGGATCAGGATTGCGGCCCAACCCCAGCCCTAGTCCCCCCATCGCCACTCCCAGCGGGATGCGAATGACGGCGCCCACCACGTTGACGATGATGCTGTCGATAATCAACGCCAGGAATCGGATCCAGAAACCGCCATAATGCCGCGTGGTTCCTGCCCCCAGGCGCTGGGAATAGGCCGGTTGGCACTGCGCGCAGACCGATACGTCGCCATAGCTGGTGAGCTGGTGCGCGGCAAACGGCCGCCCGCACTCCGAGCAATAGCGGCTATCCCCTACAGGGGAAGGCGCCTGCGGGGGAGGCGGCGGAGCCGAGGCCTGGCCGGAACTGGGGCTGGATCCTCCCCGTACCGCCGAGTGCCGCTGCCAGGCGGCCATGCCGTCGCGCCATACCAGGGTGTCATCACGCACCACGCCCTGGCGCACTAATTCGTCCAGGACAGATTCTTCCACAGGGCCTACCTGCCGCCCGCTCTCCGCGTAATACCACTTCATAGTCCTCCTAGCGCTCCGGCCCGCTGTGCACTTAGAGGACAGTGTACCTGTTTTAAAGAAAAAAGCCCCGCCGGGCAGCGCTTTGTGCCGGCGGGGTCTTGCTCTGACAGGGTAAAGGAAGGTAAGTATCTAAAGTCAGGGCGCGGCGGTCACATGCGCTCGCCGATTTTTCTGCCAGCAGTTTTCCGATTCTTCCGTGCAGACGGGCCTTTCCTTGCCGTAACTCACGACGGCCAACTGGGGACCCGGAATGCCCATCGACGATAGGAACTCCTGGACAGCATGCGCCCGGCGATCGCCTAGCGCCAAATTGTATTCCGCCGATCCGCGTTCGTCCGTGTGGCCTTCGATGGTCAGCTTCTGGTTGGGATAGTCCGCCAGAATGTCGCGGATTACGTTCACGTCGTCACGCAAAGCGACGCTGGCGTCGGAGCGGATCGAGCTCTGGTCATAGTCGAACAGCGCATCTTCCAGCTTGGCCAGCTCATCACTCAGCCTTTTCCGGACATCAGCCGGCATGGAGGTCGGCTTGGTCGGCTGTACCGCGACTGCTTTAGCCTGCGCGGGGGCTGCGGCCGTCCGCAGAGGCGTGGGTGCCGGCTGTGGCGTGACGCTCGCTACCGGGGTGATATCTGCAGGCTTGTTGACGGTGGCTACTTTTCGGGAACAGGCTGCGACTGAAAACAGCGCGAGCACAGTGGTCCCCATGATGAGTGAGTTTGCTAGTTTCATACGACTTTCCTCCATTAATACACTTCGACGGCAAATGCAGCAATCCCGTGTAGACAGTATTCCTTAGCTGGACGCTCAGGTTAGACTTAGGGTGCCGGATGTCATTGTCGCCCAAAACCGGTCCACGACTCGGTGGACGGCCCCTCCTGGTGGCAGGTTTCGGCAGTCTCCTGCTCCTGATGCTCCTGGCCGGCGGCTACGCCCTGCGAACGCTCGAACAGGTCCGTACCAGCGACCTGGAGGAGCGCAATCATCACCTGCGCCGCGATCGCGCGCTCGATCGGGTTCGAACGGGAATCTTCCAGTCAGCGATCATTATGCGCGATTATTTGCTCGCGCTGGATGAGAAAACCGCTGCCGCGCAGATCGAACGTTTTGCCGAAACGCGCGGCCAAACCGACCGGGCACTGGCCGAATGCGCCGCCCTGATCGATCCCACCGAGAGCGCCGCCTTGCACGAATTGCAGTCGGAGCTCCAGCTCTACTGGAAGCTGCTGGAATTCATTTCCCAGATTCCGGCCGAAAACCGCCAGGTCCGTGGTTCGGAGTATTTGTCGAAACAGGTCCGCCAGCATCGGGCGGAGCTGATCCAGATGGCGGATCAGGTGGACGCGATCAGCGCGCGGCAAATGGCGGCGTCGGACGCGCGCTTGAAGGAAACGTTCGGGCGGCTGCGTGGACGCCTGACGCTGATCGTGGCTCTGGCCCTGGGAGTGGGCCTTCTGCTGGCCGGGTTTACCATTTGGCGAACCTTACGCCTCGAACGGGAATTGGAACAGCGCTATCGGGAAGGCCTGGACGCGCAGCAGGAGCTGAAGGAGCTGTCCGCGCGCCTGGTTTCGGCCCAGGAAGAAGAGCGCCGCAGCATTTCGCGCGAGCTGCACGACGAGGTGGGCCAATCGCTTTCGGCCTTGCTGATGGAAGCCGGGAACGCTGCCGCCCATGTCCCTCCGGATGCCACCCACGTCCGCCAGCACGTGGATTCCATCAAGAAACTGGCCGAAGCCAGCGTGAACATCATCCGCAACATGACGCTGCTGCTGCGCCCCTCCATGCTGGACGATTTCGGCCTGGTGCCGGCGCTGGAATGGCAAGCTCGCGAGGTTTCCAAGCGTACCGGGATTCGCGTGCAGGTTACGGCGGCCGATTCGGCCGGCGAGCTGCCGGACGCCCTGCGGACCTGCATCTACCGGGTGGTCCAGGAAGCCTTGCACAATTGCGCCCGCCACGCCCAAGCTCGCTCCGTGCGGGTGGTAGTCCACCAGGAGGATTCGAAAATCGTTCTTTCCGTGGAGGACGACGGCCGGGGGTTCGATGCCCGGCGTGTGCGCGGCCTGGGTCTGGTTGGCATGGAGGAGCGGGTCCGCCACCTGGGCGGCGCGTTCCACGTCCGTTCGACTCCCGGGGCCGGGACCAAGGTGGATGTGGAGCTGCCCCTTGCGAGTTAAGAGTAGCGCACGCACTCATGCGTGCCGTATCGACACTCGTGTCGATACCTCGGCGTGCGCCATAAGAATCTGCGTCGAGAGGAGTCTCGACGCGGCACGCACGAGTGCGTGCGCCACATGACCCGTATTCTCCTGGCCGACGACCACACCGTCATGCGCAATGGCTTGCGCCTGCTGCTCGAGCGCCAGCCCGATCTGAAAGTGGTCGGCGAGGCGTCCGATGGGCGCCAGGCCGTGGATCTGGCGGCGGCCGAAAATCCCGACGTCGTGATCATGGACATCGCCATGCCGCAGTTAAACGGTGTCGAGGCCACGCGCCAGATCGTCAACCGGAATCCCGCTGCGGCGGTGGTGATCCTCAGCATGCATAAGGACGAGAGCTACGTGATTCGGTCGCTCAAAGCCGGGGCGCGCGCCTATCTGCTGAAGGATTCCGCGGAAGCCGATCTGATCGCGGCGATCGGAGCCATCACCGAAGGCAAATCCTTTTTCAGCCCTGCAGTGCGCAGTCTGCTGAAAGAGGATTACATGCATCAGTTGGAGGAGCTCGGCGCCGAGGACAGTTACGAGCTGCTGACCAATCGCGAACGGGAAGTCCTGCAACTGGTCGCCGAAGGCAAGAGCAACAAACAAGTCGCGGCGCTGCTCAACCTCAGCCTATACACGGTGGAGACCCATCGCAACCATATCCTCCAGAAGCTCAACCTGCACAGCGCACCGGAACTGATTCTCTACGCGGTGCGCAAGGGGATTATCAGTTAGAACTCGGCCCGCAGCATGAACTCGATGCGCCGCGGTGCTCCGGTCCCCACCGCGCCCGTGTTGATGATATTGGTGATCCGTCCGAAGCTGCCGCTGACCGCCGGAGGATTGCCCGTAAGCGCGCCGATACTGCCTGACGGGGTCTTGAAAACCGGGTGGTTCAGGACGTTGTACGCAGCCGCTCGGAAGTTGAGCGCCAGCCGCTCGGTGATCTTGAAACGCTTCTGCAGCGAGCTGTCGATCTCGAACATCCCCGGACCGTTGGCGATATAGCGGCCCAGGTCTCCGCGGGTTCCGTTCGCCGGAAGAGAGAACGCCGCTGGGTTAAACCAGTTGTTGATGGTCTGATTCGCGGCATAGATCGGAACTCCCGGCACGAGGTTGGGGCGCTGACTGGAGGTGTTCCCGTCCGGCAGGGCCGAGGCTTTGCGCGACATGGTGATGTTCACCGGCAGTCCCGTCCGGGCTGTGGCGATGCCCGCCAATTCCCATCCTCCGAGGATCGTGCCCCGGCGGAAGGGCAATTCGTAAATGGCGTCAGCGGTCATGTTATGGCGCACGTCGACGTTCGTGCTGCTGCGATCGCACGCGCGGCAGGCCATATTCTGAAGCGCTACGGATTCACCGGAACCGATAGACGCGTCGGTAATCCCGTGCGACCACATGTAATTCATCTGGAACAGCAACCCTCGCACGAACCGGCGTTGCAGCGAAACTTGCAGCGCGTTGAAATTGTTGTTGCCGTCATTCGCCTTCAGCCCGAACGAGCCGAAGCCCGCCAGGGGTCTCTTTCCGGTAAGCGGATCGATCAGATTGATGGTGTATCTGTCAAAAAGATGATGACCTTCGCTGCCTGTGTAGCCCACTTGGAAAAGCCAGTCTTGCGGCAACTGCTGTTCGATCAGAAAATCCCAATTCTCGTAGGAAAGATCCTTCCGGTGCCGGTCAATCGACTTGGGGCTAAAAAGCTGATTTTTGGGATCGAGAAAAGCCGTCAGCGGATACGCCAGCGCGGGAAAATCGCTCGAAGACAGTGAGTAGCGCGGCACGGCGCTTTCGGCCGGATCGCTGAAATCGTCATTCTGGTTGCCGCCGTAGAAGATGCCGAAGCCGCTCCGGATGACCGTTTTCCCATGCAGCGCCGCGGGCGCCCACGCTATCCCGAGGCGAGGCCCGAAATCTTTGGTGTTGGGATCGTAGTAGGGCGTCCCTTTCGGGCAGAAGCCGCCGCATCCCAAAATATCGACCACGGCGGACCGATTGAGGATCTCGTGCGCCACCGAGTAGAACTCGTAACGCAGGCCCATGCTGAGCGTCAAATTCGGAGTGAAGCGGAACTCATCCTGTACGTAGCCCTGATAGAAAGTGCGCCGGTTGCCCACGACGCCTTCCCCCTGCAAATAGGTGGCGGAGTCGGCCACGTTGTTTATGAAGTCCTGGTTGGTCGCGTAGGTGATCGTCGAAGTGGTCAGCGTGTTGCCCGAATTGTTCAGGCGAATGCGGCGGACATCTACGCCGAACTTCAACGTGTGGCGGCCGCGAATCATGGTCACGTTGTCTATGACCGAGAAAGTCGTTCCGACCTCGGTATCGAGCGATGTATCGCTGACGCTGTCGAAAGTCCCGACGTTAGCCCCGACCGGCGAAGTTCCATAGCCGTAGTTGTGGTAGTTGGCGCGATTCACTCCAAACTTCACCTCGTTAATTGTGGTGGGAGAAATCAGCCGCTGGTACTGCAGCACTACGTTGGTCGGAACATGTGGAATCACGTTGTGGCCGCCCAGCGCATCCGTGGGATTGTCGATGTAAGCGTTGTCGATGTTATAGCGGAAGAACATCGAATTGGTGCTGTTGAGGTGATAGTCGAACCGGAACATACCGGCGTCTTCGCGTACGGTATCGGAGGCCACTTTGGTTACCTGATCGGTCACGTTGTCAATCGGAATCTGGCCCATCGGATAGGCGTCCAGGATCGGCTTGAGCACCGGCGATTTCGCCAGCGCCTGTGTGCGGAATGCGGCGTTAGGGACGAAATTGATGAAGGTCTGGCCCAGGCTCTGGTGAAGATCCTCGAAATTCGTGTAGAAGAAGGCCTTGTTCTTCACCACCGCTCCGCCGAAGCTGGCGCCGGACTGATGCAAGGTGAACGGAGGCAGCGTGTCCCCGTCAAAGGGCGAGCGGGCGTCCAGCGCGTCGTTGCGAACCGCGTAGAAGACGCTGCCGTGATAGTTGTTGGTGCCGCTCTTGGAAACGACGTTGATCTGGGCGCCGCCTGCGGCTCCCGATTCCGCCGAGTAGTTGGATGTGCTGACCCGGAACTCGTCGATCGCGTCCAGCGCGATGTTGAGGCGGGTATCCGCTTTCTGAGTTTGCTCCTGAATGCCGGTGGTGTCGATGCCATCGAACGTAAAGTTGTTGTCGTCCAGGGAATGTCCCGCGAAGCGGATGCTGCGCTGCGCGCCGTCGCCATAGTTGATGGCGCCGGGCGCGAGAATCATGAGGCTCGCCCAGTTGCGGCCGCTGACCGGGATCTCCTTGATTTGCGAAGATTCGATTACTCCCGCGATCTCGGCATTCGTGCGGTTCAAGGTTTCCGCGGTAGCCGTGACCTCCACGCTTTCACTGGTGGCGCCGATTTCCAGACGGGCATCGATCGTTCGCGTATCGCCATATTGAAGATCGATGTGATCCACGGTAGTGGGCTTAAACCCGCTCTTTGTGATCGTCATGGTGTAACTTCCAACCGCCAGGGGCGTGATTTCGTAAAGCCCGCTCGCGCTGGTTGTGCCCGTCCGCTGAAGTCCAGTTGTGACGGATTTCAGCTCGACAGTGGCGCCAACCACAAGCGATCCGGACGGATCAGTCACTGTGCCAATGATCGCGGCGCGATCTTGCGCAAACAAAGGAAGACTCAGCAGAATAAGAATGGGAATAAGCCGTTTCATAGCGAACCTTTCGCTCGGAATAGGGGGACGTCATGGGGAAGAGTACAGGACTACGATGACAAGTCGGTGACTCTCGGATTACGACCCGGCGAAAACAACATCGATTGCAATGCCACGAGTTTGTTGCGAAATCCTCACGAAACCGTCATCAACCAGATGGATGCTGGTAATCTGCCTACTGGAGACCTCCCCATGAGAAGAACTGTGCGATTGTGCGCGCTGACGACATCGTTGTTCGTGCTGACCCTGGGCGCGCTTTTGTGGGGAGCACGGCCCGCCGCCGCGCAAGCGAATGGCGAAAAGATCGTCGGCGGTCCTTACGCTGTTAACGTGGGACCCCGCTCGGCTACCGTGGTCTGGGTCATCCAGAAAGGCGAAGCAGCGGTAGGCACTGAGCCCGGCAAGATGGAAAGAACCGCACCGATCCTGCGCGCTGAAAGCATCACCCTGACGGCCCTAAGGCCGGGCTTAACTTACTACTACCAATCGTTCCCGGGCGAAGCCGGAAAGGGTTCGTTCAAGACGCCCCCGGCCGGTGCGGCGCGATTTCAATTTGTGGTTTACGGTGACACGCGAACCAGGCATGACGTGCATCGAACGGTGGTCGAGGGCATTCTGAAAAATGCCAACCCGGATTTCGTGATGCACACCGGGGATTTGGTGGCGGATGGCGGCGATACATCGCAGTGGCCAATCTTTTTCGACGCCGAACGCGAGCTGTTGCGCAAAACCGCATTTTTCCCGGCCCTGGGCAATCATGAGCGGAACGCGAAGAACTATTTCGATTACATGGATGCCCGGCCATACTACTCGTTCAACTGGGGCAGCTCGCATTTCACCGTGATCAACAGCGACATTGAGAATGTCGGTGCCACCGACACGGAGAAAGATTCCTTTTGGAAGGAGCAGGCGCAGTGGCTGGCGGCGGACCTGCGCGATGCTCAGAGCGCCGACTTCCGATTTGTGTTCGCACATCATCCTCCGGAAACTGCGGTGAGGCGTCGCCAGGGCGAGAACAAGCAGATGACGGAACTGGAGCCGATGTTCGAGAAGTACCGGGTTTCGGCCGGCTTCTTTGGCCACGACCACAACTATCAGCACTACCTGAAGAACGGCATCCATTACTTCACTACCGGGGGCGGTGGAGCGCCTCTTTACGATGTCGACACGCCTCCCGAAGGTATTACGGTGAAGGTCGTCAGCACTGAGAATTTCGTGGTTGTAAATGTGGATGGCAAGACAGCGCGCGTCGAGGCAAGAAAGCCCAACGGCGAGTTGCTGGACAGCACGGAACTGCATCAATAGCCGCGCGATTCTACGGCTTCCGGAATTCCCACGCGGCGTACATCCAGTCCGAAGAAACCTGCACACCAGCGGCGCGCATTAGAGCCTTGTGCGTCGGCGAAAACGACACATAAGGATGCAGCCGCCCTTGATAGGACCCGCGTAGCTCGGTTCCCATGCGCTCCAATATATTGCCCGGCGTAACATCGCGGGGATTGCGCATCAACCAAACATGCCGGATCGCGGGATTGGCGAGTTCCCGCCTCGCCGCTTCAGCGTCCTGCGGCGTGAAAATCTGGCGCGTGGAGAAGCCCGCCAGATAATACTCGAGCACTACACCGCTCAGGTTCGGACCGTCGATCAGCACGATTGTATCGGCCGGTGAAGAGCTGCCGGCGATATCCCGCGCGATACGGTCCATGGGGGCCAAATAGCCGATGTTCAGGAGATCGCGCGCCTGGAAATAGCTTGCGATGCCCACCAGGTTCGCGGCCAGAAGCGCTCCGGCGATCACAGTCCCGGCGCGCGGTGCGTAATGCGCTCCCGCAGCAATCGCCAGCAGCGCTAGTGGCAGCAGAAACAGCAGCCGCGCGGGTCCGAACGCGTAGGAGACCCAACCGGCCACGCCCGCGAATCCGATCAGGGCTGTGACGGCGGCGGGAACCACCCAGGTCCGCCCGGCTCGGGCTCCGGTCCATAACAGCCAGAGGACGGGGATCGCCAGCAGCGCGGTCACCGGGAGCATCCACACCGGGATCGCTTCGCCATAGGAAAACGAGAAGAACCAGTAGGCCGACTTTACGCTCGACTCGAACAAACTGTTGCTCGTGATTAGCAGCAGACCGGGTTTCGCCCGCCAAACCGCGAGCACCGATGCGAGCGTCACCACCCAAGGCAGATAGGCCGCCAGAACGATGAGGTTTCCCGCCAGCAGCCGCCACGGGGGCCTTCGCGCATTCGTCAACAGCAGCACATTCGCGCCCGCCCAGGCTGCATTCCCCGGCACGTAGTGCGTGTAGAGCAGCGCCGCCAGCGAACCGGCCCATAACAGCAGCCTCTTCCACGAACTCAACTCCTGGCTCCAGCGCCATGCCGCCCAACACACGACTACGAATCCGAGGACCTGCAAGCTGTACGATCGCGCCATGCGGGAGTACAAAAGCAGGCACGCCGAAAAAGTCCACAGCGCCAGGCACCAACTCCGGACGCTCGGCGGGGCATGCTTCAGCCATAAGCGGTCCAAGGCAATCGTCGAAAGCAGCGTGAATAGCACGGACAGAAGTCGTAGCCACGGCAGCGCGTCGCCGCTGGGCGCCATCTGGATCCAATAGTGCGCCAGCAGGAAATATAAAGGCGGATGCACATCGCCGCGGACGGTCTCGAGCATGGTCCCTATCGGTTGCTGGGCGGCGCGCAACGTGAACAGCTCGTCGCCCCACATCGGGAGCAGATCCAGGCGATGGGTCAGCAGCGCCGCCTGTACGATCAGGCAGAGGATGAGCCACACGTATGGTCGGCGAACGGCCGTCATGGTCCGAAAATTGAGCGTAGCGGCCAACCGGTGCAATGTAAAGTATGCGCGCCAAGAATGACTGATACTAGACGCCAGGAGAGTTCTTTATGTCAGGCACCTACAAAGTGATCGAACTCGTCGGGACATCGCCCGTGAGCTTCGCTGAAGCTGTTAAGTCCGCCGTGGCTGAAGCAACCAAGACTGTGCGTCATATGGACTGGTTTGAGGTCGTAAATGAGCGCGGCAGCATTGAGGAGGGGAAGGTCACGGCATTTCAGGTCACGCTGAAGATTGGGTTTAAGATCGAGCGATAAAAACGCAGCACCTGAGGTAACATGTTGGGCGGAGATAGCCCCATGCTTATTCGGAAGGCTGCGAATCCCGGTTATTCGGAGGTCACACCCAGGGAAATTTACCTGAACCGGCGGCGATTCCTGGCAACGGGCTCGGCGATCCTGGGCGGCCTGGCTATGCCCCTCGCGGTGCGCGCGGCGAAGCTCGCCGCCGCCAAGACCGCGTTCAACGCCGGCGCCGAGAAGGTCACGCCCCAAAACGTCGTCACCAGCTACAACAACTTCTACGAGTTTGGCACGGGCAAAGACGAGCCCTCGAAGAACGCTCCCAAGTGGCAACCCATTTCCCCGTGGACGGTGCGAATCGAGGGCGAAGTAGCACAGCCCAAAACGCTGGATCTCGACCAGATTCTGAAACTGGCGCCGCTCGAGGAACGTATCTATCGCCACCGCTGTGTGGAAGCCTGGTCCATTGTGGTGCCTTGGATCGGATTCCCGCTCAGCGTGCTGCTGAACCAGGTGAAGTGGACCAGCAAAGCCAAGTTCGTAGCCTTCGAAACCTTTTACGACCCCAAGCAGATGCTCTCGCCGAGGCAGGCCGGCATCCAGTTTCCCTATCTCGAAGGCCTGCGCCTGGACGAGGCGCTGCATCCGCTCACGCTGCTGACCGTCGGCATGTACGGCGAGACGCTTCTCAATCAGAACGGAGCACCCCTTCGGTTGGTGGTCCCCTGGAAATACGGTTTTAAGAGCATAAAATCGGTTGTGCGGATCCGCTTTGTGGAGGAACAGCCGCCCACCGCCTGGAGCCTGAGCTGGCCTGCAGCGTACGGCTTCTATTCCAACGTCAATCCCACGCGCGAACATCCCCGCTGGAGCCAAAAGGAAGAGCAGCGATTGGGAGAAGGCGGATTGTTCAACGCCAAGTTCATCAAAACGCAGATGTTCAACGGATACGGCGAGCAGGTTGCCAAGCTCTACGAGGGCATGAACCTCTCCCGCTCCTATTAATCTGGAGTTACCATTAAACTGGGAGTCCGAACCATGCTGATCCGAAAACCTGCCGACCTCCGCTATTCCGATGTCACGCCTAAGGAAGTGTATCTGAACCGGCGCCGGTTTCTGGGCGCGGGCGCTGCGACGCTGGGAACCCTGGCACTGCCGTCCGTGTCGCTGGCTACTGCCAAGATCAATGGCCTGGTCCAGACCGGTCCCCTTCACAACCAGGGGAATGAAAAGCCGTCGCCCAAGATGGTCGTCACAAGTTACAACAACTTCTACGAATTTGGCACGCAAAAGGAAGATCCTTCCCAGAACGCGCCGAAATGGAAGGTTCCGGATCCTTGGAGCATCCGAATCGAAGGCGAGGTCATGCAGCCGAAGACGCTCAGCCTGGATCAGGTAATGAAGCTGGCCCCGCCCGAGGAACGCATCTATCGGCACCGTTGCGTGGAGCGCTGGTCGATCGTGGTGCCGTGGATCGGATTTTCGCTGAGCACGCTGCTCAAGCAGGTGCAGCCCACCGGAAAAGCCAAGTACGTGGCGTTCGAGACGTACTTCGATCCGAAGTCGATGCTATCGCCGCGGGAAGCGGGTATTCCCTTCCCGTATGTCGAAGGATTGCGCCTCGACGAGGCCATGCATCCTCTCACGATGCTCTCATTCGGGATGTACGGAGAGACCATGCCGAACCAGAACGGCGCCCCCGTACGGCTTGTGATCCCGTGGAAATACGGCTACAAGAGCATCAAATCGATCACACGAATCCGCTTCGTCGAGAAAGAGCCGCCTACCGACTGGGGAATCTATTCCTCGCACGAGTATGGCTTCTACTCGAACGTGAATCCGGAAGTCGATCACCCGCGCTGGAGCCAGAAGGTCGAACGGCGGCTCGGGGGCGGTTTTCTTGGACAGGGCACGGAAATTCCGACCGTGAAATTCAACGGTTATGGCGACCAGGTAGCCAGTCTTTACACCGGGATGGATCTGGCGAAATTCCACTAACTCGCCTCAAGGCTCTTCAGCAGCATGAATCGATTCCTCTCCAGCCCGTGGACCAAGGCAGGGGTGTTCCTGCTGGGCTTGGTGCCGCTGGCCGTGCTGGTGTGGTTCGGATTCCAGATGGACCTCACGGCGAATCCGATCGAGTATGTCACTCACTACACCGGCGACTGGACCATCCGTTTCATCTGCATCACGCTGTGCATCACGCCGCTGCGGATGCTGCTCAACCGGCCGCAGATCACCCGCTTTCGCCGGATGCTCGGGCTATACGCGTTCTTTTATGGCTGCCTCCATCTGGCGATCTGGGTCGTCCTGGACCCTCGGCAAAACACTATTCCTGCCATCTGGGAGGACATAGCCAAGCGCCGCTATATCACCGTCGGCATGCTGGCGTTCCTGGCCATGCTTCCTCTGGCGATCACGTCCACCGCGGGCTGGGTGCGCAGACTAACGTTCAAACGCTGGAAGAGGCTTCACCGCTTGGTGTACTTGACGGCCATCGCGGGCGTGATCCACTACTGGTGGCTGGTGAAGTCCGATATCCGGAAGCCGCTCATGTACGCAGCCATTGTGACCCTGCTGCTGGGGTATCGCGTGGTCTCCTGGATGCGCAAACGGAAGCCCGTAGCGGAAGGCACATCGCAACCGACCGTTTCCGCCCGATAATCTGCGCAAAAGGAGGGACAGTCGCCTATTTAGGCTGCGCCGCAGCTTCCGCTGCGGGCGGAGTCAGTACCGCCACGCAATTACGTCCCTGGTGCTTGGCCATATACAGCGCGTCGTCCGCCAGGTGGATGAGCTCATCGGCGGTAGAATTCGCGTCCGGACGCCAACTGGTGGCGCCGAAACTGCACGTGACCACGTGCGCCACGTCCCCGATCAGCATCGGTTCGTTCGCCAGCGCGGCGCGCAAGCGCTCCGACTGGTTGGCTGTGCATCGCTCATCGCAGCCGGGAAGAATGATCAGAAACTCTTCTCCGCCGTACCGGCCGATCGAATCATACGGCCGCATCGCGGCTGTCATGCGCCGGGTGAACTCGCGCAACACCGCATCGCCCGCGAAGTGGCCATAAGTATCGTTAACCGATTTAAAGCGGTCCAGGTCCGCCAGCACCACACCCACCGACCGCTTTTCGCGGGACGCCCGCGCCAGTTCCCGCGTCAGCACGTCCAGAATCGACGAGCGGTTCCAGATTCTCGTCAGGAAGTCCTTGGTGGCCTGGTCGCGCAGCTCCTCGCGGGCGGACACCAGCTCGCGCTGCAGGTCGATGATGCGCGTTCCGGCGCGCAGCCGAACTTTGAGCTCGTGCTGGTCGAAGGGCTTGGTCAGATAGTCGTCCGCGCCTGCTTCCAGCCCCTCAATAAGATCCTCCCGCTGGCTTTTCGAGCTGAGCAGAACAATGTAGGTATAGTCCAGTTCCCTGTTCTTGGATGTTTCGCGCACGCGGCTGCAAACTTCCGGTCCCGTGAGCCCGGGCATCACCCAGTCGAGAATCGCCAGCCGCGGGGGATTTTCGCCTTGCAGGATATTCCACGCCTGCGTACCGTCATTGGCCACGACGACTTCATACCCCCACTTCCGGAGGGTAGCCTCCAGCAGGTGCCGGGAAACGATGCTGTCGTCGGCGATCAGGATGCGCATGGGTTCATAGGCGGGCGGGTCATCCCGCCTACCCTAGAATTATATCGGCAACTTTCGAGATTCTATTGGGCCTTTATGGCGCGGCTGCTATCCGGTCGCGTTATCATAGGGTTTAGAGGGCCCGCTGGGCCCGGGCTTTACAGGCCCTGGGGGCCGTTCCCGCCAAGGAGAGAGTCATGCAGAATTCCGTTCTGGTACCGATGGTCGTCGAGCAAACTTCGCGGGGCGAGCGCGCCTTCGACATCTACTCGCGCCTGCTCAAGGAGAACATCATCTTCCTGGGCACGCCCATCGACGACAACGTGGCGAACCTGATCATTGCCCAGATCCTGTTCCTGGCGGCTGAGGACCCCGAGAAGGACATTTCCCTCTATATCAATTCCCCCGGCGGTTCGATTACGGCGGGCTTGGCGATCCTGGATACCATGCGCCTGGTCCAGCCGGACATCATCACCTACTGCGTGGGACAGGCAGCTTCGATGGCCGCGGTCCTGCTCGCCTGCGGAACCAAGGGAAAGCGGCACAGCCTGCCGCATGCCCGCATCCTGATCCACCAGCCGTCGATGAGCGGCCTGGCCGGGCAAGCGACCGATATCGATATCTACGCGCGCGAAATCCTGCGCATGCGGGAGACGCTGAACGATATTCTCGCCAAGGCCACGGGCCAGACGGTCGAGAAGATCGCCCGCGATGTGGATCGCGACTACATTCTGGAACCGGACCAGGCCCTAGAATACGGCATGATCGATCACATCATCGAGAGCCGGTCGCTGCAGCCGGTGACGAAGTAGTTATTCGTCAATTCTTTTGTTTGCTGGAGGGCGTGAGCGTTTCCGGGATCTCTGCCTTTACGTAAGGCACGCTTTTCCCGACCACTCCTGTGACCTTCACGTCGACCGAAACGATCGCGGGCGGCTTGGGCGGCCGCGATGCCCACCAGGCGCCCATCAGCGTAATGATCAGGGCCGCTGCGGCCGAACTCCATTTCCACCAGGGAAGACTCATTACAGTGACGAGCTATTTCCGGAACGCCGCGTCGTAGCTGCTCCGGCCATTGGTCAAATAGAGCTGGCTATGATCACCCATGAAATCCGGACCCGGAGCGTCCATCTCGAACCCGGACGCGCTGATTGGCGCTCCCGATCCTGAGGCCGCGCGTACCAGGTCGGGCCGCCCATCCACGCCCCGTAAATCCAGCATAACGCGGCGGCCGGATTCGCGGAGGGCCCTAAATACGCCCTGCTGGTACAGTTGCACGGGCTCGTCGCCGGCCTCGATCTGCACCCCGCGTATCAGTGGGCAATTGTCCAGGATGCCGCGCAAATGTGCGGACAGCTCCTGCGGATCACCCGTAAGGTTGCGGATCCCCAGGACGAAATCGACGCCGAAAGCGGCCGCGGTTTCCGAAAGAATCCGCAAGCGTTCAATATCCGCCTCGGCCAGGGGCAGCACCAGGCTGAGTCGATTGAGCCGGCTGCGTGCCAGCGTCTGGAAATAGGCGCGCCAGAGATCGTCCGAGGTGAACCAGGGCTGCGTCAGGTCATAAGATCGCAGCGCCATGCGGACGCCCCGCACGGGCGTGGCCGGTTTTCCGCTGACTGCTTTCAACCGCCCGGTCGCGCGAATCTGCTCGGCCGCTTCGATCAGCCCGTACATCAGGCCGCGCAGATCGCCCCCAGTAATGCGTGCGACGCCCGTCTTGTACAGCGTGATACTGAACGTTTCTGGTCGATCCAGGCTGATTTCGGTATCCACCCGCAGCTTGAGCTTGCGCTCAGCCAGCGCGGCATCCAGTTCTGCTTTACCGAAATCGACCGGCCCGGCCGCGTGCACCGAAACGATCGCGAGAAGGAAATAGAACACGGGGACAGCCCGCATGATTCCGCCGCCGCCATTCGCCGATAACACGCAGTGATGCGCGGCGGAAACATGTAGGCTGTCCCTATTCTTAGTCCACCACCGCACTCCAGCCCCTCCGCGAGAGATTGCGGTAGATGACGGCGAAACCGATCGCCCCCATGGCCAGCAGCGCGACTCCGGTGGTCGTCTCATGCAGCAGAAGTTTTCCGACGCCGAACAGCGCGCCATAAATCAGCATACAGCCCCCCGCCCAGCACACGAGATTGGAGAGCCCGTCGCGCGAAGGCTTGACGTCCGGCGCGAGCGCTGCAATCGGTGACCACCCAGTCTTAGACGGGCGAGTCCGCCGGTAGAAAGCAACCAGGACGTCCTTTTGTTCTGGCTGCGTCAGGAACGTAACCGCCAGCCACACCGCCGTAGTGATCGCCACCGTAGTGATCATCAGCCAGGCGAAGTCCAGAGGCTTGTCGCTATCGAGCCCCCACCCGACTTGCAGCCCCACCGATACCAGAAACGCCGTCAGCATGGCCGATACTTCACTCCAGGCGTTGATCCGCCACCAGTACCAGCGCAGCAGCAGCACGCCTCCGGTGCCTGCGCCAGTGACCAACAGCAGCTTCCACGCGCCCGCGATCGACTCGAGGTAGAAGGTCACCACCGCCGAAACCAGCGTGAGGAATACGGTCGCCAGCCGGGAGATCATCACGTAGTGCTCCTGGGTTTCGCCAGGCTTCCAGAAGCGGCGGTAGAAATCGTTCACCAGGTAGCTGGCGCCCCAGTTGAGCTGCGTCGCGATCGTCGACATGTACGCAGCCGCGAACGCCGCCACCATCAGGCCCCGCAGCGAGGGCGGCAACGTGGCGATCATCACCCGGATGTAGCCGGTTTCCGGTTTTTCCAGGCCAGGGAAGAGTATTAACGACGCCAGTCCCACCAGGATCCACGGCCACGGCCGGATCGCGTAGTGCGCCACGTTGAACCACAGCGTCGCCAGCAGCGAATGCCGTTCATCCCGCGCGCTCAGCATGCGCTGCGCGATGTAGCCTCCGCCGCCCGGCTCGGCCCCCGGATACCATGTCGCCCACCAATTGAGCGAAATGTATACCAGGAACGTGAGAAGCGGCATCCAAGCCGAGTTGAGATCGGGCACGAAGTTGAGCACCGATCCACCTGCCGGTCCGCGTGCCGCGTCCACCAGTAGTAGTTTCTGTTTCATGGCGTCGATGCCCCCGACGGCCCGCACAGCAAACACGGCCAGCACGATCACCATGCCCATCTTGATCCCGAACTGAAAGAGATCGGTCACCAGCACGCCCCACAATCCAGAGAGCGTGGAAATAAGCGACGTGAGCACAATCAGGCCGATCACGATCGCCAGAGCTTCAAGCTTCGTGACACCCAGGATCAACATAAGGATGTCGACCATGGCTTTGTTTACCCAGCCCAGGATGATGCAGTTGATCGGGATCCCGAGGTACAGCGCGCGGAATCCGCGCAGAAACGCCGCTGGCCGCCCCGAGTAGCGGATCTCAGCGAATTCGACGTCGGTGGTTACGCCCGAGCGCCGCCACAATCGCGCATAGAAAAAAACCGTCAGCATTCCGCTCGAGACGAAGCACCACCACAGCCAGTTTCCGGCGATCCCGTTAGCCGCAACCATCCCGGTAACTGCCAGGGGTGTGTCAGCGGCGAAAGTAGTCGCCACCATGGAGGTGCCTGCCAGCCACCACGGCACGTTGCGGCCTGAGAGGAAGAATTCCTCCACGCTCGCCTGCGCGCGCGACTTGTAATAGAGACCGACCGAGAGGTTGAAGAGGAAATAAAGGGCGACGATGCCCCAGTCGACTGCGGTGAGCTGCACTTGCGATAGATTATACACGGCAACCGATATGTGACCTTCAGGAATTTGCACCGTACAATAGCGGTTTGCGCTACTTTTTTTATCCCCATATCCCGCCCTGCTCGCGGATCCTGTTGATCGAAAGCGGATCGCGGAGGCTGATCGAGAGACTGATCCCCTACTTGCGGGATCTATTTGGCCAGGATGTTGAGATGGACCTGGTCACCTGCTATGCCGGGGAGCCGGCCGGATTCCACGGCCGCGTCTACAACGTGAATGATTATGGCGGCGGCGCGGGGCGTAACGCCTTGTGGGCCGACCTGGCGCAACGGAAATACGTCGTGGCCGGCATCATCTGCGCGGCCGAGCCGATCATGACCAAGTGGAAATGGTGGCTCGCCGGCAAACTCCCCGCGAAGATTTTCATCATCAACGAAAATGGCGACTACTTCTGGCTGGATCGCGTGCACTTCCGCCAATTGCGGCAATTCGTCGGCTACAGGTTGGGGCTCACCGGATCGGCTGCCGTGCCTGCGCTGGTGCGGCTGGTGTGTTTTCCCGTGACGCTCGCTTATCTATTGTTGTACGCTGGCACGGTGCACTTACGCAGGAGACTACGACAACTATGAAAGCCGTCTATATCGAACAAACCGGCGGGGTCGACGTAATGCGTTACGGCGATTTCCCCACGCCCCAGCCTGGACCCGGCGAGGTGCTGGTGAAGGTCGCCTACTCAGGCGTGAACTTTGTCGATACCTATTTCCGCAGCGGCTTGTACAAGGCTCCATTGCCGGCGGTGCTCGGATCGGAAGCGTCCGGGAAAGTGGAAAAACTGGGTGAGGGCGTCACCCAATTCAAGCCCGGCGATCGCGTCGCTTATGCGATGGCGCGGGGTTCCTACGCGGAGTTTCACGCGATTCCCGCGGGACAGCTGGTGAAGATTCCCGACAACGTAGACGACGCGACGGCCGCCGCAGCCATGCTGCAAGGCTGTACAGCGCACTATCTCACGCATTCGACCTTCCTCCTGAAAGGGGGTCAGACGACATTAGTTCATGCGGCGGCCGGCGGCACCGGAAGACTGATCGTCCAGATGGCGACCATGATTGGCGCGCGCGTAATTGCTGCGGTCGGGTCGGAGGCGAAAGCCAAAATCACGTTGGGGGACGGCGCCTCGGCCGCGATTCTCTACGACCAGCAGGATTTCGTGGCGGAAACCAAGCGCCTGACCGATGGTAAGGGCGTCGAGGTAATCTATGACGGCGTCGGGCAGGCGACGTTTCTCAAAGGCCTCGATTGCCTGAAGCCGCGTGGCATGATGGTCGCCTTCGGTCAGTCGAGCGGTCCCGTGGCTCCCTTCGATGTATTGCTACTGAGCCAAAAGGGATCGCTCTATGTCACGCGACCGACGCTGGCTACCTACATCGCCAGCCGCGAAGATTTGGAATGGCGCACGTCCGACCTGTTCCGCTGGATCGGCGAGGGGAAACTCAAGATCCACATCGATAAGATCTATCCGCTGGCGGAAGCCGCGCAGGCGCATCGCGATCTGGAAGGGCGCAAAACCACTGGCAAGCTGCTCCTGAAGATCCCCTGATCAGAGGGCGCTAGCGGGCCAGGGTGGCGATGGCCTGGGCTTCGGCCGAAAGGCTTAGACCCACCGGGCCCACGCCCTCGGCCGTCTTGAATTTCACCGATACCTGCTCGATTTCGACGCCCAGGGTCCGCGCGACGGACTCGCGGATTGGCTGCCGGAAGTCCTTCAACTTGGGTTGTTGCAGAATGACTGTCGAGTCGATATGCAGGATTGCGAACCCGCACTCGCGCACCAATTCAGCGGTGCGCACTAGAAATTGGAGGCTATCGGCGTCTTTCCATTTAGGGTCGGTATCCGGAAAGTGCATCCCGATATCGCCCAGCGCGGCCGCCCCCAGCAAAGCATCCGTAATGGCATGAGATAGGATATCGGCGTCCGAATGGCCGTCCAGGCCAAGTTCGCTGGGCACTGTGACGCCGCCTAGAATCAGAGGCCTCCCCGCAGCGAGACGATGTACATCCCACCCCATCCCTGTGCGGATCTCGTTCACGCCGTCTGGCCCGCCACTTCTTCGGATAGAAACAGTCGCGCCAGTTCCATGTCGGTGGGCTTGGTGATCTTGATGTTGCGGTCGCTGCCCTGCACGACGTGAACCTCGATCTCTTCCAGGCGCTCCACCAGGCTGGATTCGTCGGTGCCGGTAAAGCCGTCCTTGCGGGCTGCGGCGAACGCGCGCTTCAACAGTTCGAGCTGGAAGACTTGCGGGGTCTGTGCCATAACCAGGTGCTCGCGCGAGAGCGTCGCGCGGATCTTGTTCTTGTGCACCTGCTTAATCGTGTCCACGGGCACGATCCCGACAATCGCAGCTCCGGTTTTCCCGGCTTCGGCGATCACTTTTTCCACCAGCTCGGAATCGATAAAGGGGCGTACCGCGTCGTGTACCGCCACCAGGGCAACATCGGAAGTGAGCGTGGCCAGCGCATTTTCCACCGACTGCTGCCGCGTGTCCCCGCCTTCCACGACGCGAACCGGTTTCGAGGGGTGCTCGTGATGGATCAGCCCGCGGGCCCAGTCGATGTCCTCGGCGCGCAGCGCCACCACAATTTCGGTGACCGAGGGACAGCGCAGAAACTTGCGAATGGTGTGGATCAGGATCGGCGCGCCCTCCAGCAGCATGAACTGCTTGCGGCTGGTGCCCGACTTTTCACGCCCCATGCGGGTGCCAAGACCGGCAGCGGGAAGAATGACGGAAACGTTCATGAGCGAACTCTTACAAGCGAACTACTGATTGTAATGAATTCGGCGGCGTTGTGCTGGGGAAACTGGATAAGATAGTCGCGTGGAGCGTATGGTCCGCCGGTTCGATAGCCACGCCGAGGCTGATGCCGCGGACCGCGCTTACTACCTCAGCCTTACGCCCCAACAGCGGCTCGAGATCCTGTTTGACCTGGTTCGCCTGTATCGGGAGGAGCATGGCTGTTCCGAAAGACTTGAGAGAGTTTATCGAATCATTGAACTCTCACGGAGTTGAATACCTGATCGTGGGGGCCCACGCGCTCGCTTTTCACGGCTTCCCCCGTTATACCGGAGACGTGGATGTACTGTTGCGCTGCACCCCTGAGAACGCGGCGCGCATCGAACAGGTTCGACGGGCGTAACGTTTAAAGAAGCTTAGGATCAGCGCGTGCCTGGGGATCTCGACGGGGTCCCGGTCGCCTTCTTGAGCCGGGATACGCTGATCAAGAACAAGCGTGCGACAGGGCGAACGCAAGACGCGGCCGATGTAGAGAATCTGGAACAGTAATTCTACGCGCCGCTGCCCGCCGCGGGAGCAGCTTCCCGCGACGGCCGATCGCGTTCTTTGTCGTGGACGGCGTGGGTGCGCTCGTCGAAGCGGCCGAAGATCATCTTACCTGCCGTGGTTTGCAGCACACTGGTCACCGCGACGTCGATGGTCTTCGAAATCATCTTGCGCGCATTGTCCACCACCACCATGGTGCCGTCGTCCAGATAGGCGACGCCCTGGTTGTACTCTTTACCCTCTTTAAGAATGAACACGCGCATGGTTTCGCCCGGCAGCACCACTGGTTTCAGCGCATTGGCCAGCTCATTGATGTTCAGCACTTCGACGCCGTGCAGTTGCGCGACCTTGTTCAGGTTGAAATCGTTGGTGACGATTTTGCAGCTATACAACTTGGCCAGCTCGATCAGCTTCATGTCCACTTCGCGGACGTTGGGAAAATCGTCTTCCACGATCTGGATGTTCAACTGCGGCATCTTCTGGATTCGTTGCAGCACGTCCAGGCCGCGCCGCCCGCGATTGCGCTTCATCGAATCCGAGGAATCCGCCACCAGTTGCAGTTCCCGTAGCACAAACTGCGGAATTACCAGCGCTCCCTCCACAAACGACGTCTCGGCGATATCCGCGATCCGACCGTCGATGATGACGCTGGTATCCAGAATCTTGAACGAATTCTTAGTGGTTTTCTCGCCCCCGAACAACCCGCCCAGGGCAGCCAGATTCAGCATCTCGCCCTTGGCGGCGCCCACCACCAGCCCACAGTAGGTCATCAGCGCCAGGATCAGAACCTGCAGAAAAGGGACCGTGTTATCGCTGTCGGGCATGGCGTGCTCCAGCACCAGGGAGATGAGGTACGCGCCCAGGATTCCCAAAATACTGCCGAACGCGGCCCCGATCAAACGCGGCATGCTGACCTGCTTGATGCGGATCTCGAACACCACCACGCCTATGGCGGCGATGACTCCTACTCCCACGGCCAGGGGGCCCTCTAGATTGAATGGATGGAGAAAGTAGGCGGCAAAAGCCAGGACGGCTATGAAAAGAAGCCTGATGATCAGCAGTTCGCCCATGCGCTATAAAATCCCGCAGTCCGGCGGGCACGGAACATTAAGATTACTTAGGGATCGAGTATAGCACTCTTCGGCGCGCTAGGGCCGTTCACGAGCGCGGAGAGGGCTTAAAGCGCTTTGGCTAGTTCTTCGGCGAAAGAACTCTGCGGGCCGCGGCTTTCGCTGCTCCGCTTGGCGACGGTTTTCTTTACGCGTCGCGGTGGTGGCGGCGGGCGATGCTCGGAGGCGTGGGGCGTGCCATGCGCCACGGGAGCAGTATGCCCCGCGTTCTGTGCCGCGCCGTGCCCCGTCGGAGCCCCATGAGCCGGACCCGGTCCGGGACCGCCCATAGGACGACCCTGCTGCCCCTTGGGACGGGCCGGCTGCGCGGGATTAGCCCGAAGCAAGCGATCCTCCAGCGGGGCGCGGTCAAACCGGCGGATGATGGCGTTCATCTCCTCGGTGTTGGGCGCTTCGATGAACGCGAAGCCCTTGGACTCCTGCGTTTCGGGGTTGCGGATTACTTTAATTGCGTCCGCGACCAGGTTTTCGGCTGTTAGCCATCCCTTGATATCGTCCGCGGTGACCCAGGTGGGCAAATTGCCCAGAAAGACGGTAAAACTCATTCCGTGATTGTCTCTATCTCCGTAACAGGGGGTTTGCTTCCAGGAGGTGGTCCATGAAGGCAATAACATGCTACCACACTGGACCAAGCCCGTAAATGGAGCGACTCCAAAGTGGCGCAACTATTGAGTAGATCGCGTCGAACCAGTACTGTTACTTTCACTGCGATTATTTCACGACGAGCGAATACGGCATCAACCGCTGGACTCCGCCGTGAGCCAAGGATCGCCAGGGCAGCCGTCCGGCGGCGCTCTGAATCGCCGTTTCCAGCTCCGAATTGTCGTTGGAGCGGTTGAGAAGCAGTTCCAGCAGAGTCCGGCGGGGCGGATACGACACCAGGCTCACCTGCTCTGAAGCCGGAATATTGGTGCGCTGCTTGATCATCTCCACTGCGCGGTCCAGACCGCCGATCTCGTCCACCAGTCCGTTCGTCTTGGCCTGGACTCCCAGCCAAACTCGGCCCTGCGCCAGCGGTTCCACTTGATCGTAGGGCCGCTTGCGCGCTTCGGCCACGCGCTCAACGAAGCCGCGATAAAACACCTGGATCTCGCGCTGAACCTTTTCCCGCTCATCCGGCGTCAGCGCCTTGTACTCCGAATCGATCGCGGCGTAGCGGCCGCGGGTAAGCAGCTCTTTTTTGACGCCGATCTTGTCGTACAACCCGCGCAGATCCACTTTGCCGAAGAAGACCCCGATCGAACCGGTGAGCGTATTGGAGTAGGCCAGGACCGGATCCCCGGTCATCGCGATGAAGTATCCGCCCGAAGCCGCCAGGTCCGACATCGAAATCAGCAGAGGTTTTTTCTTGCTCAGCAATTTCATCTCGTGCAGAATGTCGTCCGAAGCGATCCCGTCGCCTCCTGGGGAATCTACGCGCACGATCACGCCCTTGATGCTCGAATCATCGGCCACCTGGCGGAGCTGTTTGATCATCCCGAAGGCTGTAATTCCGCTGTCCGAAACGTCTTCGTTCGGACTGCCGCGCGTGATTTCGCCCTCGCCCGTAACGTAGGCGATGCGAGCCCGGCCGGTCGGGTCGGCCGCCGCGGTCCTGGAATAGCTGCGCGCGCCGATTTTCTTCAGATCGGTCTTGACCTGGCTGCTAAGTTGCGCCAGCATCTCGTCCTCGAAAATAAGCCCGTCTACTAACCCCCCGTCGAGCGCGCTCTTGCCAATAAAGGGCCCCTGGTCGATAACACCACGCACCGCGCCAGGCGGCAGTTTGCGGCCGTCGGCCATCACCTGAATCAGGTTTCCGTAATACTGGTCGAGAATCTGGTTGGTAACCTCCAGCGTTTCCGGACTCGGAGAGGTGCGCGTGAACGTGTCGGGAGCGTCCTTGTACTTTCCGACGTGCTCGAATTCCATGCTCACACCCAGCTTGTCGAGCGTTCCTTTGAGGTACAGCAGCTCGGCGCGGAGACCCTTTACGTCGAGCTCATCCTCGGGCGCCATATAGATTTTGTCGGCGGCCGTGGCCAGATAGTATTCGCGAGTGCCCGCGTTACGCAGAAAGGCGTAGACCGGCTTGCCGGATTTCTTGAAGTCCAGGATCTCCGACCGCAGCTCTTCGAGTTTGGCCCAGCCGGCGTCCAGCCCGCGGGGCTCGAGTACCAGGGCCTTCACACGCGTATCGCCGGCGGCCCGGTGAAGCAGCTTCCAGGTATCGAGCACGGTCAGCGGCTGGGGCTGCCGCAGGAAAGGAACGGCGACGTCCACCGGGGGCTGTTCCGGAACCGCGCCCTCCAGGTTAAGGATCAGGGCGGCATTGTCCGACACCGAAACCGGCCGATCGCCACCGATCGAGCCGGCCATGCGAACCGCGGCGAAACCTAGAATCACCAGCACCAGGCCGGCGAACACAATACCGATGACGAATCCAAGGATGAATTTTTTCATAAGTCAACGCTGCCCCACGTCAATGTCATTTGCGTTTATTTGCGTTCATGCGCGGCCAAGTAGCGCGTTTTGCAAAAAAAAAAGAGCCGCGGTCGCCCGCGGCTCTAGGATACCAACTCGTCTCTTAGGAGGATACGTTACACGAGATTAGGAATTTTTATGATCTTTTTCTGGATGGCGTACTGCACCAGCTGCGCCTTGTTGTGAATGTCGAGCTTGCGCATCAGGTTGAACTTGTGCGCTTCGACGGTCTTCACGCTGAGGTTCAGGTCGCACGCGATTTCCTTCACCGAATTGCCCTCCGCCAGCATCTTGAGCACTTCGCGCTCGCGAGTGGTCAGAGTGGCGAAACGCGGCAGACGATTGGCCGACTTGATGCGGCTCCGGAAATCGTCCACCAGTTGGGAGAGCATGCGCGGACTCAGATAGCTGCCACCCCGGCAGATGTCACGGACCGCCGCCACCAGTTGCTGGCTGGGGCTGTCCTTTAACACATACCCGCTGGCGCCGACTTCCATGCCTTCCACCAGGTAATCTTCGTCGTCGTACATCGTGAGGAACAGGACCTTAGTTTCGGGCCGGTTCTTCTTAATCTGGCGCGTGGCTTCGAAGCTGCTCAACCCGGGCATCCCGATATCCATCAGGACCACGTCCGGACGCGCTTCATTAGCTTTGTCCACTGCATCGCCGCCGTTGGACGCTTCGCCCACCACTTCCATGTCCGATTCCGCCGAAATCAGCGTCCGGATTCCCTGGCGAAACAGCGTATGATCGTCCGCCAGCATGATTCGAATCTTGGCCATAGTGTTAGACCTTGCCTTACGTAATCTTTCCCTACAAAAGCCGCTATTTGGCTATCGGCAGTTCTATGGAAATCTTTGTACCCTTCTTAGTCCCTTCCGTACGACTTTCTACGTGGAATTCACCGCCCAGAAGCGCCACACGTTCCCGCATTCCGGATAAGCCGAAGGATTCACGTTTGGCTAAAGCCTCTTCGATAAGGAATCCAACGCCGTTGTCATCGACCACCAACCTTAGCCTTCCATCGGCCGACACCAGGGAAATATTTACGTGCGTCGCCTCGGAGTGTTTGCCAATGTTGTTAAAGCATTCCTGCAGCAGGCGATAGGCGATCACCTCAATCTGCTGCGGCAGGGCGCCCATCTTAGTCAGATGCAGCTTCACCTCGCAGGTCGGATGGAGCCTCTGGAAGCGGTTCACCAGCTGCCGCAGCGCGGCTCCCAGGCCCAGTTGTTCGAGCACCGCCGGGCTCAGGGCCGCGATCAGCCGGCGCATTTCAAGAATCGTTCGCTCGGTAAGGTCCCGGGCGTCACGAAGTTTCGATTTCCATTCGCCTTCGCTGTCAGGTATTGCCTGTTCCAGCAGTTCTATCTGGAGCCGGATACAGAGCAAGCTCTGGCCTGCTTCGTCGTGCAGCTCGCGGCTGATGCGGCGGCGCTCGATTTCCTCCACGTGCAGCATGTGCTCCGCCAGCCGGCGAACCTGCTCCTCGCGCTGGGCCAGATCTTCCACCAGGCGAGCTTTCTCCGCTGCCATCAGGCATCGCTCCGCGGCGGCGGCCAGCAGCTCCTGCTCGCGCGGCAGCCACTCGTAGGGCTTCGCGAATCCGAACTGCATCACGCCCGCGGTTCGGCCATCGGCTGCCAGCGGAATCGACCAGCACGAGGGGAACCGGCTGTGCCAGGTTTGCTCCAGCAGAATATCTGCGGAGCGGGCATCGCCGTTCAAGTAACGCTGCTTCGAGAGTTTCTTGACCAGTCCGGGACGATTCGGAACCGATAGCGACTGCGGATCGGGACATCCCGCCCGCAGCACCCACTGGCTGGAATCCTCGTTGAGCATGTATAACCGGCCGGCGTCGGCGCGGCAAACATGCACCAGGGTTTCCAGGAACCGCCGCAGCAGCTCTTCCAGATTGCGCGATTCCAGCTCCACCCGAAACAGCTCGTAGAAGGCCTGTGTTTCTGCCTCGCGGACCTGGTAATAAGCATTGTTCAGCGTGAGGATCACGCAGAAATGGAGTTGATCGCGCACCCACTGAAAATTGGCGTGCTCGTCAGGGATCAGTTCTTCGAGCACCGGGGCCAGAATGCGATCGTACTCCTGCAGTGCTTCCAGAATCGCGCTAGGCGGCAGATTCAGTTTGGCCAGCCGGCGGCCGTTGTACTCCACCTGTTCGATGAACTTGAGAGGCGGAAGGTCGTGCGCCAGGACGCGTGCCGCGGCACCCGGCGTGATGGCGGCTAGAGCGGCGCGTTGCTGCGGCTCGAAGCCCATCTCCCGCAGACGTGCCTGGAAGCGCCGGTCGATCTTATCGGCCTGAGGCTCCAGGAATCGCGCCAATCTTTGAAGATGGAAGCGTAACTGGTCGCTTAATACATCGGCGGCATCGGCGAGCTCCGGCGAAACCTGCGCAGTCTGCACGAGGATGAAATCGGCAGACTAGGGTCTTTGCTTTAGTACTATTTCTTCGCAGGGGAACCGGCAATCAGTTGATCCAGCTCGCTCAGAAACGTCGGACTTTCCGCCGTGATCTGGCTCCAATCCTTTACGATCATTCCAGTGGGGCTGATGGCGAACAGATGGGGCGTGTCGAAACCCGAGTTCTGCGGCGTGGCCTTGAAGTAGGCGATCGCCACCTGGCTTAAATCGAACACGATGGGCGTGGTAATTTTCGTTTCGGCGACGTACTTAGCGACCGTGGCCTGGGTTTCCGGAGGAGTGATGACGATCGAAAGAACCGCAACCTTGGGCCCATACTTCTTCTTCACCGCTTCGAGCTTGGTGGAAAGCTGCTTGCAGTGCAGGCAGTCCGTCTTCATGAAGTCGAGCAGCAGCCAGCTTCCGCGGTAGTCGAGGATATCGTGCTGCTGCAGCGCGGAATCCGGAAGCGAAAAGCTGGGCGCGCGGCGATTGATGAGCCCTTGCGCGGAGAGCGAAATGGCGGCTACTAAGAACAATGTCAGACGAGCAACTCGCATAAACCTCACGCTAGCATGCCTGCGCCAACTTCCGCAGCGATTCTTCGTAAGGCGGGCGAGCCACGCCGCGCTCGCATATGATCGCGGTCACGTAGCGCGCCGGCGTCACGTCAAAAGCGGGATTAGCCGCGGCGATCGCCTCCGGCGCCACCGGCACTCCGAAGACGTGCGTGACCTCGTCGGGCGAGCGTTCCTCGATGGGGATCGAATCGCCCGACGCGAGTGTCAGATCGAATGTGGAGACCGGCGCCGCGACATAGAATGGAATGCCGTTCTCCTTGGCGAGCACGGCCACCGAATAGGTTCCGATCTTATTAGCCACATCACCGTTGGCTGCGATCCGGTCTGCTCCTACCACCACGCAGCCGATCCTTCCCGAATGCAGAAAATGGCCCGCCATGTTGTCGGTGATGACTGTAGTGGCAATCCCGTCCTGCTGCAGTTCCCAGGCCGTCAGGCGCGCACCCTGAAGAAACGGGCGCGTTTCGTCGGCGAACACGTCAATCTTCTTGCCGGCGCTGACGGCGGCCCGGATCACGCCCAGCGCCGTCCCGTATCCGGCCGTGGCGAGCGCACCTGCATTGCAGTGCGTCAAAACGGTCTTGCCATCGGGAACCAGCGGCTCGCCGTTGCGGCCGATGGCCTGGCAGATGGCGATATCCTCGATGCGGATCTTTTGAGCCTCGGAGATCATGCTTTGCACGATCTCCTCTCTGGCGGCCCCCTGCAGTGAAAACCATAAGTCTCGCATGCGCTTGATCGCCCAGAAGAGGTTCACCGCCGTGGGACGTGTCGCGGCGAGCGTTTTGCAGACCGTGTCGAAATCGGCACCTTCCTGCACGCCTAAAGCGACGCCCATTGCGGCCGCGACTCCGATGGCCGGCGCGCCGCGGATTACCATGGTCTTGATAGCGTCGGCGACTTCGAGATATGTGCGACAGGTGACGAACTGCTGCTCGCGGGGCAGGCGGGTCTGATCAATCATCACCACGCCCGAGTCGGTCCACTGAATGGTTTCCACCATGAACTATCCATTGTGCACGGTGGCGGGGACCGTTCGCAGACTACATAGCCCGATTGGATTGGCTCCGAATAAAATTCTCGATACGCGTGCGAAGATTGCGGTCCGAAACGCAGTTCGAAGCCTCGCCGGCCATCTTCAAACTGAGCGCATATTCGGTCGGCATGGATCCGACTAAGTAAGTCCGCGCGCTTTCAAGATGCTCCCGGAGCAGCTCACACTGAGCCTCCGTTTCCTGGCTTAATTCTTCCAGTAGCTGGTCTAAGCGAACAAGATCCTCGGTTTGAATACTTTGCATATCTCTCCTGCCTTTGTCTCGTGCGCCGTGGCGCGGTGCAAATCACGCAAATGGGAGCAGGTAGTGTTCCAAATTGCGTGGGTGTGGGTCCGGGCTGGCAGCAAAAATGCTTATTTCCCTCACGTGCGCAGGCGGAATTTAGCGAGCAAACATCTGATCGAGCTGATTTGTGGAGGTCTTTTGGGCGTAAGCCTTGCGTATGTGTTCAGCGGCCGGGGGCGTTGCTTCCCCAAAAGGAATGCCCGTACGCAGGCCGAAGTAGAGGACATCGTGGACATCGCATCGGAGCAGTCGTTTCCGGCGAGTGATCCGCCTGCCTATTGACGCGAACATCTCGGGGTAGAAAAGTTATGATTCGGAAGCTCAAGTCCGGACAATATCGGCTTTACTCACGCAAAAAGAATCCGCAAACCGGCAAGCGGCGTAATCTGGGAACCTTCTCCACGCGGGAAGCCGCGCAGAAACACGAGCGGGACGTTCAATACTTTAAGCGACATTGAACCTCTGAATTCGGTACGTTGCTGCGCATGCAACGTTGTAAAGTTGACCTTCATCTTTCAGGCAGAGCACCATTGTGCCCGGCAAGGATCGAGATGACGAAGTGCGTGGAATGCGGCACCTGGCCGAGACCAGTTCAGCACTCGATGGCGCCGTATCTGGAAGAGAAAGTCGCAATAGCAGTGCAGAGATATCGGGATGCGCTCAACGCTTACGGCGACGCATTGCAAAAGGGTGGCGGATGCAGCTAGCGCGTGCTACCCACAATTACTTCGCGGTGATGATCTCTCCGGCCTTCCTTTTGAATCGGAACCGGACCCGCTGTTACGGAGCTTCGACGCTCTCCAGAAGGCCGTACGCGACGCCACTCGGCCTGCCACCAGGTGCGTAATTGCTCATCATGGCTCGCATGCATGCGCCGGATCTGCTCGGCGTGGCGATGCAGGAGCAGCGCGATGCGGTCTACCGTATTGGCGTAGCCGGACATGACGATGAACACAAAAGCGAGCAGTGCGAGCAAGATGCTCATCCCTAAGAAGATGTCCATGTCAGAGTTCCTTTACCGTTATTTGGGACGTCCGTTTTACGCCAAGGCTGCCAGCGAAGCGTGATGCATCGCCGAAGCAGGCGGTTTCATTGCGCGCCAGCTGGTGGCCCATTCAGGCTCGCCACCGCAGTGCGAGAGCGCCGCCAAGGCCCGCTCGCAATCCCCCAGGTCGCTCCAGGTAACGGGGCCAAGTTGCTGCACGATGAGACGCTGCGTTTCGAGCGACAGAACCTGCCGCGAGAAATCAGCGGAAGGGATGCCCGCATAGAAGGAATCCGGGATCCGAAGTTCCTGGTTGGAGGCTCGTACCGGCTGATACTGCTGAAACGCTCTGAGTACGCCGGGCATGGCGGAGCAGGTCATCTCCAGAAACGCGAGAACTTTGCCCACCATGACGAACGTGTTCCACAGCGAGCCCTGTTCCAACAGGAGCCGGGCCAGTGGTAGTGAAGGTTTTTCGTGGAATCCGCGGACCCGGAATGAATCTCGCCGATCGAGCGCGGGCTGGCCTACTTCGATCCAGCCGTACTCAAGCTCGGAACCGTGTGGTCTCGCGCCCACCAAAATCACCGAGTCCGGTTCCCTGCGCGATAACGCGAAAGCGTTCTCCACGGCCTCAGCAATCACGTTCTCATCGGAATAGTGATGGTCTGAAGGAAACACGGCGACGGTTGCATTGGGGTCTTTGCGGGCGATCAATAACAGGCTGCTCAGAATCGCTGCGGCAGTGCCCCGGTTCCGGGGCTGAACGATTCGTTGCGACGGACAATCCGCCAGATCGCGAAGATAAAATTCCTCATGCGCGTGAGCGAGTGAGAACAGGATCTGGCCGGCAGGTATGCTCTGCTGAGCACGGCGCCGCGCTTGTTCCAGCAGCGTCATCCCGCCGTATAGCGCGCAAAATTGCTTGGGGCGATCGTCTCCGCATATAAGACGAGTCAAAGGTCTGAGCCGTACGCCGTCTCCGCCCGCAAGTACTATGCCCCAGCGCTGTGTCCGCTCGCTCGAAATCCGCATCGTCTTCTCCCGCTCTTCACCGCCATCTCGAAGGCCGGATGGGATCGCAATTTGCGATCTCCACCTGGCCTAAGCCCCCTCCGACAGGGTGCCTCCGAAAGTCGAAATTTGGCCCCGAGCGTTTAAAGTCAGCTCGGGGTCCCCACTGGCTACAGGCCCGCCGAGAGACTGCGCCGAGCGTCCTCCGGCCCGGCCCCTGGCGATCCTCCAATTATTTGAACTCGCCAGGGATGACGCGAATCCGCGGCTCTTCTTATTGAAATCCACAATTTTTCGCCGCTAGCGATTGAGCGCCATGGTCTCTCGTAGGCTCTCGTGAGAGCACGGCGAGCGCCAAACGTAAGTTATTGATTTAACAGGACCTGCGTCGCGGCCGCGACTTGGAAGAACTTACAACGTATGCACAAAACCTGCTAAAAATGAGAACCTGCGTTCACTCCGCGACGCGGCTGTGCAGCGTCCGCTCGCCGATTCCGAGAATCTTAGCGGCGCGGCGTTTGTTGTTGCCGATCAGGCTGAGCGTGAACTGGATGTAGGCCCGTTCCACTTCATCCAGAGTCGCGCCCTCACGAAACTTAAATACGGGGGCTGTCTGGGTGTCCGCGGCGGGAAGGTTCATCTGCGGAATACCCAGGGTCGGCGGAAGTTGCTGGAGCCGCAGAGCGCCTTCGCGAGCCACGATCACCCCGCGCTCCAGGACATTCCGAAGCTCCCGGACGTTGCCGGGCCAGGCATGGCACATCAGTCTGGCCAACGCCTCTGGTTCGAGGCCATCGACCTTACAATCGTGCTTGGCATTCAGCTCATTAATCAATGCATCCACCAGGATGGGCAGGTCCTCCTTGCGATGCCGCAGGGCCGGCAGAGCAATCTGGAACACATTGAGCCGGTAGTACAAATCCTCCCGTAGCCGCTTTTCCTGGATCGCTGTCTCGGGAGGCCGGTTGGTCGCGGCAACGATGCGCACGTCGACGTACGTCTCCGAAGTTCCCCCCAAACGGCGGATTTTGCCGTCCTGAAGCACCCGAAGCAGCTTGGCCTGTGTCCCGATGGGCATTTCCGTGATTTCGTCCAGGAACAGCGTGCCCCGGTTAGCCTGCTCGAAACAGCCGATCCGGCGGGCCATGGCGCCGGTAAACGCTCCCCGTTCATGGCCGAACAGCTCGCTTTCGATCAGGTGCTCGGGCAGAGCCGCGCAGTTGATCGCTACGAAGGGTCCCCCGGCGCGTGGGCTGAGCTTGTGGATGGCTCGCGCAGCCAGCTCTTTGCCCGTTCCGCTTTCCCCGCTGATCAGCACGGAGGCTGCGCTTGGAGCCACTCGCTGGATCAGGGCGAAGACCTGCTGCATGGTCTTCGATGCCCCTACCATGTCCACCAGGGTTCCGCGATAGCCTGCCTGGCGCTGCAGCATGGCGGCTTCCCTGGCCAGACTTTCTTGACGTACGGCGCGCTCCAGCAGAGCGTGAAGAACCTCAGTCTGCACGGGTTTCTCCAGGAACCAGAACGCGCGCAAGTCGTGGACAATGGAGACGGCGTGGCTGATATCGCCGAAACCGGTCAGAACGATCGCTGGCGTGAGGTCCCCGCGCTCCAGCAGCGTTCTCAGAAGCTGCGCGCCGTCGAGTAGCGGCATGAACAGGTCCGTTACGATGGCATTGAAGGATGCGCCGCCGAGCTTCTCGAGCGCTTCTTCGCCGTGCTGGGCGGTTTCGGGGATGTACCCTTTTGCGACAACCATGCGCGCGACGGCATCGCGCTGCTCGGCGTCGTCATCCACGACCAGGATTCGAATCGGCTCTAATTCCGCCATTCCATTACCTCTGCCATCACGCACACAAACGGCGAACCACAACGGGCCCGCAGGGATTAACCAAAGGCGTGGATACCCAAATGATATCGGAATACTTCCGCAGTGACAACCAGGAGGAATCCAAGATTGGATTATCTTTGGTGCGGCGCTATCGCGGCTCACGCGAGCGGTTTTCGGCCGCTGGCGCACCGCTCGAAACGCTAGCCGTGGCGGAATCATCCGCGGCGGGAAGGGGATCGGCCATGGCAGGCAACGTGAAGTAGAATGTGGCGCCTGCTCCGGGATGACCCTCCGCCCAGATACGACCTCCGTGGGCTTCGATGATGCGCTTACAGATAGCAAGACCGATACCTGTGCCGGGGTACTCACCCTTTCCATGCAGCCGCTGGAAGGCGGCAAAGATCTTTTCGGCGTACTTTGGATCAAATCCGATTCCCCGGTCATGCACCGACACAAGCCATTCGCCGGCTTCCTGCCGGGCTTCGATCTGAATGAAGGGTTTCCGGTCGCGCTGGCGAAACTTGATGGCGTTGGAGAACAGGTTCTGGAAAACCAGGCTCATCTTCAACGGATCGACTTCCACTTCGGGCAGCGCCCCGGCGCTGATCTCGGCACCCGTTTCCCGAACGCTTTCCAGCAGGCCATAGCGCGCCTGGCTAACCACCTCACTCAGCCGGGTTCGGATCAGCACGGGCGTTTGGGCGCCGGCCTGCGCATACGCCAGAAGATCCCGGATCAGGGCCTGCATTCGCGTGGCCCCGTCCACGGCGTACGCCAGGTACTTTTCCGTGTCGCCATCGAGCTTGCCGTTAAAGGCTTTTCCCAAGAGCCCCAGGTAGCTCACCACCATGCGGAGCGGTTCCTGTAAGTCGTGGCTGGCGATGAAGGCGAACTGTTGGAGATCCAGATTGGAGCGCTCCAGGTCTGCGGTCCTCTCTTTCACCCTATTTTCGAGCTCTTGGTTGAGACGGTCCAGTTGTCCGATCTTCTCCTGAAGCCTCTCATTCGCGTGGCGGACCTCGGATTCCGCACGATCGCGCTCATCAGCGTATTGGCGCAGGATCCGATACGCCCACAGGAGCAGCAGGATGGTCGCGAAACAGCCGGCGATGAAAAAGGCGTCCGCTTCAAACTCCGCCGCCTCCGTAGCCTGCTTGCGCTGGTCCAGCAGCCGGGTCTCCTCAGCCATCATTGCGGACATCACTTTGCTGAGTTGGGTTGATCCAGCCAGCCCCTTTTGCCTCTCCAGTTCTCTTACCGCGGCATCCTGGCCGGCCCGGCCGAGTTGTGAAGTTTGTTCGAGAAGCTGCAGCCGTTCATTCAGCAGGCTCTCAAGCGCGCGGACGTTGCCCTGCTGCACGGGATTATCCCGGGTCAGATCTGACAGGCGATCGAGAATTGCGGGGCTTCTGGCGGCGGTTCCTTCGACAGCCGCCAGGTAATCGGGATCTCCCGTCAGAATGTATCCACGCCGCCCGGTCTCGGCTTCGTTCAGCGAAACCAGCAGATTCTGGATCGCGACCTGCACCTCTCTGGCGTGGTCCACTCCGCGAATGAGCTCGCGATAGTGGGTGTGCCGCCAGAATGACGCGGCTAGCAGCAGGATTGGGATCGCGGCGATCCACACGTATACCGGTCTTGTGCGACGGTATGCCACGTTCTTGCTTCCCCGCCTGGTCACTTTATTAGGAAGTTCTCGCTTGCGATCTTCCGCCCGCCTGAAGCATTTCCGCGATTTTGGCGCCGACATCGTGCATGAACGACTCAAAATCCACCGGCTTGGTGATCAAGCAGTTAGCTCCCAGCTCCAGAGCCTGAGCCAGCTCTTCTGCCTGCAAAAACGAAGTGACGATCACTTTTGGCACAGCAGCCAGCTTAGGATTGAGACCCGCGGCCGCGAGAATATCGCTACCATTTCCGCGAGGCAGATTATAATCCAGCATCATCAGATCCGGAATCGGGGCGCCCGCATTGCCGCACAGCTCAGCCGCGTGAATCGCGTCTTCGGCGGTGGCATAGTGGTCAATATCGCAAACCAGCGATTGGCGCCGGAGCGCCTCTTCAATCAGAAAAACGTCTCCGAGATTGTCCTCGGCAAGAAAGATTCGCATTTTAACAACCTTCATCACAGCGGCAGAGATACAAAAAACGTAGAACCCGATCCGGGAGTGGATTCAACCCAAATTCTGCCCCCAAGTCGCTCAACCGCAGCGCGGCAAATGGCCAGACCAATTCCAGTACCGGACTTCTGCGCTCCGTGCAGACGCCGGAAAACACCAAAGATGTAGTCAAAATACTTGGGATCGATGCCAATCCCGTTATCCTGAACGGAAAAGACCCAGCAGTTCTCGCCTGCCTCCGCCGAAATCCGAATGACCGGGGGGACCTCCGACCGGTACTTAATGGCATTACTAATCAAATTCTGGAAGAGCTGCACCAGCGGGAGTTCAAGCGAAGCGATGGTGGGCAAGGTGCCGCACTCAACGGAAGCGCCGTTTTCCTCAATCATGCCCTGCAAATTCCACGCCGCCGCTTTAACGATGGCGTTGCAGTCCACCGAAACCCTGCTGTGCTGGCCCGAATCGCTGACCTGGATATACTGCCGCAGTGCCGCCAGCAGTTGGTTGAGGCGCGAAGCATGCTGTTCAATCGTCGCCAGCATCTTCGATTCCCTTACTCCGAGATTGCCGTTCATGATCTTGGCAAGCCATTGCGAATACGTGACGACGGTCCGAATCGGTTCTTGAAGGTCATGACTGGCGGCCCAGGCGAACTGCCGAAGCGCCTCATTGGAGTAACGCAGCGCGGCGGTGCGTTCGGCCACTCTCTTTTCGAGCTCCAGATTGGTCTTTTGTATTTTGGTTTCCGCATCCACCTGATCGGTAGCGTCGCGGATCGCGGTTGTGATCAGCAACCCGTCGGGCGTGTGGAACGAATTGCGGGTGATCTCAGCCGGAAAAACCGAGCCATCGTCGCGATGAGCAGTTAGCCTTTGCTCCGGCGTCGGCTGCGGCAGGCCAGGGAGCAACAAATCCTCATCGGGACATTCCCAGGCGGGAAGAAGCGAATGGATGTCGCGGCCGATCAGCGCCTCGCGCGAGCGCCCGAAGAGTGTGTCCGCGCGCGAGTTCGCCAACTCGATTATGCCCGCCTGATTGGTGATCATCATCGCGTCCGGCGCAGCTTCGAGGACCGCGCGAAAGCGCTGTTCCGCTCTGGCTAGCTGCTCCGCTTTGCGCCGGAGAAGCTGCTCGGTCCGCCGCAGCTCGACGAAAACGTTAACTTTGCTCTGAAGGATTTCCGGAACGATCGGCTTAAACAGGAAGTCGACCGCGCCCAGATTGTATCCCCGGAAGAGCTGCTCATCACTGCGATAGGCGGTAAGAAACAAGATGGGTGTTTGCAGTGATTTCTTGCGCGCGCGGATCATCTCGGCGGTCTCGAATCCGTCCATCACCGGCATACGGACATCCAGCAGAATGGCGGCGAAATCGTGCTCCAGGCACAGGCGCAGGGCGTCGGTTCCGTTCTGGGCGAGCATGAGCTCCTGCTGGAGCGGTTCGAGAATTGCCTGTAAAGCCAGCAAGTTATCCTGATCGTCGTCGACGAGAAGGAGCTTGACGGTTGCGTTTTTTTCTACCAACGCCTTGGCCGAGATGCTCAGAGCTGTACCCTCTTGCATTGTCCTCATACCAGCCTAGCGCTGGTCGGTTGGGCGGAGCCGGCTCGCGCGGAACGTTCGGACGGCACTCCCAGTCCCGCCATCCAAATCCGCATCACAGAAAACAGATAGGGCAAGTCCACCGGCTTCGCCACATAATCGGAAGCCCCGGCCTGGAGGCATTTTTCGCGATCGCCTTTCATGGCCTTGGCCGTCAGTGCAATGATCGGCACCGACCCGATGCCCGGAAGCTGCCGAATCGCCCGGGTGGTCTGGTATCCATCCATCTCCGGCATCATGATGTCCATAAGCACCAAGTCGGTATCGGGATTCTGCTGCAGGATTTCAATGCCGCTTCGGCCGGTCTCCGCGTGAATCACGCGAACGTTGTGATGCTCCAGAGCGCTGGTTAAGGCGAAGATATTCCGGAGATCGTCGTCGATAATCAATACTTTTCGATCTGCCAAATGATGATCGGTCTGGCGAATGGTTGCCAGTGCATCCTTTTGAGCCGCGCTCAGATTGTCCTCCAGGCGATTCAACAGGATCACTGTCTCGTCGAGCAAACGCTCCAGCGACGGCGCATACCGGACACTGCTGACCTTGGATAGCCGGTGCAATGCGGCGGCCCTCTTGGGATTCATCTGAGCGGGACCAAAGATGACCACGGCCGGCACATCAGGCGCGAATTGAGCCTGAAGCTTTTCGATGAACTCGGTCCCTGCCACGTCCGACACGGCCCAGTCTATGACGATGCCGTCCACTCTATTGCCGCTGTCTCCGGCGGAAACCACCCCCAGGCCTTCATCAACAGAGCTCGCTTCGGAGAACTCGAGATCCGAAGAATCCAGAAACGTGATGATCTTCTTGCGCATCGGCTCGGAGCCGCCCAATACGAGAAGCCTCTTCTTACCCGACTTTATAGAACGCGCAATGGCGGGGAGAACCCGATCCAGCGAGCCCTCGTCCGGCGTCTTTTGCACGCACGTCGTGGCGCCGATAACGAAACCGTCCCCGTGATTTTCCGTCAGCGAAAGAACGTGAACCGGAATGTGGCGGGTGGACGGCTCATGCTTGAGATGATCGAGGACCGTCCAGCCGCTCATATCCGGCAACCGGACGTCGAGCGTTATGGCGTGCGGCTTGAAGTTTCTTGCCAGGGTGAGCGCCGCGCTGCCGCGCAGGGCCACCAGCGCCTTGAGCCCCTGACTGCGTGCTCTTTCCATGAGTATCCCGGCAAAGGTCGGATCATCCTCAACGATGAGCAGGACAGAATCGCCGGGTTGAATATTGTTGCGATCGTCATCCAGCTTGGCTTCGTGATCCTCCAGCCAATTCGGCAGGGCGGCGACGCCGTGCTCAAACCGATTGTCGATATCGCGCGCCATCCAAACGCGCATTACCGAGAACAAAAGGTCGAGGTCTACAGGCTTGGTGACATAGTCTGAAGCGCCGGCGCGTAGGCACTTTTCGCGGTCGCCCTTCATCGCCTTGGCCGTCAGGGCAATGATGGGCAGCGTCTGAAACGCCGGGATCTTGCGAATGGCGCGCATGGTTTCGTAGCCATCCATTTCCGGCATCATGATGTCCATCAGGACGATATCTACATCCGGCGTGTTCTGCAAGAGCTCGATCCCTGCGCGGCCGTTTTCCGCGTGGAGGGTCTTGAGGTCTCTCTGCTCCAGAACGCTCGTCAAGGCGAAGATATTCCGCAGGTCATCGTCGATGACCAATACTTTTTTGCCCGCCAGCATTGGATCGGATTGCCGGATTTCCTCCAGCACCCGTCTTTGGTCCGGCGTGAGCTGCTCTTCTTCGCGATGCAGCAGCAGGACGGTTTCTTCCAGCAGCCGTTCGATGGTGGGAGCATATCGAACCGGGCCCACCCGCGCGCAATGATGAATCTCTGAGACCTGCTGATCCGATAGTTTTTGGCTTCCCGAAACCACGATCGCGGGCACTTGCAGCGGCGACCTGGATTGCACCGACTCGATGAACTCAATTCCGGCAGCGTCGGGTACGCAATCGAGAACGATAGCATCCACCGGCCGGGAATTGACGATATTTGTCGCAGCAGTCAAATCGGGAACATGCACGATCTCCAGATCGTCTCCGGAGAGCAGATTAGAGATGTCAGCGGTACGCACTTCATTTTCGGCCACCAGCACCAGCGTTTTGTCCCGCCGCTCCATGGAACGCTGGATCACGTTAAAGATCGCATCCAGCGATTCCTGGCCCGCATCCTTGGGCATACAGGTCATCGCTCCAACAGCGAACCCGCGCTTGTTATTCTCATGACCTGACAGGATATGCACGGGAATATGGGCCGTTCGGGCGTCATGCTTGAGGCGGTCGAGCAGCGTCCAGCCGCTCATATCAGGAAGCCTGACATCCAGCGTGATAGCGCTGGGCTGGAACTCGCGCGCGAGCGATATCGCCGTGGCTCCACGGAGGGCCACAACCACTTTCATGCCTCGACTATGCGCCAGGTCGACCATAATGCGGGCGAACGTTGCATCGTCTTCCACGATCAGAAGCACACGGTCTTCGCGGGTAACAAGATTGCGGTCATCGTCGACCACCATCTCTTCGACCATCTCCACCGGAACAGTGTCTTCCGTGGGCGGGAGGATGACATCCAGGGCGTCGGATCCCTGGTTGCCGGCCTTAAGCGCGAGAGGGGTATCGCTCAATTCAGTTTTCGGAACGGCCGAGATATAGACCTGCGGCAGGTACAGCGTAAAGCTGCTGCCTTGGGAAACGACGCTTTGGAGGCGAATTTCGCCTCCCAGCAGGCGCGCCAATTCACGGCTGATCGAAAGTCCCAACCCGGTGCCGCCGTACTTTCGGCTGGTGGTGCCATCCGCCTGCTGGAACGCTTCGAAGATGATGCGCTGCTTTTCCTGCGCGATTCCGATTCCGGTGTCGGTCACCCCAAACGCGATCACGCTCTGGGCGCGATTCAGCACCGGATGCGTCGGACTCCATCCGGCGGTGGCCTGTTCGATGCTGAGCTTCACCGAACCAAGCTCGGTAAACTTGAGCGCATTGGACAGCAGATTCTTGAGAACCTGCTGGACGCGCTTTACGTCGGTTCGCATCACTTGAGACGAAAGCTGGGGAGCAACTTCGACTGAGAAGCCGATCCCTTTCCCTTCCGCTACGTGCCGGAAGGTGCGGACGCAGTAGTCTTCCATCTCCTCGAAGCGCACGCTGCCGACCTCGACGTCCATCTTTCCGGACTCGATCTTCGACAAATCCAGAATGTCGTTGATCAGTGCCAGCAAATCCGTTCCGGAGGAATGAATCGTTTCGGCGAACTTGATTTGTTTGGCGCTGAGATTTTTCTCAGTGTTATCGGCCAGCACGCGCGCCAGAATCAACAGGTTGTTGAGCGGCGTACGAAGCTCGTGAGACATGTTGGCCAGGAACTCGCTCTTATACTTGGAGGTCAAGGCAAGCTGCTCGGCTTTTTCTTCCAGAGCTTGTTTGGCCTGTTCGATTTCGCGATTCTTGGCTTCCACTTCCGTGTTCTGCTCGGCCAGCAGCTTGGCCTTTTCCTGCAACTGCGCATTGGTCTCCTGCAGTTCCTCTGCGAGAGCCTGGCTTTGTTGCAGAAGCTGCTCGGTACGCATGGTCGCCGCGATCGTGTTCAATACGATCCCAATGCTTTCGGTGAGCTGATCGAGGAACGCGATGTGAATCTCGGATAGTTGTTGGAAGGAGGCAAGCTCCACTACTGCCTTCACCTCGCCCTCGAACAAGACCGGCAGGACCACGATGGTCATCGGCGTTCCGGAACCGAGGCTCGACCGGATCTTAATGTAATTCTCCGGGACGTCCCGAATCAGGATGCGCTGTTTTGCACGGGCGCACTGGCCGACCAGACCCTGGCCCAGACTGAATTGCGTGGGAGCATCCTCCCGGTCGTCGAAGGCGTATCCCGCCATGAACTTCAAGGCCGCGCCTTCCGGGGTGACCTCAGCCGTGTAGAAGGTGCCTCGCTGCGCGCTCACCAGCGGAGCCAGTTCGGACAGCAGCAGTTTGGCGACGGTAAGCAGATCGCGTTGGCCCTGCACCATGCGGGTGAACTTAGCGATGTTGGTCTTGAGCCAATCCTGATCGGTATTCTTGCGGGTGGTCGCGGCCAGGTTGACAATCATCTCGTTGAGATTGTCCTTGAGCGCCGCCACTTCACCCAGTGCTTCGACCGAAATGGAGCGGGTCAGATCGCCCTTGGTGACCGCCGTTGCCACTTCGGCGATCGCGCGGACCTGCGTGGTCAGATTTTGCGCAAGCTGATTGACGTTATCCGTCAGATCGCGCCATATCCCGGCCGCGCCGGGCACACGAGCCTGGCCGCCCAGCTTGCCTTCGATACCGACTTCGCGGGCCACAGTGCTGACCTGATCCGCAAATGTCGCGAGCGTATCGATCATGGCGTTGATGGTGTCCGCCAGCTCCGCGATCTCGCCCTTGGTTTCGAGCACTAGCTTCCGCTTCAAATCTCCGTTGGCGACAGCGGTCACCACTTTCGCGATGCCGCGAACCTGTGTGGTCAGATTCGCCGCCATCAGGTTGACGTTATCGGTAAGATCCTTCCAGGTGCCCGCCACGCCACGAACTTCCGCCTGGCCGCCCAGCTTGCCCTCAGTGCCGACTTCGCGAGCCACGCGCGTCACTTCGCTGGCGAACGAGTTCAACTGGTCCACCATCGTGTTGATGGTGTTCTTGAGCTCCAGGATTTCGCCGCGTACGTCTACCGTAATCTTGCGCGACAGATCGCCCATTGCGACGGCCGTCGTCACCTGCGCGATATTGCGAACCTGGTTGGTCAGGTTCGAGGCCATCGAATTCACGGATTCCGTGAGATCTTTCCAGGTCCCGGCCACGCCGTACACGTCAGCCTGTCCGCCGAGCCGTCCCTCGGTACCGACCTCGCGAGCCACGCGAGTCACCTCGCTGGCGAACGAGCTGAGCTGGTCCACCATCGTATTGATGGTGTCTTTGAGTGCCAGGATTTCGCCGCGCGCGTCAACGGTGATTTTGCGCGAAAGGTCGCCCTTGGCGACTGCGGTCGTCACGTCCGCAATGTTGCGAACTTGGGCAGTGAGGTTCGACGCCATGGAGTTGACCGATTCGGTCAAGTCCTTCCACGTTCCGGCCACGCCGCGGACATCCGCCTGCCCGCCGAGTTTTCCTTCCGTACCGACTTCGCGAGCCACGCGCGTGACCTCGCTGGCGAACGCATTGAGCTGATCGACCATCGTGTTGATGGTGTTCTTTAGCTCCAGAATCTCGCCGCGCGCGTCGACGGTGATCTTGGTCGTGAGATCGCCCTTGGCAACGGCGGTCGTCACGCCGGCGATATTGCGGACCTGATTGGTCAGGTTCGACGCCATGGAATTGACGGAATCCGTCAAATCCTTCCAGGTACCGGCCACGCCACGAACGTCGGCCTGCCCGCCCAATTTCCCTTCAGTACCGACCTCGCGAGCCACGCGGGTCACTTCGCTGGCGAACGAGCTGAGCTGATCCACCATCGTATTGATGGTGCTCTTGAGTTCCAGAATCTCGCCGCGCACGTCCACCGTGATCTTGCGGGAGAGGTCGCCGCGCGCCACGGCCGTGGTGACTTCGGCGATGTTGCGCACCTGTGCGGTTAGATTTCCGGCCATCGAGTTGACCGACTCGGTAAGATCGCGCCACGTGCCGCCCACACCACGTACGTCCGCCTGCCCGCCCAGCTTTCCTTCGGTACCGACCTCGCGCGCCACGCGGGTCACTTCGCTGGCGAACGCATTCAACTGGTCCACCATCGTGTTGATGGTGTTCTTCAACTCCAGAATCTCGCCGCGCACGTCCACAGTGATTTTCCGGGAGAGGTCGCCGCGCGCTACGGCCGTGGTGACTTCGGCGATGTTGCGGACTTGTGCGGTCAAGTTCCCGGCCATCGAGTTGACGGATTCAGTAAGATCGCGCCACGTGCCAGCGACGCCTCGGACATCGGCCTGTCCGCCCAGCTTTCCTTCCGTACCGACTTCGCGCGCCACGCGGGTAACTTCGCTGGCGAACGCATTGAGCTGATCGACCATCGTGTTGATGGTGTTCTTGAGCTCGAGAATCTCGCCGCGCACTTCCACGGTGATGGTTCGCGACAAATCGCCGCGCGCCACCGCCGTAGTTACTTCCGCGATGTTTCGGACTTGATTTGTCAGGTTCGACGCCATGGAATTGACGGAATCCGTCAAGTCCTTCCACACGCCGCCGACGCCTTTCACCATCGCCTGGCCGCCGAGTTTCCCTTCTGTGCCGACCTCGCGCGCCACGCGCGTCACTTCGCTGGCGAATGAGCTGAGCTGGTCCACCATGGTGTTGATCGTGTTCTTCAGCTCGAGAATTTCTCCGCGGACGTCCACCGTGATCTTGCGGGAAAGGTCGCCATTAGCGACGGCTGTGGTCACCTCCGCGATATTGCGGACCTGCGCGGTAAGGTTGACGGCCATCGAGTTGACGGAATCCGTAAGATCCTTCCATACGCCGCCGACGCCCTTCACTTCGGCCTGCCCGCCCAGCTCGCCCTCGGTTCCGACCTCGCGCGCCACGCGTGTTACCTCTCGGGCAAAGGCATTGAGCTGATCGACCATTGTGTTGATGGTATTTTTCAGCTCAAGAATTTCGCCCCGGACGTCCACCGTGATCTTGCGCGACAGATCGCCATTTGCGACCGCCGTAGTCACCTCGGCGATGTTACGTACCTGCGCGGTCAAGTTGCCGGCCATGGAATTGACCGAATCCGTGAGATCCTTCCATACGCCGGCGACGCCCTTTACTTCCGCCTGACCACCCAGCTCGCCTTCGGTTCCTACTTCGCGGGCCACGCGCGTTACTTCGCTGGCGAACGAACTGAGCTGGTCCACCATGGTGTTGATGGTGTTCTTCAGCTCGAGAATTTCTCCGCGGACGTCGACCGTGATCTTGCGGGACAGATCGCCGTTTGCGACCGCCGTAGTCACCTCGGCGATGTTACGCACCTGCGCGGTCAAGTTGCCGGCCATGAAGTTTACAGAATCGGTCAAGTCTTTCCAGACGCCGCCGACTCCCTTAACCTCGGCCTGACCACCCAGCTCGCCTTCGGTTCCCACTTCGCGAGCCACGCGCGTAACTTCACTGGCAAATGAGCTGAGCTGGTCCACCATGGTGTTGAAGGTGTTCTTGAGCTCGAGAATCTCGCCCAGCACGTCCACCGTGATTTTTCGGGAAAGATCGCCGCGTGCCACGGCGGTTGTTACTTCGGCGATATTGCGAACCTGAGAAGTGAGGTTCGATGCCATGGAGTTTACGGAGTCCGTCAGATCTTTCCAGGTTCCCGCGACGCCCGTCACAACCGCCTGACCGCCGAGCTTGCCTTCGGTGCCGACTTCGCGGGCCACGCGCGTCACTTCGCTGGCGAACGATCCGAGCTGGTCCACCATCGTGTTGATCGTGTCCTTCAGCTCGAGAATTTCTCCTTGAACGCTGACCGTGATCTTGCGCGAAAGATCGCCCTTGGCGACCGCCGTAGTCACTTCCGCGATGTTGCGAACCTGATTGGTGAGATTCGAGGCCATGGAATTGACCGAGTCGGTCAAATCCTTCCAGGTGCCGGCGACGCCGGTCACGACCGCTTGGCCGCCCAGTTTTCCTTCCGTGCCGACTTCGCGCGCCACGCGCGTCACTTCGCTCGAAAACGAATTGAGCTGGTCCACCATGGTGTTCACGACGCGGGCGGTCCGGATGAACTCGCCCTGCAGTGGACGGCCTTCGACTTCCAGCGACATTTTTTGCGACAAGTCGCCCTGCGCCACCGCTCCGATCACGCGGGCGATTTCGGTGGAAGGCTGCACCAGATCGGAAATCAGGCTGTTCACCGATTCCATGCTGGCGGCCCAGCTCCCCGAGCCGGACTTCAATGACGCGCGCTGTCCGATACGGCCTTCTTTGCCGACCGCCGTACTTACGCGCGCCAGCTCGGTGGCCATGTTTTCATTCAATTCAAAGATGTCGTTTAAGACATCCGCAATTTTCCCGGCTATGCCTATTTGATTTACGGGCAGGCGAACGGAGAAATCGCCTTTCTTAAATGCAAAGAGCGCCGCCAAGACCTGATTGGCGTCCAGAATCTTCGCAACCGGGACTTGTCGCATTTTTTCTCCTTACTGCGGGGATAGGTTAACGTCTTTTTTGACGTCAGCGGATGGGGGATTAGTACCAGTACTGAGGATAGTTCTTCGCCGTGCTCGCCCCAAGGACGTAAACCGGCTGCACTCTCGGTGGGCGAGGGCGATGCTCATCTTGATGCTGTAGCTAAAGGCCACTCGCATCTCGAACACCAGAGCTAAGCTATTGATTTAACAGGGTAGGATTCAAATGCGTTATAAGGAATTATTACAGGGTGCGCCGAAAAAGTTACCTTCGACGCACCCAAATCCAACAGATCTTACTGACCCCGCTAGTGTTTCGTGGTCGTGGACGAGGTCCGGACGTCGCTCACCGTCGTTCCAAGAATCTCACCTGAGACCACCATTTCGACACGCCGATTCATCTGCCGGCCCGCAGCAGTGCTGTTATCGGCAACCGGGTTCGTCTTTCCAAATCCCGTTGCAGTAACTACGGCCGGGTCGATGGACTGCGAAATAAGGTACGCGCGGACGGTGTTGGCACGGTTCTCCGAAAGTTTGAGGTTATACTGATCGCCGCCAACACTGTCCGTGTGCCCTTCCACGGCGATTTTCAGACCTGGATGGCCGAGAATGATTCCGGCGACTCTGGCCAGTTTTTCGCGCGCCCCGGGTTTCAGCGTGTACTGACCCGTGTCAAACAGCACGTCCGACATGTTCACGATCAAGCCACGCGTGGTGTCGCGGGTCTGCAGAATTGCGTTGAACTGGGTTAGCAATTGCTGCCGAACCTGCGCTTGCTCCTCCTCGGCCTTCTGCCGCTGACGTTCGGCGTCTTCCCTAAGGCGATCGGCATCCGCCCTAAGGCGATCGGCATCCGCGGCCGCCGCACGCGCTCGACCGGCTTCATCGGCTAGCTGTTGTTGTTGAGCCAGCGCAGCCTGGCGAGCTTCTTCGGCTTCTCGCTTCAACCGGTCGGAGTTGACGGCCGCGGTTTCCGCCTCTCGTTTAGCACGCTCGGCGTCGGCTTTCGCGCGTTCGGCGTCAGCCTTCGCGTTCTCAGCCGCGATCCTCTCTGAATCAGCTTGCGCACGAAGGCGAGCTTGTTCCTCCGCCCTTACACGAGCCGCCTCAGCGTTTTGCTTTTCCGCGTTTTCGCGAGCGATCGAAGCCTGGCGCTCATTCTCGGCCCTCTCTTCCCTTTCCCGCCGCATAGCAATCACGCGAGCGTCCTCCGCGCGCACTACGGCTTCCCGCGACATCGTGATTACGGGTTTCTGACCGGGCTTCTGGTTCTGGTACCGCCGAGCCTGCGTCAGAGCATCGTTGGCCTTCTGAAAGCTGTCCCCCGCATACTTGTCCGCATTCGCCAGCCGAGCGATTTGAACCGCATTCTCCGCCTCGTATAGTTCCAACGGATCTTTCTTGCTGACCCTGAGAGGTACGAAGCCTCCTGCTTTCGTATAACTCCCGCGTGGCAGAAGTTCGTACTTGGCATTAATACTCTCAACGACACCCCGGGTGTCCGGACGTGCGATATTCTCCATAACCACGACGTCGCTGGGCTGCGTGACTCCGTAGTAGGGCTCCGCGGTGACGATCATCCCGAAGGTCTGAATATCGCTGCTGGTTTCGATCTTGCTGTGCGAACCGTTCCCGTAGTCGCTGAGCGTGAGCTCTCCGAGATTGACCGCGCGTCCATCAGGGGAAATGGCCCACAGCACATAAGTCAGATACTCGGGTCCGAAAGTGCTGGGCGCTACCATGTCCTTGAAGTCGGCGGCAACGTCGATGACGCCGCGCTGACTTTCCACCTTCGCGGATCCGCTGCCGGATGCCATCAGCGGCGTGCCTTTAAAATCTATCTTTGTTGAACCGCCACGATGGAGGTAATTAACCGCTTGCGTGGTCCGCTCGACAACCTCAATGCGGAAGATGGGGACGGGCGTGACGGTCTGGACCTGGACCGTTTGGCCCGGCGGCCTTTGCGTCGGATTCGGCTCCTGTGCAGACAGTAGGCGACCCGCCACCAAGGTAATCGTTGCAATCCGTGCGTATCCGTTAAATAGGTGTCGCATACGGGAGTGAGAGCACGTTGGCAACCTATGAACAAGGGTTCTTTCTAGTCAATACGATGGGGGTTTTGGGGGATGCCGTTGCTTGCGACCCTGTAAATTTTTCAGCGCAAAATCAGCCGGTCATACGTAGCTGCATGCAGATGGGTTACTGGAGTGTTGAGGCTGGTGCTGAAATTGGTGGGCCCTGATGGATTCGAACCATCGACCAACGGATTATGAGTCCGCTGCTCTAACCGGCTGAGCTAAGGGCCCTCTAAAATTCATTTTGGGGAAGCAGCCTGCCCGCGGGCAACTCCTGCACCAAGTGTATGATGAAAACTTGGCGACGACCAAAACGTCGACCCTGCGCGAGCAGGCCAACGAGTTCCAGCACCATCTTGCGGCGGTAAAGTCCCAGACACCGCTCGATCCTCGCGTGACCTGGTATCCGTGGAAATCGCTGAGCCAGATGGACGTGCTCGATACGTTTCTGCAGGGCGATAACGCGGCCCTGATGAACATGATCGGCGGCGATCCCGTGCTCGACGTCGGCTGCGCTGACGGGGACATCGCGTTTTTCCTCGAGACGCTCGGCGTGCAGGTGGACGCCATCGATCATGCGCCCACCAACTACAACGCGTTTCTTGGAGTTCACGCGCTTAAGGAGAAGCTGGGGTCGTCGGTCCGGATTCACGCCATCGATATGGACACGCGGCCGAATCTGCCGTCTTCTAACTATGGATTCACCGTGATGCTGGGCGTGCTGTACCATTTGAAGAATCCGTTCCTGGTGCTCGAGGCATTGGCGCGGGCTTCCCGCTACATTTTCTTAAGTACCCGTATCGCTTCGCTCAGCCCCGACCGTAAAACCAATTTGGGCGCGCTGCCAGTTGCCTACCTGGTCGAAGAAGACGAACTCAACCACGATAATTCGAACTTCTGGATCTTCACAGAGAAGGCCTTGCGCCGAGTCGTAAGACGCGCTGGATGGGACGTGACGCATTACCTCACTATCGGTCCGGCGGCCGCGTCGGATCCCGTCACGCCGGCAGGCGACGCGCGGGCGTACCTCCTCGCCAAGAGCCGCGTGGCCGCGCCACCCTGTGGTTTTCGCACGCTGCGGGGCTGGCATCAGCTTGAACACAAGAAGTGGCGCTGGACCGAACGGGTCTTCTCGGTGGAACTGGACTCCTCCGCGCCACTCCAGCCGGCGACGCTGCGCTTCGTATTTCAATTGCCGGAAGTCGTGTACGCCAAAGTATCAAAGGTGACTCTTTCGGCGCGCATCAACGGCACGCCGCTCGCTCCCGGAACCTTTACCACGCCCGGCGAACACGAATATATCGGAGTGGTGCCCGCCTTGGACGCCGGAGTAGCCACGGTTGAATTCGAGCTGGACCGCGCCATCGCTCCGTCGGATCAGGATCAGCGGGAGCTTGGGCTGCTGGTGAATCTCTCGGGCGCCGATCCCGTTACGCTGTCTTAGTCTTCCCGATAGCGCGACAGAGCTTCCGACCTGAACCCGTGCGCCAAGGCCGTTTCCCGGCTGATCCTGCCGCTGCCTGTCAGCTCGGCCAGCGATTGTTCCATGGTGATCATGCCTTCGGCCCGCCCCGTCGAAAGGGCGGTGTAGAGCTGGTGATCCTCGCCCTTGCGAATCAGATTCCGCACTCCCGTAGTCGCCGTCAGGATTTCGACCGCCGGATAACGCTGGCCGCCCGCGGAAGGGACCAGTTGCTGCGCCACCACGGCCAGCAATGCGAGCGAGAGCTGCTGACGGATTTGCTGCTGGTTGCTCGAAGGGAACGAATCCAGGATGCGCGAAACAGCCTGCGACGTGTCGTTGGTATGGAGCGTCGAGAGCACCAGGTGACCCGTCTCGGCCGCTGTCAGCACCGTCGCGATGGTCTCGGGATCGCGCATTTCGCCCACTAAGATCACGTCCGGATTCTGCCTCAAGATGCTGCGGAGGGATCCGGCGAAATCCGGGGCGTCCGCGCCCACCTCGATCTGCTCGATGACCGACTGCCGGTTCGCGTGAACGAATTCGATGGGGTCTTCGATGGTCACCACGTGATCGCGGCGATGCGTGTTGATCAGGTCGATCAACGCGGCCAATGTGGAGCTTTTGCCGCAGCCGGTGGGTCCGGTGATCAACACCAGGCCCTGCCGTGCCTCAGCCAATCGCCGGAGTGTCGCCGGAAGGTGTAGCGATTCGAGCGTGGGGACTTTTTCGGGAAGAAGACGGATGCTGCCGGCCACAGAGCCGCGCTGGTGGTGGACATTCGCGCGAAAGCGCCCGATGCCCTCGCGGCTGAAGCAAAGATCTACCGACTTGGCGCGCTGGAGTTCGTGACTCTGCGCCTGTGAAAGCAGAGGCAGCAGCAGATGACGCGTTTCCTCGGCTCCCAGGGGCGGACCGGCGGCGGGAGCCAGCGATCCCCCAATCCGCAGTGTTACCGGAGCACCGGCGATCAGCAGCAGGTCCGAAGCCGCCCGGCGCGCCGCGAGCGTGAGCAACTGATCGAGCGAACCAAGACTACCGGCGATCGGAGTGGCCGCAGCAGGCTTCGGCGTACCCTCCAGACGTGCTTCGCGGGATGCCGGTGCCGCGCGATTCAGCTCGGCGACAATCTGCTCGAGTTCGTCGCCATAATCAGGCACTGTACTAGTATGATCCTCCCCAAAACGCCCCCGGCACGGGCAGGATTTTCATAGGGAATTGAGTAAGTATGTAATTTCCTTTCATGCGTCGCACCGACAGCGTATACTGACTCAGGCTGAGGGCTGAATCTATGTTCAAAAACACTCTTCTTGTCGGGGCGTCTGTTCTGGGGGCTGTAATCCTGCTGGCGCAGGGGGGCCCGTCACAGTTCCACGCCACGCTGGAACCCACCAATGAAATCCCGGCGGTTTCCGGCACGGCAGCCGGCACGTTCACGGCGACGCTCCAAAACAACGATACCGAGCTGGCCTACGAATTCAACTACTCCGGCTTGAGTGGAGCGCCGACGCAGGCCCATATTCACTTCGGCCAGACCTTTGCAAACGGAGCGGTCGTGTATTGGATCTGCGGATCGACCGCCAATCCACCGCAAGGCGGAACGGTCACCATCTGTCCGCAAGCCAAGGATGGGAAGGTCACGGGAATTATCCGCGCGGCTAATATCGTGGCTGCCACCACGCAGGGCATCTCGGCCGGCGATTTCGCAAAGATACTCGAGGCGATCCGCGACGGCAACACCTACGTGAATATTCACACGGTGCAATCCCCGGGCGGAGAAGCTCGCGGCCAGTTACGCCCAGGCGGCGGTTCCAATGACGGTACCGATGACGGAGACGGCCAAGGCAAGGGGAACAGTAAAGGCAAAGGTAAGGGCGGAGACTAGCCGAAGTTCACCAGAGCCTCACCCGTCAGCCGGAACAGCGTCCAGTCATCCATCGGTACAGCCCCGAGTTTCTTGTAGAAGTGGATGGCGGGTTCATTCCAATCGAGCACGCTCCATTCCAGCCGCCCGTAATCGCGCTCGCGTGCAATCGCCGCCAGCCGCTTCAGGATCTTCAGACCTATCCCCTTGCGCCGGGCGTGGGGCTTGACGAAGAGGTCTTCCAGGTACAGGCCTGGTTTGGCTAGAAAGGTCGAGTAGTTCGTAAAGAATACCGCGAAGGCGACACACTCGTCGCCATCGTAAGCCAGCAGGACCTCCGCAGCGGGACGGTCGCCAAAAAGCGTCCGGCGCAGGCGATCTTCGTTGGCTTCGACGAGGTGCGACAGCCGCTCATACTCGGCCAAGCCACGGATCAGTTCCAGAATCTGAGGAACGTCGCGCTCGGTCGCGGGCGCTATGCGAAGTTTGTCCATATCTTGATCTTAATTTCCGCCCGCTATACTGGTAGTCTCCCCCGGGATCGGATTGACTTCCATGCCCGCGCCTTTTGTTCATCTGCATTGCCACACGGATTACTCGCTCCTTGATGGAGCCTGCGAGATCTCCCAGCTAATGCGCCAGGTGGCGGAGCAGAAGATGCCCGCCGTCGCCATGACCGATCATGGCAACCTGTTCGGCGCGGTCGAGTTCTATAACGAAGCCAAGAAGCACGGTGTCCACCCGGTGATCGGCTGCGAAGTGTACGTCGCGCAGCAGGGGCAGGCTGTCAAGAGTGATACCAATCGCTACAACCATCTGGTGCTGCTGTGCGAAAACCAGACCGGCTATCGCAATCTGATCCAGCTTGTCTCCACCGGCTACCTGGATGGTTTTTATTACAAGCCGCGCATCGACAAAGATTTGCTGTCGCGCCATTCCGAAGGCTTGATCGCGCTTTCGGCCTGCCTGCGCGGCGATATCAACGAAACCTTGCTGGCGGACCGCTACGACGAAGCCAAGCGCCTGGCCTACGAGTACAGCGACCTGTTCGGCAAGAAGAATTTCTTCCTGGAGCTGCAAAATCACGGCCTCGATCCGGATGAGAAAGTGCTGCCGCAAATCCACCGCCTGGCGGGCGACACCGGAATTCCGCTGGTGGCCACCAACGATTCGCACTATCTGCGCCAGGACGACGCCCGCGCCCACGAAATCCTGCTCTGCATCCAGACCGGCAAGACCATGTCGGATCCGAACCGGATGCGCTTTACCCAGCCGCAGTTTTATCTCAAAACGCGCGAGGAGATGCTGCAGTTGTTCGGCGAGGTTCCCGACGCGCTGGACCGGACCTGGGACATCGCTCAGCGCTGCCAGATCAAGCTGGACCCGATCGCCGAACCCTTCCCGAAATTCCCCATACCCGAAGCGCACACCACGGATACCTATTTCGAGTACGTCGCGCGCCAGGGTTTCGAAAAGCGCCGCGGCAGATTGGAAGCCCTACACGCACAAGGCCGCCTGAAGCACGACTTGGCCGAATACTCCGAACGCCTGGACCGCGAGATTCGCACCATCGAGCAAATGCAGTATTCCGGATACTTCCTGATCGTCTGGGATTTCATCCGCTTCGCTAAAGACCGTAAAATCCCGGTCGGTCCGGGCCGCGGGTCGGCCGCCGGTTCCCTGGTGAGCTATTCGATGAATATCACCGACATCGATCCGCTCGAGTACGAGTTGCTGTTCGAGCGGTTTCTCAATCCGGAACGCGTCACAATGCCCGACATCGACGTCGATTTCTGCACACGCGGGCGCGGCGAAGTGATCCAGTACGTCACCGAAAAGTACGGCCGCGAACAAGTTGCCCAGATCATCACGTTCGGCACACTGGGCGCGCGCGCAGCCATCAAGGATGTCGGCCGCGTACTGGACGTGAGCTACGCCGACGTGGACCGAATCACTAAGCTGATTCCCACTATGCCGCTCAACATCAAGCTCGCCGAAGCGCGCAAGATGGAGCCGCAGATCGACGAACTGGCACGCAAAGAGCCCCGCATCCAGGAGATATTGGATGTCGCGCAGCGGCTGGAAGGCGTCGCACGAAATGCCAGCGTGCATGCGGCGGGAGTGGTGATCGCGCCGCAGCCTCTCCGGGAGCTGGTGCCGCTTTATAAGACCAACAAGGACGAAATTGTCACCCAGTACGACATGGTCGGCTTGGAGAAGCTCGGCCTGCTCAAGATGGACTTTCTGGGGCTGACCACTCTTACCATCATTGCCGATGCGCTCCAATTGATCGAGCGCCATCGTGGCGTTACGCTGCAGGTGGAAGAACTGCCGCTCGACGATCAGGAAACTTACCAGCAGATCTTCTGCAAGGCCTACACCAGCGGCGTTTTCCAGTTTGAATCCGCGGGCATGCGCGACATTCTGCGCCGCTATCAGCCCGACCGCATCGGCGACCTGGTTGCCCTCAACGCTCTTTATCGCCCCGGCCCCATGGGCATGATCGACGACTTCATCGACCGCAAGCATGGTCGCAAGGAAGTGGTTTACGATCTGCCGGAGATGAAAGAGATCCTGGAAGAAACCTACGGCGTGATGGTTTACCAGGAGCAGGTCACGCGCCTCGCCAACCGCCTGGCGGGTTATTCGCTCGGCGAAGCCGATCTGCTGCGACGCGCCATGGGCAAGAAAAAGCCCGAGGAGATGGCCAAACAGCGCGAGCGCTTTGTCGAAGGCGCCAAGGCGAACGGCCATCCGGCGCGCAAAGCTGAGCGTATTTTCGACTTGATGGAGAAGTTCGCCGGCTACGGCTTTCCGAAGGCCCACTCCGCCGCCTATGCTTATCTGGCGTTCGTTACCGCGTATCTGAAAACGCACTATCCGCTGGAGTTCATGTCGGCGCTGCTGACCTCGGAAGCTGGCAACACCGCAAAGGTCGTGAAGTATATCAATGAGTGCCGCGAAATGGGGATCCAGGTGCTTGCTCCCGATGTAAACTCCTCGGAATTTACTTTCACGCCCGCCCCCGATGGGATTCGCTTCGGCCTCGGAGCCATTAAGAACGTCGGCGCGAATGCTGTGGAATCGATCATGGCCGCGCGCACCCAAAACGGCCGTTTCACTTCGCTTTACGATTTCTGCGAGCGCGTGGATCTGTCTGCCGTTAACCGGCGGATGATCGAAAGCTTCATCAAAGCCGGCGCCCTCGATTCTCTGGGCAGCGCGCGGGCGCAGTTGTTCGCTGTGATCGACGGCGCGATGGAGATCGGCGCGCGGGCCTGGAAGGATCGTGCCAGCGGCCAGTCCGGCCTGTTTGCCGACGTCATGGGGCAGGAGCCCGCGGCTGCGCGTCCTCTCCCCGCCGTTCCCGACTGGACCCCCCAGGAGAAGCTGACGGCCGAAAAGGAGATGCTCGGGTTCTATATCACCGGCCATCCGCTCGATCAATTCTCGGACAAAGTCGCGGAGCTGGCGACGCACTTCACCTCCGGGCTCGAAGGTTTAGCAAAGAACACGGAAGTCGCACTGTGCGGAATTTTGCTGGGGATCCAGCGCAAGCGCAACAAAGACGGCAAGCTCTGGGCAGCGTTGCAGATCGAGGATCGCGAAGGCAGCCTCGAAGCCATGGTGTTCTCCACGCAGTACGATCGGCTCCTGCCGGTGCTCAACGAAGACAAGGCCGTGCTGGTAAGGGGGCTAGTGCTGCCGGAGGAAAACGCGCCGCCCAAGATCTCCGTGCAGGACATCGTGCTCCTGGAAAACGCCCGCCTGCGTCTTCCGTCGCTCATCTCCATCCGGGTTCCGGTGAACGGGGCTGTGGTGAATGGGGCGACCGATGCCGACCGTGCTGCCGCTCTTTCCCAATTGTTCGCCCGTAAGCCCGGCGCCACTGAGGTTCGCCTCCGTCTCGAAAAGAGACGCGATTTCTCGGTTATCCTGGACGTACCGGCTAAAGTCCGGCCGGACAAGGAATTCTGCGCTGAGCTGGCGCGTATCTGCGGACCGGAAGCGCTGGAGGTGCTTGCGACCGAATGAGTGCGCCGCAACCAGCGCCGGTAGGAAATCCCATGGCTGAAGCCAAAGCTCCTGTTGAAACGAATCCAAGCTGGGAACGCGTGCTGCTGGCGCGCCATCCCAAGCGTCCTCACACGCTGGATTACATCCAGCGCCTGTTCACCAATTTCGAGGAGCTTCACGGCGATCGGGCCTATGGCGATGACCACGCCATCGTGGCCGGTCCGGCGTGGTTCGACGAGCGCCCGGTAATGCTCATCGGCCAGCAGAAGGGCCGCGATACCAAGCAGAAACTGTTCCGCAACTTCGGCATGCCCAAGCCCGAGGGTTATCGGAAAGCCCTGCGCCTGATGGAGCTGGCGGCAAAGTTTTCGCGCCCGGTGATTACATTTCTCGACACCATGGGAGCCTACCCCGGCATTGACGCCGAAGAGCGCGGTCAAGCCGAAGCGATCGCCCAGAACCTGCGCGAAATGTCGCGGTTACCTGTGCCCGTGATCGTCGTGGTGATTGGCGAAGGCGGTAGCGGAGGCGCTCTCGCGATGGGCGTCGGCAATCGCATCTACATGCTCGAAAATGCCGTCTACAGCGTGATTTCGCCGGAGAGCTGCGCCGCAATTCTGTATCGCGACGCCAGCCGCGCGCCCCGTGCCGCGGCCGCGTTGAAACTGACCGCGAAAGATTTGCTCGAATTCGGTGTCATTGACGGCATCGTCCCTGAGTCGGGTGTTGGCGCTCACGCCGATCCGGAGCAGGCCGCGGAAGCCCTGCGGACAACGCTGCGTGGCGCGCTGGCCGAGCTCTGCGGGCAGGATCCTAAGAAGCTCATCGACGACCGCTACGAAAAATTCCGGCGCATGGGCGCGCTCTTCACGGAATCAGCATGAGAAAACCCGTCGTCGCGGGTGTCATCTTTGTGCTGCTGGTCTTGGGCGTAATCGTATACTCCACCATGACTCTGGCGAAGCATCGCGTGGAAGTGTGTATACAGTTCAATGGCCGCACCAACTGCAAAACAGCATCAGCCACTACTGAGGAGTTCGCGCATCAGGCCGCAGTCAACAACGCCTGCGGCGAGATTGCCTCGGGAGTCACCGAAACCGTTGCTTGCGAGCACACGCCTCCCATCAAGGTTACGGTTCTCAAGTAGTCAAGAACTGTTAGCATTAAAAAACCCAACCAATGAGCGTCCTGTCGATGTTCCTAATTACGATCGGCATCTTGCAGGTGTCGGTATTCCTCACGACGATTTATCTGCACCGGGCGATGTGCCACCGCGGCATCGAGCTGAACCCGATCGTGGCGAACCTGATGCACTTGCAATTGAGCCTGTTCACGGGCATCGTGCCGCGCCAATGGGTCGCGGTGCACCGCAAACACCATCATTTTTCCGATCGCGAAGGAGATCCGCACAGCCCCTATCTGCTGGGCCTGTGGCACGTATTTTTCGGCAACTTCTTCTTGTACCGCACGGAAATCAGGAACCAGGCGACGATTCGTAAATATACCCCGGACCACCGGCCCGACCTGATTGACCGGCTTCCCGTCTTCAAGCACGGTTACGGCGCATATTTAGGTTTGGGAGTCTTTATGTTGATGTTCGGGTGGGCTTGGGGCCTGGCGATGTGGGGCTTCCACGTGGTGGCCTACATCCTGCTGAACGCGTCCATCAACAGCATCTGCCACATGATCGGGTACCGCAATTACGATAACCTGGCGACGAATCATCAGCTCATCGCCCTGCTCACCGGCGGGGAAGGACTGCACAACAACCATCACGAGTATCCTTCGTCAGCCAAGTTTGCTCTTAGGGCGCGCGAGATCGATCCGGCCTGGCCTGTGATCTGGACTCTGGAGCGCTTTGGCCTGGCGCGAGTGAAAGAAGAGCCGATCGCCAAAGCGGCTTAACGCCAAGCGTGGCGCACGCACTCGTGCGTGCCGTGTCGAGACTCCTCTCGACACCTGCTCCGATCCCGGACAAAAGCGTGAACGCCGAGCGTCGCGACGCGCCACGCACGACTGCGTGCACTAGCGAGAGGTTGTCACGGGTTCGATGTCGGTAGGAATATCCGTGAGCTTCCCGAGTGCCTGCTGTACCGGCGGGCGCACCACGCTCAGTTGGTCCAGCATCTTCTTGGCGCCGGCGTAATCGCCTGTAGCCTCGATAGTCAACAGATCGTGCACTAAGTCGCGTACAGCGGGCTGGATTTTGGCGAAGTCCACTGCAAACGTCCCGTCCGGCCGCGCCACAAACGCGCCCTTGTCCATCAGGTAGTTAAATTGCAATGCCATGCCTTTGCCGTGGGCCTCGTGGATTCCGAAGCGCAGCGTGCGGAAGGATGACGCCAGAAACGTGGTGTAGAGAGACTTCTCCGCGGCCGGCAGCAGCTTGTGATCGAACAGATACTGCATCATGAACAGCCCTGTGGCATCGGCTTTGGCTTCTTCGATCGCCGAATGCAGCTCTTTGAGCGACTGGCGCACGTTATTCTGTGGGCCGATTCCATGCGTCATTTCGTGCGCCAGGATATGCGTGAAGAACGCATTGAAATTCAAGTCGCGCTGGTCGGCGGAGCCTAACACGCGTTTTGCAATCGGCTCCAGAGTCTTTGAAAACTTCGCCTCCTGGACATTCTTGAGCATCACGCGCTTCGATCCCATCTTCTGGACGATGCGTTCGTCGTTGGGAAGATTGAACGCCGCAGTGCGGACCCCATGCGCGCCATCGCCCGCAGCTAGTACCTGATTCACCACGCGGATCGGTGCCAGCGCTCCTATTTGCGGGTTGCGATACTTCGGGTCCAAGGGAAGATTGTTCTCGATCTCCTGTAGATGATCGGCGAACATCTTGAGCTTGGCGGTTTCCTCGTCGTCACGCAGCGTGACGTAGGCCTCAAACGCCGCCTTGTATCCGAAGATCTCGTCCATGTAGGTCTCATACGGCCCGATGGTGATATCGATGGGTGCGTCGAGCTTCATCCAGGCGACGTCGCTGTCGTAATAGTCATTGCTCGAGAAAGCTTTCGCCCGCAGGCGTAAGAACTCTTGCAAGGATTTATTGGGTGTGAGCGCAGCCGCTTCCTCCAGCAGCTTCGCCGCCCGGCTTAGATCACTCTTGTACTCGATGCTGTACGGGACTGTTCTTAACTTCTTGTCCGCATCCCGCCGGATCACCGTAAAGAATCCGCGAGCCGCGTCATCGGCCCACATCTCGAACTCCGCCTTGGTCATGTCCTCCGGATAGAAATTCGCCCCCGGCAGCTTCTTCGGAGGAACATCCGGCAGAAACGCAACGTGGTCATCCAGCTCCGACCAAGGCCCCTTGTTCAGGTCGAAATAATGCAGCCGGGCTTTCCCCACTTCCGATTTATCCTGTACCAGCTTCCGCCGCAGCGCAGGGTTGCCACTCCATACCTGGGTCAGGAAAATGTCGTCGATCACACGCGCGGCGTCCAGCAGCTTCGGCAGCGCCTTTTGATCGCCGGCCGACAGCTTGGACGCATCCGCGTGCAGCTCCACCGGAGCGAACCGCGCGATCATGCGATTCAACTCCGCTAGATCAGGGATAGTAGCCGCCGAAAGCGTCATACACAGTACAATCGCGGCAAGCGCACGCACGACTTCAGCTTACCCCTTGCTGCCTTCGATACGCATTCCGTAGAAGGAGCGCCATACGAAGAATAGCGCCACCGCCAGAAAGACGGCAGCAAGCGCGGTGGTAAAGTTCGCGCCCCGCGTCTTGGTCCACGAGACAGCCAGTTCCACCGCCAGCAATCCGAACAGCGTCGTGAATTTGATGATCGGATTCAGCGCCACCGAAGAAGTGTCCTTGAAAGGATCGCCCACGGTATCACCAACTACCGTGGCATCGTGCAGCGGCGTGCCTTTCGCCTTCAGTTCCACTTCGACGATCTTCTTAGCGTTGTCCCAGGCGCCGCCCGCATTGGCCATAAAGATCGCCTGGTACAACCCGAATAGTGCGATCGAAATCAGGTAACCGATGAAGTAGTACGGCTCGACGAACGCAAACGCCAGCGTGGCGAAGAACACTGTCAGGAAGATGTTGAACATGCCCTTCTGCGCGTATTTCGTGCAGATCTCAACCACCTTCTTGGAATCTTCGACCGAGGCCTTGGTGACGCCCTCCAGCTTGATGTTGGCCTTGATGAACTCGACCGCGCGGTAAGCGCCGGTAGTTACGGCCTGCATGGACGCGCCGGTGAACCAATAGATCACCGCGCCACCGGTAAGCAGGCCCAGCAGGAACGGCGCGTACAGGATCGACAGGTTGGCTAGCAGTGCCGGCTGCAAGTGATCGGTCAACAGAATGATGATCGAGAAGATCATGGTGGTGGAACCTACCACGGCCGTGCCGATCAGCACCGGTTTCGCGGTGGCCTTGAAGGTGTTGCCCGCGCCGTCGTTTTCTTCCAGGTGATGCTTGGCTTTCTCGAAATCCACGTCGAAGCCGTACTTCTTCTTGAGGTCGCTCTTGATATTGGGGATCGCTTCGATCGTGCTCAGTTCGTACACCGACTGGGCGTTGTCAGTCACGGGGCCGTAAGAATCGACCGCAATCGTAACCGGGCCCATGCCCAGGAATCCGAACGCCACCAAGCCGAACGCGAAGACCGCGGGAGCGAGCATCAGCGCCCCCACGCCCAGGCCGCTCACCCCGTAGGCGATGGCCATTAGCGCCATCATGGCCATCCCCAGCCAGAACGCGCTGAAGTTACCGGCCACCAGACCAGACAGAATGTTTAGAGACGCCCCGCCTTCACGCGAGGACGTTACCACCTCTTTGACGTGCGACGAATCCACCGAGGTGAACACCTTCACCAGCTCTGGAATAATTGCGCCTGCCAGCGTGCCGCAAGTGATGATGGTCGAAAGCTTCCACCACATGGAGGGATCGCCGCCCAGATCCGGAATCATCACGTACGACAGAGCATAAGTTGCGCCGATGGAGATAAACGACGTCAGCCACACCAGCGACGTCAGCGGCGCTTCGTAGTTCATTTTGTCGACATTCTGATACTTGGCCTTGGCCACGGCTTCATTGATGAAGTAGGACAGCGCGCTCGCGATAATCATCATGACGCGCATGGCGAAAATCCAGACCAGCAGCTCGACTTTGATCACGTCGTTGTTGACGGCCAGGATGATGAAGTTGATCAGCGCGACGCCGGTGACGCCGTAGGTTTCGAAACCGTCGGCCGAGGGACCCACCGAATCGCCCGCGTTATCGCCCGTGCAATCCGCGATCACGCCAGGGTTGCGCGCGTCGTCTTCCTTGATCTTGAACACGATCTTCATCAAGTCCGCGCCGATGTCGGCGATCTTCGTGAAGATGCCGCCCGCCACGCGTAACGCCGCGGCGCCCAGCGACTCGCCGATGGCGAACCCAATGAAACAGGGTCCTGCGTACTCGCCCGGAATGAACAGCAGGATGCACAGCATGATGAACAGTTCCACGCTGATCAGCATCATGCCAATGCTCATGCCGGCCTTGAGCGGGATCGCGTAGCAGGGGAAGGGTTTGCCGCGCAGGCTGGCGAACGCAGTGCGCGAGTTCGCGAAGGTGTTTACCCGGATGCCAAACCAAGCCACGCCATAGCTGCCCAAAATTCCCACAACACTAAACGCCAGGATGATCGCAACCTGAAACGTTGGAAGATTGCTCAGGAAGCCGAAGTACAAAACGATGACCGCGCCGATGAATATCTCCAGGATCATCAGAAACTTGCCTTGCGTCAGCAGGTACGTTTTGCAAGTTTCGTAGATCAGCTCGGAGATTTCGAGCATCGACTCGTGCACCGGCAGATTACGCAGGTGCTTGTACATCATGAGTCCGAAGACCAGCCCGAGCACGCTGACGCCCAGGCCTGCCATCAGCAGCGTTCGCCCGTTGATGCCCTGAAAGAAGGCGGTACTCAGGTCCGGGAGCTTGAGCTCCGCTTCGCCTTGGGCCATTAGCGGTGCGCCGGCAAGAGCCAGCAAGACCAACAGAAACAGCGGCTTAACGCGCCTACTCAAGGCAGACAACGAGGTCAACATCCCGGAAACCCCTCCATTTGGGTAAGAAAGACGGCCGTTCCGAGAACGGGAACGGTCTTTTGGCTACGATACCGCACTGGACGTTGTGTTGGCAACAAATGTAAGTACTTCCAGTAGGGCCCTCAACGCGCCGAACAGGGGCCCGGACTCCAGCCCGCCGCGTCCCGCTGTTTCTTGAAGTTCGTGCTGGCGACAAAAGGCTCGCTAAGATACTGTGGATCCTCCACAATCGTCGTCACCACGAACCATGGATCCCCGTTGCGCTCGATGGAAAGATCGAAATACTCCTTTAAAATGGCGCCCCCGCTATAGGGCGGGCCGTTTTTCCGCAAATACCCCGGCCGAAGCCCGGTGGTGACCACTTCGAGCGATCGGCCCCGCGCCCCTTCACGCGTCGCCCCCAGTCCCTGCTGCGGCGATCCCAAACCGCGCACAGGCGGCTCCCACTGGGCCACCGAATAGCCCTGCCAGGACGCCGCTCCCCCCTGCGGAGCCCTGCCGCCGAAATGCAACAGACGTGTCTGGGTGCCCTGGTCCGCATCGATCTGGAGCGTGTTATCGTCCGCCCAGGTGATATGCAGCCTCCCGGGAATTCGCATCACGGCAGGGGCCCCATACGCCCGGCACTGCTCGCCCGCAGCTTCATCCTTCGCCGGATCCCAGGCGTTGCCCATTTTGCGGCCTTCGGGGTTCAACGGGATGCTCGCGAAATCGCCCTTGGCCGGCGTGACCATCCGCCAGCGCCAGTCTTCGGTGACCACCGATACCCAGTAGCCCGTGAAATCCACCGGAGCGGCTTCCTTCGCATTGCGCGGAGGCTTGGGTTTGGCTGGTGCAGGCCCGAGCTGGGCATATGCAGTCGCTACCGCGACCCATGCCAGTAGATATTTCATCACGGCTTCCTCGCGCTGAGGCTCTTATAAATCGCCTCGACGAACACGTCCGGCGTTCCCCGGTATTGCGTGTCGTAATCCCGGCTGGGCTTGGCGGCCTTCACCTGATCGAGCGTCATGCCTTTCTTGATCATGTCCTGCACCCGATCGCGAATGATGGTGACCATATCGCGGAACTCCACCACATCAGCTTCGTCGCACAGGCGTCCGTGGCCCGGGATCACGAACGTGCCGCCTTCCTGATATTTCCCCGCCACCGCCATCTCGAGGATCCGGTTCAGCGCGTCGATCAGCCCTTGCACGCTGCCGCCGTTTGGGAGATCGATCACCGGATAGCGGTCCGGCGTGAAGATATCGCCGCTGCTGATCACATCCGACCTGCGAAATAGCACGATGCTGTCGCCATCCGTGTGCGCGGCAGGCATGTGATAGATCATCACCGGCTCGCCATTGAACAGGAAATCCTTGGGCGATTTGAAATACGTATCGTTTATGCTGGCGGCGTCTGAGACCCTGGCCTGTCCCGATCCCGAGGCCACCAGGCGATTCAGCACGTTCTCATGAGCGATCACGCGCGCGCGCAGACTCGCTTCGGTGGATCCGCCCAGCCGGAGCAAGGCTTCGTTTCCGCTGATGTGATCCGCATCCAGACTGGTATTGATCACCCAGATTATCGGCGTGTCGGAGAGCTTTCGAATCGCGGCCATCACCTGCGGCGCGGCTGCCGCCGTCTGGGTATCCACCACCACGATTCCTTCTTTACCCGTCTGGACCGTAACGTTGCCACCCGGTCCCACCAGCATCGAGACGTTCCCCTGCACCGGGAATACCTGCACTTCCTGGGCCCAGGCGCTTCCGCACAGCAAAATCGCAAACGTCAGTAATTTCATCGCAATTGGCAGTCGAACAGTGTCGTACAAGTGCAGTAGCGATCGCACTTGGGCGGAGCTTTGTAGCCGTTCAGCTTCAACCGGTATTCGGGATAGAGTGTCTCGGCGCCGCCGCGGGTGGCCTCATACGGTAATCCGTACCATTCCGAGACCTCGCGGAGATACGGATTCGTACCCGGCAAATGATGCGGTACGACGCCTTCCGGTTTGGGAAGCTCCGGAGCATGCTCGCAGCCGAAGACGCCGATGTGCTGGCCGGGATCGAGATACCAGTTATCGCTGCGCACCAGCGGCTCCGTCAGAAATACCGGATCGTCGATCACGGTCACCACCGTCAGATAATCCCCGTGGCGCATCCAATGTTCGGTCGCAGTGGCCTGATCGCTGCGCGGCACGCCGTTGCGCCGGAGGTAGTTCTCCTTCAGGTGCGTGGTGGTGACGGTCAGCATGTTGCCTTCCCACACGGCCGTCGAAAATCCCTGCCAGGTGTGATTCGCGTACTCCGGAGGATGCGCCCGGCCATCCATGTAGATGGTCCTGTCGCTGTCCCACGCCAGCATGTGGGTATGGAACGCCATGAGCCGCTGCGTCGCCGGATCGATGTCTCGCGAGACTCGCATATTACCCAAGCCCCGCAGCGCGTAATCCGATCCGTGCGGCCGGCACTGATACTGCTCGACCACCGATATCCGGTCGGCATCCCAGCTATCCGCGCGCAAGCGGGCCGCGTCGTTGATCGGAAGCTCGGTGTAATCGCCCAGCTCGGGACCGGGAAGGCGCTCGGGTCCGTTCTCGTGATAGAGTGGCGCCCATTCGCCCGAAAAATCGACTTGCGCGAATACCGGCAGGCTCAGCAGCATCAACGCAGCAAGTTTGCTCATTCAATCCACTCCAGCATCGCATTATATGCAATTCGCGACCTGTCGGAATTTGCGTGGCGCACGCACTCTTGCGTGCCGTGTCGAGACTCATCTCGACACTTGTTCAGCCCCTAATTCGCAGAACCCGCCTTACCCCACAACTTCTTGCTCGCGATCGCCGCGCCCTCAGCCAGCGACTTCAGCTTCATCCAGCCGACCGACGGATGCACCGGTCCGAAACCGGCGAAGGTCCCGAACCCGCAATCGCTGCCCGCGAGGATACGTTCCCGTCCGATAACCTCGGCGTAGCGCAGAATGCGCTGCGCCACCACTTCCGGATGCTCGACGAAGTTGCTGGTGGTTTCTACCACGCCCGGCACCAGCACCTTATCAGCAGGAAGCTTGTGCGTCTTCCACACTTCCCATTCGTGCGCGTGCCGTGGATTCGCGCCCTCCAGCAGAAACGCCATGGGTTTGGCTTTCATGATGATCGGGAGCATTTTGGTCAGCGCGATATCGTGCGTGTGCGGGCCTTCGTAATTTCCCCAGCAGACATGCATGCGCACGCGATCGGCGGGAACGTTCGCCAGCGCGTGATTCAACGCCTCCACCTGGATCTCGGCATTCCGGAGGAAGCCCGCCTCGTCCAGATTCTTGAAGCGCGTGTGCCGTCCCATCGCCAGATCCGGGCAATCGAGCTGCAGCAGCAGTCCCGATTTGACGATCTCCTCGTACTCCGCGCGCATCCCCTCCGACACTGCCGCCATGTAGGCATCATGTGTCGGGTAGTATTCATTGGGCTGGAACACGGCCACCGTACCCGGCGACACCGAGTTCATGAATCCCTCGGTGACATTCGCCTTAGCCAGCGCCGTTTTCATCCGGGCGATATCTTCTTTAACCGGCTCGAGCGACTTTACTTTGATTTCAGCCTTGCAGACCGGGCGTTTATAGGTCGCCGAGTGGCCTTCCTTCACCAGCTTGTCGCGATAGTCCGGAAAATCGTCCAGATCCTGAGGGGTCGGCCGCTGCGAATCGCCCTCGAACCCCGTCAGCCGGTGCCGGATGTAGGTGGCATAGCTGATCTTACTCTGCTCGCCGTCGCTGGGAATATCGATGCCCGCCTCAAGTTGTTTGCGGATCACATCCTCCACGGCACGCTGAACGGTGGCGTCGAATTTGGCTTGATCGATGGGCTCGCCGCGATCCTGCGCGAAGATCAGATCGACCACATCCTGCGGGCGCGGCAGGCTGCCGACATGGGTCGTGAGAATGCGGTCGGTACTCAACTTCATCTTCTGGCTGTCTCCTTGAATTTTGGTGGTTTTGGCACGATGTTTCTTCGCGCAACGTTGAGGATATCATGTCGTGCCCAAGGCACATCTTATTCCGGTTGGTAACAGATCCGGCGAGGCGCCATCCAACGGTATGGAGGTCGCCGTGAGTGTGCTCGCCGAATTTTTCAAGGGTTCTGAGACGCAGATGGGGATCTTCGCCCCGCGTGATCACCTGGTCGCGCTGTTCCCGGACTATGGGGTCGCCCACAAGGCCGAACGGAACTTGCTCGCTGCCGGCTTCCCTGAAAGCGAGGTCATCGCGGTTCCCGGAGAGGACGTCGTAAACCTGGTGAAAGAGCATGCCCGGCACGTCGGCTTGGGCGCTCTCGTGATGCAGCAGCTCTCCAGGGAATTCGAGACCGAAGAGGTCTACGCGGACCACGATTTCAAGCTGGCCTCCCGAGGTGCGGGATATTTGGCTGTGCATGCTCCTAGCGAGCTCAAAAAACAGCAGGTCTGGAAGCTCATTGAGCCTGCCAATCCCATCGTCGCGCGGTATTACTCTATTGGCGGCGTGGAACACCTGAAAGGCGAGACCTAAACAAACGGCGTAGCGGTACAATCGGACGACCTCATGTCCCCCACGCCGGGCGTCCGAAATTCCCCGTTAACCTGCCTTCCCCGGGTTGCGTCCAAAACACGGTGACAACTGTGAAAATCGCACGATTGGCATTACTCACGCTCCTGATCGCGGTCACGAGCCACCTCGCGCTGGCAGCCGACAATTTCGCGTGGGATTCCAGCGGAAATGGCATGCTGAGCGGCACCTATAACTTCCGCGAGGTGATGTGGCGGTATAACGCCGACCTCCATCGTGTCGCGATCTACGGCACCATCGTGTTCGATGGAAACGGCGGCTATACGCTGACTTCCAGGGTCATGGATTCGAACAACACATCGCCACAAAGTTTCTCGACCACAGGCGCGTACCGGATTTCCGCGAGCGGCATGGGCTACCTGGACGATCCCATTCGGCCCAGCTCCGGCAACGCGAACAGCACGGTATGGGGTATCGTTTCGCAAGGCATTTTTATCGGCAGCAGCACTGATGACCGGATCAACAACATGTTCGTCGCCGCGCAGGCGCCTGCTTCCGCGCCCACAAATGCCAGCTTCAACGGGAACTACTGGGCAGCGGCCGTGAATTATCCCAGCACGAACGTGTCCCAGGCTCGGGACATGCTGTTTCCCTTGAACCCGAACGGCCAAGGCAGCCTCGGCACAGTGAACCTGAACGGATTGGTGGGAACTGGCACAACAGCCGTCACCCAGACTGTGAACAACGCGACCTATTCCTTCGCGAGCGGAGCGTTGACGCTCAGCTTCGGCGGATCGCTGGTCACGCAAACGCTAATCGCGGGAGATGCCTTGTGCTATCTCGCCGCCAACGGCAACTTCTTCTTCGGCGGATCCGCTACCGGATGGGACATGATCGTCGGCGTGCGCGCCTACGGCGGAAGTGTCCCGGCGGATGCGCTCAAAGGCCTGTACTATCAGGCGGGCGCCGACATGACTCCATCCGGAGGCTTCCCGACCCTTGCCACTTACTACGGCGCCTTTAGTGCCGGCTCCGGAACCATAGTCGGACATCAGCGGGTCCTCACCGGCTTTGATTCGACCATCGATTATCTGCCGTTCGACTATACGTATTCGGATCTCTTTTCGGTGGCCGCGGATGGCACACATGATGACTTCCTCGGTATTCATAATGTGGTGGGCGCCGGTGGCGCGATTCGGATCGGTTACGGCAACGGATCTCGCCTGGGAATCAACGTCGCGGTGAGAGCACCCGATTTCAGCGGCTCGGGCGTGTATCTGAATCCCACCGGTGTCGCCAACGCCGCGAGCTCTGCGCCGTTCACGGTGGGGGTTTCCCGCGGCGGATTCATCGCTCTGTATGGGACCGGTCTTTCCTCCACAACGGTCCAAAATGACAAGATGCCCTTCACTCTGGGAGGCGTGCAGGTGCTGATCAACGGCCGGCAGGCGCCAATCTATTACGTGAGTCCTGGTTTCGTGTCTGCGATCGTACCCTTTGCCACCACGGGAACCGTCGCTTCGATCCAGGTAGTCAACAATAATGTCAAATCGGACATAAGGACGGTTCGCGTGAAAGACGGCACGCCGGGGGTTTACACCACTCCCGCTGGCGGCGTCGGCTTCGCGATCGCACAACACGTCCAGGACAATTCCTACGCGACCGTCACCGCGCAGAACCCGGCCCGTCCCGGCGAAACGATACTGATGTATGTCAACGGTCTGGGCGACGTGGATCCGCCGGTCGCCGATGGCACGCCGGCACCATCGAGTCCGCTAAGCTACGCCGTGAACACGCCCATCGTGGTGGTCGATGGCGAGCAGGCGACGGTGGGATTTGGGGGTCTCTCGCCGACGCTGATCGGCGTGTACGCAATTACGGTCACTATACCGTCCGATATCGCCCCAGGTAATGTATACATCGATATTTCCCTTCCCGATTCGTACACGACCGAAGCCCAGATCCCGATCGGGGCCAGTAGCTCAGTGAATCAGGCACCGACCGATACCGGCCTGCTACGCAATCGGATTCGGGAAAAGCCGGCCGTCCAGATCCCTGGAACCTTGCGCCGGTTTCCGAATCGCTAGACTATTCTGCAACGTCCGGCGCTTGACACGCGTCCGAAAAGGGCAGTTAATTGAAGCTAAGGGGATCTAACCTATGCGCACGGCCGTTGTCCTGATTTCCCTCATCGCTGTCCCCGCTATCTGGGCGCAGGCCGTAATTTCCGCCCGATCCGGGATGGTGAACTACGTCGAAGGCGGCGTACAGCTCGCGGGCCAGCCGGTGAAGCTTGACGGCGCGATTTTCCCTGAAGTTAAGGTCGGCCAGATTTTTTCCACGCAGGCGGGGCACGCCGAAATCCTCCTGACCCCGGGCGTCTTTCTGCGCCTGGACCGAAACACGTCTTTCCGGATGATTTCGAACAAACTGACCGACACGCAGGTGGAAATCCTCAGCGGATCGGCGCTGGTAGAAGCGGACGAAATCCTTAAAGACAATCGGATTGCGGTGAAAATGGCCGATTCCGAGACTTTGCTGCTCAAAACCGGTCTTTACCACTTCAATGCTGATGCGGGTCAGGTTCGCACCTTCGACGGAAAAGCTCAAGTGTCGGACGCTTCCAATTCCACCGAGCTTAAAGGCGGACGCACCCTATTGGTGGGATCCTCGCTGACGCCCGATAAATTCAACAAGGGTAAAGCGAAAGGCGAGTTGTACGCCTGGAGCCAGCAACGCAATTACCGGCTGGCCCTGGCCAATATCTCGGCCGCCCACGGCACCAATTCCAATGGCTTCAGCAACAGCCTGTGGGCCTGGGACCCCTGGATGGGCATGTACACGTTTCTTCCCCGCTCGGGGCACCTCTATAGCCCGTTTGGATTCTCCTGGTACAGTCCCGCGTCGGTCTGGATTGTGTTCCAGCCAGCCCCCAACTACGGTTATCAAGGAAACAACTCTGCCAGCAATTCTTCCTGGCAGGGCGTTTCCTCGTCCTCCCGGGCGGGATCGATTGCCCCGTCTTCTAACGCGAGCACGGGAGCTGTAGGCGTCTCGTCAGGCACGAGTTCGGGAGCAGTGGCGGCCAGCGCCACCGCAGCCCGGGGCCGCTAGCCGACGCCAATCGTTTTTGTAGGATTTCCGCGCACATGTGGTAAATTGGCAACTTTGGGAGGCACGTGCGCATCCATCGTACGATCAACTTAGTCCTGGCTTGCATCGCCGCCATGACACCACCCGGTATCGCGGCTTTTCAGGCGAGCGTCGGGAAAACCGCCTCGCCGAAACTGGGCGATTCGAAAACAAACCCGAAGGACGGCCTCCGTTACCTGTGGATTCCTCCGGGAACGGTTACCACCGGATGCTCACCGGGAGACGACGAGTGTTACGGGGACGAATATCCCCCCCGCAAGGTGACCCTTACCAGGGGATTCTGGTTGAGCCGAACCGAGGTTACGCAAGCCGCTTTTGAAAAGGTCATGGGATACAATCCCAGCATCTTTCAGGGATCCGATCTGCCAGTAGAATATGTCAGTTGGGATGAGGCCGACGCGTATTGCACCGAGATCCGAGGACGACTTCCATCGGCAGCCGAATGGGAGTATGCCGCGCGCGCGGGAACCACTGGGAGCCGCTACGGCAACCTGGACGAGATCGCCTGGTATTGGGGCAACAGTAAGTTTTCGACGCATCCGGTGGCACAGAAGAAACCCAATGCATTTGGGCTGTACGACATGCTTGGCAACGTCGTCGAGTGGACCCACACGTTTTACTGGGTCCAGCTCAACCAGGAAAACATTAACCCCACAGGACCGAGCACCGCGGAATACAAGGAGCTGCGCGGCGGCGGGTGGTGGGACGACCCGGATCTGATCCGCGCGTCATATCGCAGGCACTTCGAGACAACCGATATCGATTACAACATCGGCTTCCGCTGCGTTTCGGAATAAGTTATAGAGCGGGCTTCAGCCCGCTCCACCTTTTTAATTATCGAGCCAGCGGATTGGGCCGGATCTGGAACTTCACCACCTTGCCCTTGGTTCCCTTTCCACCCTCGATATGCCAGACGAAGTGCGTGCCGTAATTGGAGTACAGGGCACGGCCTTTCCACCCGGCATTGGCGTCATCGATGCGTCCGTCCATTCCGCGCGCGTAGAAGCCGAGCGGATAGGGGATGCGGAAATAGGTCCACTTCCTGGTTGCCGGATCCAGCCCGATCAGCGAGTCGGAGTTTGATCCCGTCAAAAACGGAGTATCTTGCCCCATCTGCATGATGTTGTGGGAATCCGTCCAATTGAAGTAATGGAAGTCAGCCGGAACATTGGTGCCCTTCAGCTTGGGGCCGTTCGTTTGATATAACGTCCAGCCTTCCGGACAGTCGCTGCCATCGACGTGCATGGCTCCAGTCAAGTTCTTGCACTTCCGGACATCGAAGGCGGCCAGGTGACTGGTTGCCGCCAGGCCGGTCCACACCACACCCTTGCTGTCGACGTCGATTCCACGAGGATCATAGCCCGGCGAGGGCACCTTGAAGACCTGGGTCTTGCAGGTGACGGGCGGATTGTCGCCCCGCTGCAACCGGATCAGGTAGCCGGGGAAATCTTCCGCGACGCCCCAGACAGAGTCATCCACTGGACTCGGCATCACCGAGTACAGCGAGAAACTGACAAGACTGTCGAGTTTCGGATCAAATGGGGCCGCCGCGCCTTTGCCCTTGCCGTCCTTGCCGGCTCGTCCGGCTGCGGGGGCTGCACCGGCCGTATCGGTTCCGTATAGAGCAGCAAGATCGGCGCCGCGTCCGATGACGTTCCAGGGTCTGGTGATCTTTCCGTCACCGTTGGTGTCCACGGTCTGTTCACACCAGCCGACAGCGGCCTGTTCGGCTTTGCTCTCGTCGTTCGTAGCGGCCATCGTCTGATCGTAAACTTTGGAATCGATCCATCCGAAAACAGGACCGCTCAGCTCGTTGAAGTAAACGGTCTCATCCGGATCGTTATCGATCACCACATGGTGCGTGGCATAGCAAGTTTCGATTAAGCTGAATTTCTTGGTCTTCGGATCGTAGACCGAGGCCTGCCGGGCGCTATTGCGCCGCGGGAACCACTCGGCGTATTTGTTGCTCGGATCGCTGCACCAAGCTGGCTCCTGATTCCCGCGAATCTTCGAGGTCAGCCATACACGGCCCTTGCTGTCCATCATCGGATTGTGAGGATCCGCAGGATTGTAGGGAGGATTGGCCCATAGATGTTCGTTGCCCCAGAAAAAAGACGGGCGATTCGGCGCCGGAAAGCGCGAAGGAACTTTGTCCTTGGAATCGCGGGTCGGAATATCGATTGAATACTGGTTATTATCGGCCTGGTCCAAAATGACCAGTGCTCCATGTCCAGCGTTGACGGCGTAGACAGGACCACTGCCGTTCACATCCGGGTGATTCTTATCGGTAGAGATCTCATCGTGCATGAAGGAATGATCGTCGCCTACATCCCATTGGGTGGAGACAATGTTGCGCTCGATCCCGGTAGGACGTGGAGGCACCGGGGGAACGGCGCCCTTTTCAATGGCTTCGGTCCAGTCCGCAAGGGCCTTCAAGGTCACGTCTTTGCCCATTCCGCTCATGGTGCCGTACATGTTCGTTCCGCGCACGCCGACGCCCAAGCGCCACTCCCAGGCGTCAGCATGGGTCTTAGCCAGGTCAGGCTTGGCCGCGAACACGTGCTGAACGTCGCGCGTCAACGGATTTCCGAGCTGGTGGCAGAAGTTGCAACCCTTCTTCAGTTGATCGATCCAGTGGTCCTGATCGACCATCCTCGCGGCGGCCTGAGCGGTTTGGGGGAACGCGCTCGGAGGCGGCGGAGCCAGCAGCGACAGCCAGTAATCGCCGGGGTAAACCTTCGCGGCTTCCTGAGGAGTCTTTGCGGTAGCAACTTTGATAGTCACCTGAGTGGTGGTGGGTTTCATCTCGATCGGAGTTGAATCCACGATTCCATAACCCCTGGACCAAACCTTATAATTCACCGCCGGCAAATCGGGTAGCACGAACCGGCCCTGATCGTCAGTAACGACCGTCTTGATCATGCCGGTCTGAAGATCTTTGGTCTCGGCGATGACCCATACTCCGGCTTCGGGACCCTTTTCACCTTGAACGACGCCACCGATGTAGCCGGGATAACTGATGCGGGAATTGGCCTTCGCGGCTTTATCCTGACCTTTCCCTTTGGTCTGCTGGGCGTTGGTCGAGAAGGTTGTGAGTAGGGCGATGAGGCACAGGAGCGCGACGGATACCAGGGCGCTCGTGATTCTGGAACGGGAAGTCTGCATGGAACTCCTCCTCATGAGGTATGCCCGCACCACGTGCCACGCGTGCGCGCAATCATCAAGTATAGTGAACGTCGCTCCGGCATGCAACGTGCTGCATGCCGATTTACAGGGTTAAAGCGCTATTTGCCAGGCAATGAAAAGTACTCTATAGTACAGAGTATCGATGACAATCTTCGATCTGCTGTTTCTGGCGGCCTTCCTGGTTTCTTTCATCACTCTGGCCGCGGCAGCCTATGCGGCCGTCCGGGGGCGCCTGCGTCGAGCCTTCTCAATCCTGCGCGTGTGGCTGATATGTGCGGCTGTGTACCTCGGAATCTCCGTGGCGGTCGCATTTCTTGCTCCGCAGCGGGTTATCGCCGCCGGAGAGCCGTGGTGTTTCGACGACTGGTGCCTCACCGTGGAGAACGCCAAACGCACGGATACGAATTACATCGTGAATATGTCGATTTCGAGCCGGGCGCGGCGCGTGGCCCAGCGAGCCAATGGCGCCTGGATCTACGTGCGCGACGAGAACGACAAACATTATGACCCTGCGCCCGATCCCGCGGAAACGCCCCTGGACGTTCGATTGCAACCCGGCGAATCGATCGCGGCCAAGCGCAGTTTTGACCTGCCCCCGAACGTTCGTGAGCTGGGATTAGTCACCGGGCATGGCGGCCCTCCCTGCGGTCTCTTGAGTCTTGTCATCATCGGCAACGGCGGCTGCCTGTTTCACAAGCAGACCATGATCCAGCTCCCGTTAGAATAGTCGGCATGCGAGCGCCGATCACATTGCTATTGCTCGCGGCTCCCTTATTGGCGCACCATTCGACCGCTGCCTTCGATATGACGCGCCCGTTCACCATTACGGGCGTCGTGACGAAGTTCTATTGGGCGAATCCACACTCCTATATCGATCTGGATGTAAACGGCGAGCACTGGCGCCTGGAGATCGAGGCGCTGAACCTGCTGCGCCGCTATGGATGGACGAAAGAGAGCCTGAAAGCCGGTGACAAAATCAGTTGCACGGGCGCGCGCGCCAAGGACCCGGCTACGCTCGCACAAAAGTGTTTTACGGTGGAGTTCCCGGACGGCAAAAAGCTAACCGCTACGCCTTTCGGAAATTAACCGCTACGCGGGCCGGAGAGCCGCCAGAGCCTTCCGCTCCTCGCCGTTTGGATCGTTGACCACCTTGCACTCTTTGTTGAAGATCATGGTGGCACGCTGGCTCGGGTTGAACTTCGGCCAGTTAGGTAGACCCTTGTGGTTGGGGTTTCCGGTGCGCGCGAAAGCGGCCCATGCCGCACTCATCTTGTCTTGCAACCCGTAGCGATCCTGGCCCATCCCGGTCATCGACGTGGCATTGTCCACGTTATCGGTGACGAACGGAATCTCGAGCGTATGGAATGCCTTCAGCTTGCCGTCGCGCACGGGAGACCGCCAGGTGAAGTAGTAGAGGTATACGGGCGCAGGCTTCGCAGCCTTCAGCTCGGCTATCGTTGCGATTCCTGTGCGTACGCGCATATCGGACTCCACGATCAAGGCGACATCAATATTAGAAACTCCCGGACGTCCCTTGCGGTAGAGCTCAATGAGGTGTTTGGCCTGGGCGTCGTCGCCGCGCGCGGCCTGTTTGACTCGCGTCAGCAGCGCTGTATCGTCAATAGGATCCATGCCTGTGCCGGGGAAGAACGTGACTTCGGTTTCGGTGCTGCCGAGCAGCACCGGCACATCCGCCGACACCTCCGGAGCGTCGGGCGAAAAGGGATCGCGCGGTAGCGTGTTGCCGTCGAGCACCGGCGCGAGCCGCAAACCCTGAGTGGATGTGGTCGCCTGGATCAACTGGTCCATGGGAACTCTTTGCAGATCGTCCGCGGACTTGACGTTTAGTTTGGCCATGACGGCTTGGGCAGTTGCAGTGGCGTCAGCCACGGAAACGGCTTTCAAATTCGACCCGCTCTGGATGATCGCCCGATGGAACAGGCCCTTGGCTCCCGGCATTGCCAGAAGCGTGCTGACCTTTCCTGCGCCGCCGGATTGTCCGAAGATCGTGACGTTATTCGGGTCGCCGCCAAAATTCGCGATGTTCTCATGGACCCACTGGAGCGCGGCGATGGCGTCCAGCATCCCGGCATTCGATGCCTGAGCGAACTTCGCCCCGCCGATCCCAGCCAGGTGCAGAAACCCGAACGAATTCAGCCGGTGGTTAATCGTGACCATGACCACGTCGCGCTTGCGGGCCAGATTCGCGCCGTCATAAATGGTGTAACTGCCGTTGCCGCTGGTAAATCCGCCGCCATGCTGCCAGACCATCACCGGACGCTTGTCGCTGCGGCCGAAACCGTTGGTCCAGACGTTCAGGCGCAGGCAATCCTCGCTCATTCCCGTGACAGGGATGGTGGCCCGGACTTCGGGGATCTCGCCATGCGGACTCACCTGAGGAGCTTCCGGACCCCATTCGAGAGTGTCTTTGATTCCGGTCCAGGGTTCAGGCTTGACAGGCGGCAGAAAACGGCGATTCCCGGCCGTGGAGGCGCCATACGGAATCCCTTTGAACGCGTTGACCCGATCAATCACCAGGCCGCGAATTTTGCCGGCGGAGGTGTCGACGGTCGCACCCGGCTTGAGTTCAGCACCCAACGATCTTGATAGAGCGCCCGTGAAGAATCCGGCAGTCGCTGTTCCGTACTGAAGAAACGATCGTCGGTTCATTTTTTACCTCCGGAGTCCTTCTTGGGTCCGCCGTCCTCTTGGGTGTAATGGGCCAGGTCGCGCTCACCTTCCCAGCATGCGAATTCCAGCAACTCGTAGCCCGGCCGGGTTTCGCGCCGGATGTTGAACGCCATAGTCCAGGGCCGCGTGTACAACGCTGGATCGTCGAGCGTCGCTTCGTAATGCAGGGTGCCGTCGGCGATGCGCGTATAGCGTTCCACTACGTGCAAGGCATCGGTGGTGAAGTTCGCGGCCATGTCGAGCCAGGTCCGGCCGTTCTGATTCGTGACATCCACCACCAGCGTGTCGCCTTCCCAGCGGCCGCGCGATTCGCCGTTGAACAATTTCATCGTGGACGGCAGCCGCGGGCTGGTATCGTTGGTCGGGATGATGCGGTACATGTGGAAGTTCTCGGGCATGATCACCACCAGTCCAGGGCTCTGGGTAATTTCAAATCCGAAAGGCGCGTACGCCACGCGCGGTACGCCCGATGGATAGCAGTGCGCCTGCGGATCGTCGAAAGCGTGGTTGTCGATCAGGTCTTTGCGCTTGGCCGGAGCCCAAGCCTGGTACGGAATCTTTTTGTCGGGAGGATCGATGATGATGCTCGGTCCTCCGACGATGTTGGGAGCAGTGGGGTGTTCCTCGATGTCCCAGGCCGCCGCACCGGCTTGGGTGAACCAAATCCCCGAGAGATCGGGCTTGCCCTCAGAGGTTCTGGGCGCTTTGTAGGAAGTTTGGCCCGCGGCCAAAGCTGCCGCTGCGAAGATGCACAGCCAGGGTTTCATTCTGACTCCTGTCTCCTCATAAATAACACCCTGCAAAACGGAGTGCCGCGGCAGCATCAACTTAGCTGAAATCAGGTTGCCGCGGCACCCTTTGCGGGCCACTCCTGAATTCTTCGTCTACTGCGTCCGCGGGCCGACGTTCTTGGCTTTTCCACCCTTGTCTTCGGTGTAGTGCTGCAGATCGGCATTGCCTTCGATGCAGGCGAATTCCATCTGCTCGTAATCCGGCTGGTTGGCGTTGGCGCGCGTCTGGCGGCCCTTGATCTTCATGGGCTGCGTGAACTCGGCGGAAGTGACCTCGGCTTCGTACTCGATGGTATTCGAATCGGTCATGGTGAAGCGCTCTACCACGTGAACATCTTCGGGCTTGTAGTGCCCCGACGTATCGAACCAAGTCTTATCGTTCTGGTTGGTGGTATCGACAACCAGCGTGTCGCCTTCCCAGTGGCCGACCGATTCGCCCTGGAACAATTTCACTGCCGGCGAAGTGATCTGGTGCGGCCGATTGTCGAGCGGGATGATCCGGCGGCTGTGCATGAACTCCCAGTTAAACACGACGTAATCCTTGGTCTGGAGGGTTTGCTGGCCGAACTGGACCCACATGTTGTGGGGAACGCCCGACATAAAGCAATGCAGCTCGGGCTCATGGAACATGCCGTTGGCAATCAGGTCGTCGGATTTTTTGCGAGCTGCCGCATTGTAGGGAACTTTGCCATCCGGGGGATCGATGATCGCGTTATTCGCGCCGCGACCTCCGCCGCCCGGGCCACCAGGACCTCCCCCGGGTCCGCCTCCAGGAGGAGGGCCACCAGGCGCGCCGCCCGGACCACCGGGGCCTCCCGCAACGGTTGGTCCACCCGGACCACCAGGGCCGCCAGGTCCGCCTCCAGGGGGTCCGCCTGGTCCGCCTCCAGGAGGTCCGCCGGGACCACCGCCCGGAGCGCCCTTGCCAGCGCCTCTGCCTCCGCCCTTAGCCTGGGGCTCGATACTGACGTTGCCGCCTGGGTTCACGCCGCCCCAGAAACCCGACATATCCGGCTTGCCCTCTGCCGTGCGAGGAACCGGGCCCGCCGGGACAGTTTGCTTTCCGCCGCCTTTCCCGCCGAATCCGCCTTTACCGCCCTTGGCCGGAGCGTCCGGGGCATCCTGACCAGTGATGGAGACCGGCGCGATCACGAAGACCGCAGCCAGTGCCCCGGCGGCGACCAACGCCATCACCGAACTCGTTACTGAACTGCCGAATCCGTTGTTGTTCTTCATTTGGAGTCTCCTTCGACTCAGCGGCTGCCCAGCCGGATGGCGTCGTCCTCAGAGTAGGAATGGCACTCGTATTCGAGCAGGGTTGGATACTGATCCGTGTTCCGATGCAGATCCATGCGGATGGTCCAGGGTCGGGAAAACGTCTGCGGATCGGTCATGGTGGCCTCGTATTGCATGACATCGGGGCCGGTGCGGGTATAGCGCTCCACCACCTTCAGCGCAGTGCTGTGATGATTGCCGGAAGCGTCGAACCAGGTTTCGTTGTTGAAGTCGGCGACATCCACCACCAGGGTGTCGCCATCCCAATGGCCGCGTGAATCGCCGTTCCAGAACTCGAGGTCGCCGAAGTGAGTCTGCTTTTCCATGTAAATGGTGCGGACCATGTGGGCGAACTCGGAAATGAACTGGATGTATTTGGGGGTCTGGAAGACCTGGAAGGGAAAGTGGATGTAGGTAAAGCGCGGAACGCCGGTCATATAGCACTTATTCATGCTGTCCAGCTCTTCCCGCTTGGCGAAATTCTGCTGCTGCTTCTGGCGGGCCGCGGGGAGATACGGGATCATCCCATCTGGCGGATCCACCACGAAGCTCTTGCCGGCGCGAATGTGCGTGGCCGCGTTGTGCGCTTCGAGGTTATAAGCGGCGGTGTTCCACGCTTCCCAAATTCCTTGGATATCGGCCTTGCCGTCTCCGGCGCGAGGGGCCGTATAGCCTCCCTTGGAGCTTTCCTTGGCAACGCCCTTGCCTCCGCCTTTACCGGCGGGAGCCTGACCAGCCGCGGGGATCGGTGCGAACCAAAGAGCCGCCGAGGCAATTCCCGCAGCTATCGCCAGGCTGGCATACGGAACACCTGCGAAAGAAGTTTTCATATTGAAACGTTGCACTCCTAAGCGCGTGCGCGCGGCCGAACAGCACAACGCGCCTCATCGAATGAGGCGCGTGCACCCGTATCTTCAATAGATCTAACTACTTACCCTTGCTGTCGGGGCCTTCATTCGGCGGACGGGAGCCCATGGTGAACTTCACCCCGGTGGAAACGATGGTTACGCCATTCGACCACATGTGGGGAGTGCCGTCCTTCGCGGCCACACCAGTGACCTCGATCTCCTCGCCTTCCTTGAACATGTCCTTGCGCCAGCCGTTCCGATACAGGCCGTTGGGTGGAGGTGTTTCCGCGGCCCAGTTGGTCACCTTCCCGTCGGGACCAACCACGTCAAAGTGTACCCAGGAGTGGGGGTTAACCCAATCCAGTTTGGTGAACTTACCCTTCAGCGTCAGAGGCTTGGACTGGTCGTATTCCGCCGAGAACGAGTGATGCGCCAGGATCGGCACCGCCGCGAGAAGCAGCGCAACCAGGGCCAGCGCGGAAATTTTCATCTTCATCAGGACACCTCCCGCATTCAAATCTAACATAAAGAAGACTATCGAACGCCCGCGTTTGGTTACAGTTCCGCCAAGGATGATAGACCTTGGCCGCGGGAGATGTCAAACATCGCGTGTCGTCCAGGCTGCTTCGCGCGGCTGACACGCCACCAGCTTCGCGTAGAGGCGCGAGCGAGCGGCGACGTGTTTCGGGCGGACCCAGTCAAATCCCAAATCCTCCCAATCCGGATCTAACGGATCGAGGCCCAGCGACTCGATAAAGTATCGATCCACCACCACATACTGACGTTTGTAGGCCAGCAAATAACCGTCGGATGACGCTTCCGAGCCGCGAGAGTCATCGAGCGGTTCAGTGCTTCCGGCCGAACGCGCGGTCCAGACTCCAGGGACCAGCACCGGCGGAGCACATCCACAGATAGGTAAAGCAGTAGAGAACCGTGATTTCGCCGCCGTTGATCAGAGGAAAGAAGCTCATGGGAAGGTGCACCCTGAAATACGCTATGGCCATCTGGCCGCACAGGATGAACGCGGTGAGCCGGGTGAACAAGCCCAGGATGATGAGCGTTCCGCCAATGGTTTCGATGACGCCCGCCACACCCATCAGCGAATCGAGAGGCGGACGGTGGCCGCCGAGCCCGCCGAACCACCCGAAGAATTTCTGATAGCCGTGCAGCGAAAAAGTGAACCCCACGACGATCCGGAGCAGGGAACGAAGGTACGGCTCGTACGAGGAAATGGTGTTGACGAAGCTCATCCTCGAAACGATATCACACGCCCGACGCTATTCAGTGACGGCAGGTTCGCTGACGACCGGCGCCGGCGTGAGCACGGCATCCGCCATGGCGCGCTTGAGCGCGGGGAGGCCTTCGCCGGTGACGCTTGAAATCTTGAAGAACGGAAGACCGCGCTCGCGGGCCAAAGACTCAAGAGACGCGACGCGCTCCGAATCCTGAGCGGCATCGAGCTTCGTAGCGATGACGATCATCGGCTTGTGGGCCAGTTCGTCAGAGAAGCTGGCAAGCTCGGTCATCACCACTTCAAAATCGTGCACGGGATCGCGGCCGGTGGCTTCGGAAACATCCACCAGGTGAGCCAGCAGGCGCGTACGCTCGACGTGGCGCAGGAACTGGATCCCAAGGCCGTGGCCGGTGTGCGCGCCCTCGATCAATCCGGGAATGTCGGCGACGACGAACGTCCGGTGATCGCCGGCGTCGGTGGTAACTACGCCCAGATGCGGCTCGAGAGTAGTGAACGGGTAATCGGCGATCTTGGGTCGTGCGGCCGAGATCCGCGAGATTAGCGTCGATTTGCCGGCGTTGGGAAAACCAACCAGGCCGACATCCGCCAGCAATTTCAGCTCAAGGCGGAGTTTATGTTCTTCGCCGGGACTGCCGTCCTCATGCTCGGTAGGCGCCTGATGCGTCGAGGTGGCGAAGCGCGCATTGCCCTTGCCGCCGCGGCCGCCGCGGGCGACCACAAAGCGATCGCCGGGCTCGGTGAAATCGTGCAGCACCTGGCCAGTTTCGTAGTCGTATACGACGGTTCCGACCGGGGTGGCAACTTCGATCGAACTGCCTTCGCGGCCCTTGCGGTTGCTGCCTTCGCCATGACGACCGCGCTCGGCCTTATGTTCTGGATTGAAGCGGAAATGAAGAAGCGTGTTGTAGTGCTGGCTGGCGACCAGGACAACGTCGCCGCCGCGGCCTCCGTCGCCGCCGCTGGGACCGCCGCGAGGAACGAATTTCTCGCGCCGGAACGCAAGACAGCCGTTACCGCCGTCGCCGGCCTTGACTTGGATGATTACTTCGTCGATAAACACGTCCGCTCCATTACTGTCGCGGCTCGGAATTGGATTTGGGGACCGTCCGGCTTACTCGGCGGCTTTGATACTGACGAACTTGCCCGCCCGGCCGCGGTCGCGGAATTCGATGATGCCCGGGATCTTGGCAAACAGTGTGTCGTCCTTGCCGAGGCCGACGTTGACGCCCGGCTTGATGCGGGTGCCGCGCTGCCGGACGATGATCGTGCCGCCGGAAACGAGCTGGCCGCCGAATGCCTTGATGCCCAACCGCTGCGCGTTCGAATCGCGCCCGTTTTTGGAACTGCCTAAACCTTTTTTATGCGCCATGCAAATGCTCCGCTAGTCTTTTTCTTACGCCAGAATCTCATTCACCTGCACGCGGGTGAAATTCTGGCGATGCCCGATGGTGCGCTTGTACTGCTTCTTGCGCTTGAACTTGAAAACCAGGGTCTTATCGCCGCGACCGTGACCGGTGATGGTGCCCTTCACGCGCGCGCCGCCGACGGCCGAGCCGGCCGTTACCGCGTCTCCGTCCATGACAGCCAGAACGCGATCGAATTCTACTTCCGCGCCGATGTCGCCCGTCAGGGTCTCGACTTCAATCGACTCGCCTGGTGCGACGCGATATTGTTTGCCGCCGGTTTCAATCACTGCGTACATACGGATCCTCGTAAGTCTCTCAATAAGATGCTGGTGCGCCCCGAGATGGGCTGGAAACTTTAGGTTACTACAGTCCGGGGCTTATCCGCCAGTTACGCTTTGTCTGCTAGCACCAGACCGACAGGCCCGCCGGGTTCGATCTTACGGGCGTTTACGAGGCCGGCTTCCTGGAGCCAACCGCTGATTTCCTCGAACGAGAACGTATCGCCGTTCTCGGTGTGGGCCAGCATGTTCACGGCGAAAATCAGGCCCATGGGGGGACCCGTACGTTCCTGGTTGACCAGAAACTCGCTGATAACAATGGTGCCTTTGGGAGCCAGGGCGGCGGCCGCCTTTTTGAGGAGTTGCCGGCTGCGATCGACGCCTTCGCTGTGGAGGATGTGTCCTATCGTCACCAGGTTGTAGCCGGTTCCGAAATCAACTTCGTGGAAATCACCAGCCAAGAATTTGAAGCGGTCGGTGAGTCCGAAACGCTCGGCCATGCGCCGGGTCACGTCCAGAACGCCGGGCCAGTCCTGGGCGGTCACAGTGACCTGCGGCGATTGCTGGGCCAGACCGATGCCCCATACGCCCGACCCGGTGCCGATATCGAGCTGTTTGATCGGACTCTTGGCATTGGCCAAGCCGAGCGCCTGCCCCGCGGCCTGCGTGGCCGGATAACTCATGGCGAAGATGGGCTCGACCAGCTCCTGAAAAAAGCTATCGCCGGTCCGCTGCTGGTTGACCGCCGCATCGGGTTTTCCGGTCCGCACGACCTCCGGCAGAGGCAGCCAGGTTTGAATCATCTTCAGGCCGCTGAACTCCACAAATTTTCCGAGATAGCCGGGCTTGGAGCTCACCAGGAACGCAGAGCTTTCGGGGGTCAGGGCATAGCGGCCGTCGGAGCTCTTGGTGAGAAATTGGAATCCGACTAGAGCGTTAAGGATGCTGCGCAATCCTCGGGTTGAGTTGCCGGACGCTGTTGCCAGTTCCTCTACGGTCTTGGGTCCGGCGTCGAGCAGATCGAAAACTTTATTGTGAACGGCGGTGGCCAGGATGATCGGCGCGGCGTAGCCCCAGATCATTTCCATGATGCGGTCGGGCCTTACGGCGGGGCCGGATGTAGCTGTCATGACTCACTCCTCCAAGATGCCATTAGAGCACGGGATCGGGAGATGGGTTTCAACGAAGCTGGTAGCATAGGAAGTTGTCAGGCTCCGGGCTTCGTGCAACGGGCGGCTGCAAACCCCGCCAGGTCCGGAAGGAAGCAACGGTAGCGGCTTAACCCGTGTGCCGCGGATCACCCGGGGTCTG
>JAOAPR010000020.1 GCA_025463005.1 Bryobacterales bacterium | reverse complement strand
ACCCATTGAGATGAAGCGGCGATCGATGTTGTGCTACAGCGTCAGCCGCGTGCCGCCACCAAAGGCTTCGAGTTCCCACCGCACATCGGCGCCACCCCAGTTGTACTCAAGCACCTTGGGAGCGTCGTCTCGCGTGACTGTTGTTTCGGTAACGTGCGGCGTGGGCACTCCCACCGTGGTGAGCTTCACCGTGGTTCCAACCGTACCCAGGCTCCCATCGGCTTCAAAGGGAGCACACTCGCGCAGATGCGCCGGGACGGTAAGCGCCTGCAAGACGTTTTCCGGCGAGTGGCACAGTTCTCTGACGAGAATGAGCGTCCACTTCTCTCCGTCCTTCCGCACCTCCGCGCCGCTGGCCGGACCCGGTGTGTACTACTCGCGATCGGTCATCTTCTTCTCCTTGTCTTCCTTTTCGTTGGTGTTGGTTGTTTATCTTTGTGATCCATGCGGTCGAGGTGGCGTTCGAGAGCATCTACGTGCGCGGACCAGAACCTACGGAACGGAGCCAGCCAGGCATCGATCTCCTGAAGTGGTTCAGGTTTCAGCCGGTAGAGACGGTGACTTATGCGCCCGACTGCTTATGCTTGGAGGTTGGGGAAGGGCAACAAACACTACCGACAATGTGACTTCACAGGCTGTTATAGGCCGATAGGGAATGATACCGCCCACTTCTTTCTGATCCTGCCGAGCCGCCGAAGCTCAAGTCTGGCTAACCCGCAAATCGGAAACTGGCTCAAGTAATGGTTAACCGGCAAACCGGACAAGTGCCTAGCCTCGGGACACCGTGGAAAGCTTCCGTGCAGAGGCAGCGTCGACCGGGCATGAATCCGAGTTTATCGTCGTGGAGTGTGAACGCGCCTACGGAGCCACCGGCAACCAAACCGCGCTTGCCTGATCGGCCGAACGAAACACAGACTGAGTCGCCTTGACGTAGTCCGCGGGCTTGGCATAGAAAATATTCGGCACGTAGGTCTGTGGGTTGCGATCGTAAAGAGGGAACCAACTGGATTGGATCTGCACCATGATCCGGTGACCCGGCAGGAACACATGATTGGTGGTCGGAAGCACGAAGCGGTAGTGCTGGGTTTTGCCGGCAGGGATCGCCGAGGGATGCTCGAAACTCTCCCGGTAGCGGCCCCGGAAGATGTCCATGGAGACCGCGAGTTGATAGCCGCCCATTTCCGGCTGACTTGGTACTTCGTCGGGGAAGATATCGATCAGCTTTACGACCCAATCGGAGTCCGTGCCCGTAGTTGCTGCAAACAAGTCGGCGATCGGCGCTCCGCTGATACGCAGCTGTGCAGTGAGTGCCGGTGTCTGGTACGCGAGCACGTCGGTCCGGTCGGCGACTGAGCGCTGATCGGTCACAAGCCACTGCTTCCAGCGATCGGAGTCGGAGAAACGCATCGGGCGCGGCAGGTACGGGACGGGCTTTGCCGGATCAGAGACATACGAGTCCGCGACGGCTCCATGAGTCGCCGGTTTGTCAAACCCCAAGCTGAAGCCCGCTTCGAGATACAGCGCCTTCATCGGTACGGGGCAGTGTTCGTCACAGGCCAAGGGCCAGGTATTCAGACGATCCCAGTGATTCTCACCGGTGTTGTAAATGAACACCGGAGGCGTGTCGGCCTTGGGAGGACTCTCTTTCAGGTACTGATCGAAAAACGGCTTCAGGACGTCGCGGCGGAACTGGAGTGCTGTATCTCCCTCCCATTTCAACGGTCCCAAGTTGTGCGCGTCATAGTTGACCTGGCTGTGCCGCCAAGGACCCATCACAAGGTAATTGTGATCGGCCTGACCCTTGTTCTTTAAAGCCAGGTAGCAGTGGATCGCGCCCCACATGTCCTCCTGGTCCCACAAGCCTTGAATCCACATGGTGGGCACCTGGGAGGGGCGCTCGGACACCAATTTGTCCAATGCCTGACCTTGCCAGAAGGCATCGTAGGCGGGGTGGTCCATCAACCGCTTGGCCCACGGGAGCTGATCGAGACCATGCGCGCGGGCGTAATCTCCTGCCGATCCGGCTCGGCGGAAGGCGTCGTAGTCGTCGTAGGCATCGCGCGCCACAGGCTCGCCTTCGTCCGGCTTGGTGGTTTGGCTGGTGAAGTAGTCGAAGTTAGTTTGACGATAAGCACCGTAGTGGAACCAGTCATCGCCCATCCACCCGTCGACCATCGGGCTCTCGGGAGCGGCCACCTTCAACGCGGGATGCGGCCCCAACAGAGCCATAACCACCGTAAAGCCCTCATACGAAGAGCCGATCATCCCTACGCGGCCGTTCGACTCCGGTGTGTTCTTCACCAACCAATCGATGGTGTCGTATGCGTCCGTAACGTGGTCTACCGCCGCGGTGTTCAGAGCGCCGCGCACCGGGCGCGTCATTACGTACTCCCCTTCCGATTTGTATTTGCCGCGGACGTCCTGAAATACACGTATGTAACCGCCGTTGACGAACACCTCGTCGCCTTGCGGCAAAACCGATAACATGTGTGGGCTGTCGTTGCGCTTGGTCCGCTTGGAGGCATTGTATGGAGTGCGCGTCAGCAGAATCGGCGCGTTCCTGGCGCCCTTGGGGATGACGAGCACGGTGTGTAGCTTTACGCCGTCGCGCATCGGAATCATCACTTCGCGCTTAACGTAATCGTAGTCGCCGAGCGGCGCGGTAAAGACCTTGGGGATGTCGTTTTGGGCGTCCTGGGTCCACGCCGGTCCCGTTAATGCGAGCCCGGCGAGTACAGCGCCCAACCCCAGCAGCAACTGTCCGGTTCGACGGTCCGAGAGTTTCCTGGTGCTCGAAAAACGGCTTTTTAGTCGCGCCATGTCTAGATTTTAGCGCGGCTTTTCGCGCAGGAGCCGGACAGGCCGGTTTCAATCCGAGCTTAGAACAGAAGCTTCATTGCGAGCTGAATCTGGCGCGATGAACCGAAATCGCCCGCCGGGGCACGAGTGCCTCCGGTGATCAAACCGAGAGTCGACGATCCGATCGTCAAAACGGGGCTGGTGCGGTTGGCTTGATTCAGCAAATCAAACGCACTCGCCTCGATGCGCCAAGTTAGTCGTTCGGTGAGCTTGACGCTCTTCTTCATGGAAACGTCGAGATTCGAGATACCGGGCCCGGCGATCGCGTTTCGTCCCAAATTACCGAAACCCAGAACCGTACCCGGCGTCGTGCCTTGATTGATGAACGCCGTGGTGGGGTTCTGGATATAGGTGACTGATGTCGCGCTTCCATTCGTCGCGGGAGCGTAGCCGGTAGTCACCGTAGCCCCTACATTGGGCCGCAGAACGGCCGCTCCGGCAAACGAGGTGTTGCTCAGGCGGAAGTTGAGGGGATTACCGCTCTGCAGTGTTTCGATGAGGGACAACTGCCAGCCCTCCTTCAGCCGGTTGCCCGTGAACGGCAAATTATAGACCGCGCTCAGGACAAAGTGGTGCCGGGCATCGAAGTCCGAAAGACCCCGGTCACCCCGGACGTTGTAGCTGTCCTGAATCGTCAGCCCTTGGACGTTGCGCGAGTTGTCGTCGATCGATTTCGACCATGTGTAGGATCCGTCCAGCACCAATCCCTTTGATAGCCGCTTTTTGACGGTGAGCCAGAGCCCGTTGTAGTCGGAATTGCCGACGCTCTCATAGACCAGAATGTTGGACAAGGGCTGACCCGGATCGATGGGGCTGCTGGCCGAAAGCGTTGGATACGGGCGAAATCCATTGACAGGCTGATTGTAGTTGCGCTCGATGTTCAGATGGGTGCCCTTACTGGCAAAGTAACCGACCATCATGCCGTAGTCGTGCCCCAGGTCCTGCTGTATGTTGAAGTTCCACTGAGCGACATACGCGTCCTGATATCCGTGCGCAACCGAAAGCGGCGATACGCTGCCGCCGGCCAGAGAGTAGGCATTGCCCAGTGTCACGAAAGGAACGGCAGTCGAGGGCGAGAAAGAAATCGGGAAAGCGTACGGCGGATTTGCCGCCAGACCGGTGACCAGGCCCAGAGTGGGCTGATCAGTCATAAGCGCGTAGGCGCTGCGAATCACCGTCTTGCCGTTCTTAAAAGGATCCCAGGCGAGACCGACCCGCGGTTGGAAGTTTTTGGCGCTCTGGTTGTAAGCCAGGCTAGGCCCGCTGCCGCCCTGACCGACGTGCTGCAAAGTATCGGTGGCCGGATCGAAGACCACGAACCTGTTTTGCGCCTCGGTGGGTGTTCCATACCAGTCATATCGAATGCCGAGGCTCAGGGTGAGGCCAGGCGTAACCTTATAGGAATCGGTTATGAATACGCCCAGCACATTCCCGTAGGTCCGATTCGAGCGATTGGAAGTGTTGGCGGTGAAGCTGGTGACTTGATCCGCCAGGAATGCATTGATGGTGGGGAAGGTGAACGTGCCGGGCGTAAAGGAAAAGTTATCCGAGTTCTGACGCCGGAACTCGCCACCGAACTTGATGGTGTGCTTGCCATGGATCCAGCTCAGCGTATCTGACAGGACTCCGACGTTGTCGCCCCGCCCTTGCGGCAATCCACCGACGCCTCCAAGAGTAAATGTTCCTGACACCGTGATCTGAGGCAGACCAATGGGCGCGGTGACGCCGCTGTTGATCCCGAAATCGGCGGCGCTCAACGTGTTTTGGGGGTTGAAGATGATGTGAATCCGATTGAAGCCTAAGCGAACCTCGTTGACCATCGTTGGGCTGATCACCCACGTATCGTTTAAGGTCAATAGCTGCCGCTTGCCGTTGCGCGCGTCGCCTCCGCCCGGGAAACTGTTGCCGTCCGTGGAGGGTGGCTCATTCCGCTCATCGCGCTGGATCGCGTAGTACCCGTTGAGCCGGTTGGTGTCGGAAAAGTTGTGGCTGAAATTCGCCGTGCCCTGCGAGATGTTCACGGGAGCGACCGCCGATGATGCAAACTGGTTCGTCCCAGAATTTGCAAGCGGGATGAGCGGAATCAGCTTCTGAACCATGGGATCGCTTGTGGCCAAAGCCTGCGCCCGTTGCGCCGCCGTTAGGGTGGTCGCCGAAAGCGGCACGGCTTGCCGCTGACGCAGACCCTCATAGCTCAGGAATAGGAACGTTTTGTCTTGCCGAATAGCCCCGCCGCCGTCGCCACCGAACTGATTGCGCTTGAAGGGGGACATGAGGTTGGGCTGACTCACGCCGGCTACCGTCACTTGTTTCGGGTTGGAAAAATTCCTGGCGTCGAGGTAGTCGTTGCGGAAGAATTCATAGGCCTCGCCGTGCCAGACGTTGACGCCGGAGCGGGTGGCGATATTTACGATGGAGCCGGAGTTCCGCCCATATTCCGCGCTGAAGGTTTGGTTGTCCACCTTGAACTCCTCCACCGTATTGATGGTCGGCTGGAAGGTGATCTGGTTTTGGTTCGGATCGCTAAGGTTGATCCCGTTGATCATGAAGTTGACACTGTCTTCGCGAGCCCCGGCAGAGTTGAAGGCGAAGGAGCCCTGGCCGCGCAGGGGCGCGGTCAAGAAGCCGTTAACCGGAGGCACTACCGTCCCAGGGATCAGACCCGCAAGGTCGATAAAATGCCGCCCATTCAGGGGGATGTCCTGCACAGTCGTCTGGTTCACCACTGTGCCGACCGAGACCGAGGCGGTCTCCACCGTCGTCGACGTCGCGGCGACCTCGATAACTGCGCTCGTCGAAGCGACCATCAGCACGAAGTCCTGACGGAGCGTGGTGCCCACCTCGACTGGCAGATCCTTGGCCTCCATCGTTTGCAAGCCAGGCGATTTGACCTCGACCCGATACTTTCCGACGGTGAGGGACGGTACTACATACGTCCCGGCCGAGTCGGTCTGGGTCTTGCGTTCTTGACCATTGTCCTGGTTACGAACCGTGACCGTAGCGTTGGGCACGACGGCGTTGGCCGCGTCAGTGACGGTCCCCGCGACCGAGGCAGTAGATTGTGCGAGAAGGCCCGGCGTGATGAATGCACACAAAGCCAAGGCCAAAGCAGCGAAAACACACAACGAACGTGACATAAGATCCCTTCCCCCTTTTTGTGAGCAGTGATCCGGAAGCATCTCCGGTTGTGCACTTGCATCGCAAAAAGCACAAACCCGATCTAAGCAGCGGAGCTCAAACGTCTAAGTAGCAGAGCTCAAAGTTGGGCTCAGTCTATCACGCGAAAGTGGGGTTTGAGCAATAAAAAGTATTAATGAGTCTCATTATTTCCAAGTCTGCGGTTGTTGGAAGCCAGTATGGCCTCCATATATGATTTTCTGTATGATTAAGTCCGAATCGATAGTTGAGGGAAAGGACAGGAGCTCAAATGCGCCAACTGTTTCCGAGAGTTGCTCTCTCTGCTCTGGTTTTGACTGGCTGGGCTGCGGCTCAGGCGCCCTCCGCTAGCCTGAACCCGAAAACGTGGCGGCGCTAACGGGAATCGAACCCGATTCATGTCGTCCGAGGTAGTCCGATCCAGCCGTAACTGGCTGATTCTGCGCGGATGCGGGTCGGCCTTTTCCGCATGATGACCTCTACGGAGGCCAATGGTGTGAGCAGTGTGTGAGCAAGCAGTCTCGTGATTCAAAGCCTCGAAGGCCGGCAACGGCTCCGTACAAATGCGCTTTCATAGATTGGCCGCGACCATCCAATGAAGCACGTCTCGAAGACTAGCAATTCTTCCGATGCACGCTACGTCGGCCTGGCGTCATCGGCCCAACAGGAGTCTGGCATACTCAGACTTGTGACGATGAGTTGGCCGAGCGCGGCAATTTCCTCAATCGCGATTGTCTGCACTCTGCTTGCCAGTTGTTCAAGGACGCAGGCCCAGAGAGAACCTGAGCCAACGGCGGACGTGCGAGTCGACCTCAACGCGTTGGGGTTACCCAAGGACTTCTTTTCGGGCAGGGAGGGATTAGCCAGAACAATCATCGGATACCGATTCGTTGTCTGGCTTGACAGAGACGATGTCGTTGTCGGTTTCAACACAAGTCCCAGCTCAAGGGTGGCGCCTGACCGTATCGTCGAAGGGTCGGCCCGCCTGCTGATCTTCAGTGTGGGTGGCATCCTCAAAGCCAAGCGCGATGTCCCTTACCTTGCGGATGGAAATGGCGAGCTGGTGGCTGAGGGAGAGGCAATACCAGGGCCCGGCGGCACACTTCTCTTCCGAATAGATTCGGTGAATCTCGACAAGGAAGGCAGGAAGGAATCACCATCTGGCGTGCTGCTATTTGATGTGAAGTTGCACGACATCGCGCGCTTTGATCGTTTTCTGGAGCAAACAACCTTCGTCAACCACGCTCTGGTATTTCAGGAAGGATTTACGTTGGGTCGATCGCGCAACTATGACCTCCTGGATGGTTCTCCGCCGGCGCAGATAAGGCAGTGGAAACGAGATTGGCCTATAGACGCAAGAGATCGGAAGTTCGGAGAACATGGGCTCGCCTATATAACTTGTCAACAAGAGCTGCGACCGAATGAATACGTCTCGACCGGAATTGTCTATGCCGGGGCGAGGCAACGCTGCACAATGAACGCGGAGGGTGAGGATGGAACCACCTGGCAGGTTCGCTTGCGCGATGGTGACACAGCCCAGATACTCGGAATCTTGGCCGACGGGAGCGTTGCGGGAGAAGTCAGTGTGAAGGAAAGCAAGGCAGGGCAACTGGTCATCTGGAAAAAGGATCAGACCACAGAGCTGCTGCCGTGGATTCCCAAGGATTACTGCGGGACCGTGCAAAGCGCCACTGCTGACATGTCTCGGTACGCCGTCTTCGCTACATGCGACGACCGCAGCGACGATGGCCGTTGGATGGTCTTTGACCGAAAATCTCAAAGGCCCCTTGTGAATCGCCAGTTTCCGAAAAACGGGCGCGCGGCATTGTCGCCTGACGGATCAAAGTACGCAAGTTTCGAATCCGGCGAACTGCGCATCTACTCGCTGCCAAAACCAGACTAGCTGGGCGAAGTACTCCCTACTTCGTAATTTGACCCTGACGAACCCGCTGGCAATCCCTTCCTGAAGCGCTCGCTCTTCCACCAAAATGTGTGAGCAAGGTGTGAGCAAAACGCTTCGAATATTCGGCGGTGCCCGCTTCAACTAACGGGAATCACGACGGATCTGGTCGTAAGTTAATGAAATGAGTGGTAGCGCTAACGGGAATCGAACCCGTATTTGAGCCTTGAGAGGGCTCCGTCCTAACCGTTAGACGATAGCGCCATTTGCCTCATTATACGATGTTCGCGTCGAAACTAATATGTTTCGACGATGG
>JAOAPR010000318.1 GCA_025463005.1 Bryobacterales bacterium | reverse complement strand
GATCTCAGCGCTTTCGCGACGGCCTGGCGCGGCGGGCGAGAGATGCTGCCGAGCCTGCGCCTTGCCAATCTGCGCCGCCTGACCCATCCGCTCTCGGTCGATCTCTATCTCCAGAAGACGCTTTCGGGAGCGCGCGGTATTCTGATTCGCCTGCTCGGCGGTGTCGAGTATTGGCGCTACGGCGTCGAGCAGGTCAGCGCGCTGGCGGCGGCAAAGGGAATCGCGCTGGCGATAGTTCCGGGCGACGGCAGGCCCGATCCGCGCCTCGACGCCGCCTCGAACCTGCCGCCCTCGACGCTGCGCCGGCTGAAGACACTTTGCGACGGCGGCGGACCGGACTCTGCGCGCGCCGCATTGGCACAGCTCGCCCTCGCCGCGGGCTTGCCGGCTGTGCCTCCGGTGCATCGCGCCGCGCTGCATCGCCACGGCTTCTATGTTCCAGGGACAGGCGTGGTCGAGCCGTCCGACCTCGACCTTGCGTCCGATGGCGCGCCGATCGTACTGGTGGTGTTCTATCGCGCCTTTCTCGCCGCCTCCGACACCGATCCGGTCGACCGGCTGATCGGCGAGTTCGGCCGCCGCGGCATCCGGGCAATCGGCTTGTTCGCCGCAAGTCTGAAAGATCCGGAAAGCGACGGCTGGCTGCGGCACTGGATTGTCAGGATCGCGCCCGATTTGATCGTAAATGCGACGGCCTTCTCCGCGCGCGGCGACGGCGGCGCCGGTTCACCGCTCGACGTCGTCGATGCGCCTGTGCTGCAGGTGGCGCTGGCCGGCTCGACCCGCGAGGTATGGCAGGAGTCCGACCGCGGGCTGTCGCCGCCCGACCTCGCGATCCACGTCGTGCTGCCGGAACTGGACGGCCGCATCTTCGCCGGCGTCGCCTCGTTCAAGAGGATCGAAGCGGCGGATCCCGAACTGGGCTACGCCCGCACGATTCATTCGGGCGATGACGGACGCATCGCCGCCATTGTCGCGCGTGCTATGGCCTGGATCGCGCTGCGGCGAACCGCGCATGCCGACAAGCGCCTCGCCATCGTGCTGTCGGCCTACCCGGGTCGCGACGACCAGATGGCGCACGCCGTCGGCCTCGATGCTCCGGAAAGCGCCGTGGAGATGCTGAATGTTCTGCGCGATCAAGGCTACGCCATCGCCAACGCCCCGGCCGACGGCGTGGGGTTGATCGAGCGCCTGAAAACCGGGACGATCCGCTGGCCACTCGAGAAATACCGCAGCCTCCTTGGCGGCCTCGACCCGGCGCTGGTCGCCGACCTCTGCGCGCAATGGGGCGCGCCCGAGAGCGATGCGGCAATCGACAGCGGCGATTTCGTTTTCAAGGCGGTCCATTGCGGCCACGCCCTGATCGCGCTGCAGCCCGATCGCGGTCAGCGTGCGGACCGCGCCGCCGAGTATCACGATCCGCGGCGATCGCCGCGCCACGGTTACGTCGCGTTCTATCTGTGGCTGCGTCACGTCGCAAAATGCGATGCGCTGATCCATATGGGCGCCCATGGCACCCTGGAATGGTTGCCGGGAAAACCGGTCGCGCTGTCGGCGTCGTGCTGGCCCGACGCGCTGCTCGGGCCGACGCCGGTGATCTATCCGTTCATCGTCAACAACCCCGGCGAAGCCGCCGCGGCGAAACGCCGCATCGGCGCCGTCACCATCGGACATATGACGCCGCCAATCAGCGCCGGGAGCTTGCCGCCGGGACTGCACGCGATCGAGCGGCTGCTTGACGAATATTCCGTCGCCGAAGGTCTCGATCCGCGTCGGCGCGAGCGGCTGGCGCGCGCGATCATCGATGCGGCGTCCGAATCCGGTCTCGATCGCGATAGCGGCCTCACCGACAGCATGATGCCGCGCGAGGCCGTGGTGCGGCTCGATGGCTTCGTCTGCGACGTCAAAAACACACTGGTCGCCGACGGTCTTCACATCTTCGGTCGCGCGCCGCCGCGGGCTGTCGGAGACGAAACCGAAATGCCGTTCGATGCCTGCGCGGCGGGCGAACGCGCCGCTTTGCTCGCCGCACTCGACGGCAAGCACGTCGCACCAGGACCCGCCGGCTCGCCATGGCGCGGACGGCGCGACGTGCTGCCGACCGGCCGCAATCTCTTCACCATAGATACCCGCGCGGTGCCGAGCCGCACCGCCACCGAACAGGGCGAACGTCTCGCCGACGCCCTGCTGACCCGGTACCTCCAGGACCACGGCGACTATCCGCGCCACGTCATGCTGGACATGTGGGGTTCGGCGACCATGCGCACGGCCGGCGAGGAATTCGCCATGGCGCTGCGGCTGATGGGCATCGCGCCGGTCTGGGACACTACTTCCGACCGGGTCGCGGGTTTTGACGTGATCGCGCTGGCGACGCTCGGACGGCCGCGGATCGATGTGACGCTGCGGATCTCCGGCCTGTTCCGCGATGTATTTCCGACCTTGCCGGTCCTGTTCGAGCAGGCGGCGGCGGCGCTGGCCGCGCACGACGAACCCGATGGGGAAAACCCCTATCGTGCCGCGGCGGGTCCGCGGGTGTTCGGACCTG
>JAOAPR010000224.1 GCA_025463005.1 Bryobacterales bacterium | reverse complement strand
GTACATGGATAAGAATGCCTTTATTGATCCGGCCGCCTATACCTTCGGCAACATCGCGCGCTCCGCCCCGTACGGGCTGTTTGCTCCGCACAACGCCGATGTCGACCTCAGCGTTCGCCGCGAGTTTCACATCCGGGAAGCCATCCGCCTCGCCTTCCAGGCGGATGCCTTCAACGTAAACAATGCCGTGCATTTCGGCGCACCGGGAACGAACATCGACGCCGCGAACTTCGGCACCGTCACCGGCACGGTGAACCAGCCGCGCAAGCTGCAATTCAGCGGGCGGGTGACTTTCTAAACGCCCGTGGGATGAATCGGCGGGGCGCCAGCATTACAGAGAATATGAACCGAATTTTCTGTCTCGCTGCGCCCTTGCTGGCGCTTTCCCTCTCCCTGACCGCGGCCGAAATGCCGGCGCCCGGGGCGCCCGCTCCCGGTTTCACCCTGCAGTCGCAGGAAGGTAAAACCGTCAGTCTGAAGGACTTCAAAGGACAGTGGGTGGTGTTGTACTTCTACCCGAAGGACATGACCCAAGGCTGCACCATTGAGGCCCACAACTTTCAGCGCGATCAGGACCAGTACACGGCGAAGCACGCTGCCATTGTGGGCGTCAGCGCGGACAACGTAGATTCCCATCAGCAGTTCTGCACCAAGGAGAACCTGACGTTCAAGCTGCTGGCCGACGAGAAGAAAGAAGTCGTGAACGCGTACGGCTCGGTCCAGACTTTGGGCAAGCTGGGCGATGTGGCCGCGCGGAACACCTTCCTGGTGGACCCCCAGGGCACCATCCGCAAAGTCTTCATCAAGGTGGATCCCAACCCGCACAGCAAGGAAGTGCTGGAAGCGCTCGCCGACCTAGAGAAGAAGTAAGATCTTTTACGGTTCCTGCTCGATCTCGAAGCTGGTAACGATCTCCGCGGTGGGCCGCACCGTTGCGGCCACACCGCAGTATTTTTCGGTGGAGAGCTCAATTGCGTGGGCCACCGCTTTCTCCGAAATTCCCTTCCCGCGCACGATGTGACGCAGTTCGAAGCGCCGGTAACTGCGCGGATGCTCTTCGCGCCTCTCCGCGCGTACTTCGACCCGATACGCTGTCACCTGCTCGCGTTTCTTGCGCAGAACCGAGACCACGTCGGCTCCAGTGCACCCACCCAGGGCGATCAGCAGCAGTTCCAGCGGTCCCGAAGCAGCCGAGCGCTCTCCCCGCATGTCCAGCACCTGCGCGTGGCCGCTGGGCGTGACCGCGACGAAAAAATCGTCACCGGCGTATTCCACCGTGGCGTAGTTGTTTTTCATTTACTCTCCAGTCTGACATGAGCTTGCCGCCCCCAGTACACTGAAGAGTTCCATGTCAGATGTGCTCGCGCCTACCCTCACACTTAGCGATGTACAGCGTGCGCGCCAGCGGATCGCTTCCTGCGTGCGCCGGACGCCCCTGGTGACGAGCGTAACCCTGAGCGAACGCCTCAAGACCAACGTCTACGTCAAGCTGGAGCTGTTTCAGAAGACCGGCTCGTTCAAAGTGCGGGGGACCTTCAACAAAGCGCTCAGCCTTGCGCCCGAAATCCACGCCAAAGGCTTAGTGACTGTGAGCGGAGGAAATCACGCACTTGCCGTGGCCTACACCGGGCGAGCCCTGGATCTGGCGACGAGCGTCCTGATGCCTGAAAACACGCCACGAACGTTCGTGGAGGCGACGCGCGGCTACGGAGCCGAAGTGAAATTCGCCACCACGGCGGGCGAGGCGTTCGCTCAGGTGGCCGAGCTCGAGCGCGATGGCTGGATTTACATCCATCCCTTTGATGATCCAGCGCTGATGGCCGGCCAGGGAACGCTGGCGCTCGAGATTCTGGACGACGTTCCGCAGGTGACCGATATCGTCCTGAGCGTCGGCGGCGGTGGAATGATGGCGGGCGTGGGCACGGTGATCAAGTCGCTGAAACCTTCGGTGCGAATTTGGGGCGTGGAGACGCAAGGCGCGGACTGCATGGCGCGTTCGATGGCAGCGGGCAAGATCGTCACGCTGGAGGCGATGACCTCGGTGGCGCGAAGCCTGGGAGCCCCGGCGCCGTCCGAGCGCACCTTCGCGATGGCTCGCCAGTATTTGGAAAGCGTCACCGTGGTTTCCGATAAGGACGCTGTGGATGCCGCGCGTTTTCTTCTGGATCGCCTGAAGGTGCTGGCCGAACCCGCAGCGTCATCGACATTCGCGGCGGCCAGCCGGCTACAAGGGCAGTTTTCGGCAGGCAAGCACGTGGTGCTGCTCCTATCGGGCGGGAATACCAGCTTGGATGTTCTGGCGATCTCGCCGCCTACCTCGCTAGCAAGCCCGCATCCACCGGAAGTGCGTGCCCTGTGATGAATGAGGCTTTATTGGAGCACAAGAATACCACGGCTTCGGCGACTTCCTCCGTCGTGCCGAACCGGCCCATCGGATGAAGCGCCAGCGCACGTTCTTCCTGCTCGCTGTTAAACACTTCCTCCGACATCGCAGTACGGATCACCGCAGGACACACCGCGTTGACCCGGATCCCTTTCTTGGCGTATTCCATCGCCGCTGCTTTGGTCGCGCCGATAACGCCGTGTTTGCTGGCGTAATACGCGATGCCGATAGGACCGCCTATTAAGCCGGCGACCGACGACATGTTCACGATCGCACCGCCGCCCGATTTCAGCATGTGCGGGATTTCGTACTTCATCGCCAGGAAGATGCCTTTCAAGTTGATGTCGATTACGTCATCCCAGACCTGCTCCGAGTAGTCCGGAGTCGGAACAAACGATGTGCCTCCGATTCCTGCGTTGTTAAACGCTACATCCAGCCGCTGCCAGCGGCTCACGGCAGCGTCCATTAGCTTCTGGACTTGATCGGCATGGGTCACGTCGGTCGGTACGAAAATCGCTTCGCCGCCCTGGGCCTGAATCAGGCGGATGGTCTCCTCGCTTTCGGCGGCGCGCCGCGCTCCGACGGCCACGCGAGCGCCTTCCGCGGCGAACGCGACGGCTGTGGCACGGCCGATACCGGAACTGCCGCCGGTGATGACGGCGACCTTGCCCTCGAACTGGTTGCTCATGGGAGTCATTATCGCTTTAGCGCATGCTAAAATCACAAACACTTCCCCTCGCATGCACTGGAGCAAGCTATTCATCCCCACGCTGCGGGACGACCCTGCCGAAGCGGAAGTCGCCAGCCACAAGCTGCTCCTGCGCGCCGGTTATATCCGCCAGCTCTCCGCCGGCATCTATAGCCACCTGTACCTGGCGCAGCGGTCGTTGCTCAAAATCACTGCGATCGTGCGCGAAGAAATGGACTCGATCGGCGCGCAGGAGTTTCACCTGCCGGCGCTGAATCCAGCCGAGGTGTGGCAGGAATCGGGCCGTTGGGACGCAATGGGCGACAATCTCTTCCGCTTGAAGGACCGCTCTGGACGGCCGCTGTGCCTCGCGATGACGCACGAGGAAGTGATGACCAGCATTGCGCGCGGCCTGTTGCGGAGCTACAAACAGCTCCCGCAGATCTGGTACCAGATCCAGACTAAGTTCCGGGACGAGCCTCGTCCGAAAAGCGGTCTGCTCCGCGTGCGCCAGTTCACCATGAAGGATTCCTACTCCTTCGATATGGACCCCGCCGGCCTGGACGTTTCCTATGAGAAGCACCGCCAAGCCTACTGCCGGATCTTTGACCGCTGCGGCCTCGATTACA
>JAOAPR010000223.1 GCA_025463005.1 Bryobacterales bacterium | reverse complement strand
TGACCGAGAAGTTGATGATCTACGCGCTCGGCCGCGGGACCGAATACTACGATATGCCGCTGATCCGCTCCATCGTGCGCGATGCGGAGCGCAACAAGTACAAGTTCTCGTCACTGGTCCTGGGCGTGGTGAAGAGCGAACCGTTCCAGATGAACATGAAAACCGCGACGGTTGTAGGAGCGAGGCAGGCCTCGCCCGCAGGTAACCAATGACATTCATCACCAAAAAACACATCTCCCGCCGGACCCTCCTTCGGGGCGCGGGCGTTACGCTGGCCCTGCCCCTGCTCGACTCAATGATCCCGGCGCAAACGCCGCTGGGTCGTACCGCCGCGAATCCCAAGACTCGCTTTACGGGCATCTTTGTTCCGCACGGCATGGGTCCCGGATGGTGGATCCCCGAAGCGGGCGGCCCCGGCGAACCCAAACGGGCGAATCCAGGCGACGCGTTCGCATACCCGATGATCATGAAGCCGCTCGAGCCGCTTCGCGATCAGGTAACGATCATGAGTGGGCTGTGGTCGAAATCAGCCGAGCCGCCACCCGGCGTCACGGGAGCCGACCACTGGGTCGCGGCTGCCTACCTGTGCGGCGACAAGCCCAAGAAAACTACGGGCGCGGACATTTACGACGGCACCACGATCGACCAAATCATCGCGCAGAAAATCGGCCAGGAGACGCTGCTGCCATCGCTCGAACTTGGAGTTGAGGACGCGGGCGCCAATTCCAGCAACTGCGGCGAGGGCTATAGCTGCGCCTACACGAATTCGATCTCATGGAAGTCTCCTTCGCAGCCCAATCCGATGGAGATCAACCCCCAGGTGGTCTTTGAGCGTCTGTTTGGCGATGGCAGCACTCCCGCGGAGCGCGCCGCCCGTCGCAACAAGGATCGGAGCATTCTCGATTCGGTCACGCAGAGCCTGGCCCGGTTTAAGCGCGATATCGATCCGGGAGATCGCACGCGCCTCGACGAATATCTGGAAGACGTCCGAGAGATCGAGCGGCGGCTGCAAGTCGCCACGAAGGCCTCGGCCGAAGTCAGCACCGACGGTATCGTGGTGCCCACCGGCGTTCCGCAATCGTTCGACGAACACATCAAGCTGCAATTCGACCTGCAACTGCTGGCCTATCGCGGCGATATCACGCGCGTCACCACGCTGCTCTACGCGCGCGATCTGACCTCGCGCAGTTATCCCGAAAGCGGCGTGCGCGGAGCGTTCCACGGGCTCTCGCACCACGCGGAAGACCCCATCACCATCGCGGACTACGCCAAGCTGAACCAGTATCACGTGCAGTGCCTGGCGTACTATCTCGACAAACTGAAGAAGACGCCCGACGGCGATGGCAATCTGCTGGATCACTCGCTGGTCCTGTACGGCAGCAACATGGGTAATTCCAACCAGCATCTGCATTACGATGTGCCGCACGTTCTGGCCGGCGGTGCGTCCGGTCAGCTCAAGGGCGGGCGTCACCTGGCGTTCCCGACTAAGACGGTCACAACCGGGAACCTCCTGCTAAGCATCTTGAATATGTTCGGAATACATCAGGACAGTATCGGCGACAGCACTGGATTCCTGACAGGATTGGCTTAATGAAGAACCTGACAGTGATCTTGTTGTTTTCAGTGGCTGCCTGGGCGGCTGCACCCAGTCCTGTGGCCGACGCCGCGATGAAGCGGGACCAGGCCGCTGTGCGCGCCCTGCTGGCCCAAAAGGCCGATGTAAACGCTCCCCAGGCCGACGGCGCAACCGCCTTGCAATGGGCCGTTTACAACAATGATCCGGCCATGGCCGATCTGCTCATCGGCGCGGGCGCGAACGTCAAAGCTGCGAATCGCGATGGCGCGACTCCGCTCTTTCTCGCCTGCGAAAGCGGAAACGCCGCGATGATCGAAAAGCTCCTGAAAGCCGGCGCCGATCCCAACGAGATCGGCCCTGTAGGGGACACCCCGTTGATGATGGCTTCGCGGACTGGCAACCTGGACGCCGTCAAAGTCCTTTTGGACCGCCAGGCCGACGTCAATGCCAAAGAGAAAATTCGCGGAACCACCGCTCTGATGTGGGCCGTCGAGCAGCAGCATCCCGCGGTGGTGAAAATGCTGGTGGAGCATGGGGCCAACGTCTCCGCCACCACCACTTCCGCCAAGGTGTCCACCACTGCGTATCTCGCGCCTCAGGTCCGGTTACGAACCACTCCTGCTGGTGCTCCCGCTGCAGGCCGTCCTCCTGCTGGAGCTGCTGGAGGAGGTCGAGGCGGCGGTGGACGTGGAGGCCGAGGCGGGGCTGCACCTGCTCCCGCTCCTCCTAAGCCGGCCGATCCGGACGCGGAAGCGAATCTGAACGAAGGCGCCGCAAGTTTCTTCAGCGGCCCGCCCAATGATAAAGGGGGCGCTTTCACACCACTGGTCTTCGCAGCGCGGGAAAACTGTCTGGAATGCGCGAAAATTCTGCTCGACGCCCGCGCCGACATCAATCAGACCACCAAGTATGGCTGGACGCCACTGCTCACGGCGGTCCAGAATCGCCACTATCAGACCGCATCATTTCTGCTGGACCACGGAGCCAATCCGAACATCTCGAACAACGGCGGCTGGTCGCCGCTGTACATCGCCACCGATAACCGCAATATTGAAGGCGGCGACTATCCGGTGCGGCCGCCGGATATGGACCATCTCGAGTTGATCAAGCGCCTGATCGATCATGGAGCCGACGTGAATATCCGGGTATGCGGGACGCAATCCACTCCAACGCAGTGCCGCGGCGACAGCACCGAGACGCGAACGAACTTCACCATGCAATGGCTCTACGAGGAAGGCGCAACGCCTTTCCTGCGTGCTTCGCAATCGGGCGACGTGGACCTGATGAAACTGCTGCTGGCCCACGGTGCGGATCCCAAGATTCCCACCGCGCATAACGTAACTCCGCTGGCCGTGGCCGCGGGAATCGGCTGGGTCGAGGGCGTGACTTACGAATGGTCCGAGAAGGAAAGCGTCGAAGCGGTGAAAATGCTGCTCGACCTGGGCCTGGATCCTAACGCCACCAGCGATGAAGGCCGCGCTCCGCTGCATGGCGCAGCGCACAAGGGGCGCAACGCCGTGGTCCAGATGCTGGTGGACGCCGGCGCCAAGCTCGATCAGCTCGATTTCGGCAGCCGCGATACCGGCAACGGCGACATGCTGGGGCATCGCTGGATTCCGCTGAATTACGCCGAAGGTCTGGTCCGCGTGGGCGTGCAGTCGGCCATTCCGCATCCGGAGACTGCCGAACTGATGCGCAAGCTGATGCGCGAGCGTGGGATCCCAGTTCCGGCTCCCATCACGTCCTCCATCTGCATCACGCAGGTCTGCAAAGGGGAAGCGAAGTAGACTAGAGGCGCTCTTTGGTCATATGCGCGGAGTCCTTTTCGGACTAGTAAGGCTCGCTGACAACACGCAAGTTATTGTTTCTGTGTTGCACTCAACGCGCTAAATGAGTCGAATGCGCATATCCGTGGCACGCTTCGGCACACTGGAAGTCTAGCCTCCCATATTCCAGCGGCCATGATAATCTGAACGCAGCCGCCTAGCCCGGCCAGGTGACAAGCGAGGACCCCTCCTTGCTGGCGGCTTCTTTTTTCCTAGGGGATCGTGCAAGGGGGAGCGATGAGCGACGAACAACACGGCCCGCGCGTGGTGCCGTTTACTGTGACCGAGATCCGGCCAGACGGATCCGTGGCTGCCGTGCACTTTCCCGAGAGCATCTATCGCGTGCGCGAACGCTCGGAGCTCCTGTGTCGAAAATTGGCGGACCGAGCCGAAGTCGATAGTGACCAAGTCGGCGCACAGCTATGGGAACGGCTCGCGTCGCGATTCTCGTCCGAATCTATTAGTGATCACTACAACGATCTGAGGGCTGATCGTCCCAATCACAATTCCAAGTGGGCGCTGGCGGGCGGATGCTCGAATCCAGCTCGAGAACGGTTCGAAACCGCAGCCGTGCGCGCGGGGTACAAGCTGGGAGCCACTTCGGATGAAGACGCCCTTGCTCTTTGGTTGGACAGGCTTGCTGCTGAGGTCGGCGCAAGAGAGATGATTATGGTTCAGTTGGATGCTTCGTCCGCGCCGGCGCCTTCGGCGGTCCAAAGCCACGAACGAATTCTAACTCCAATGCCTGCCCCGGGGTCGCCTGAATGGTCCTCGCCACAATTCCAGGCCAAGCGGCGCCAAGCCATCAGGGATTATCGATCAGAAGGCAAGGCGGCAGGCATACGGATAACCGCGAAGATGATCGCGATGGCGGCTGACAAGAACTGGAACGATAGAACGCCGGTGGAGAAGTGGATCGTTGGCAAGGATCCGAGATACTGCACGATCGCGGTCGATTCAAAGATCAGGAAAGTTCTGATAGAAAAACCGCATCTTCCTAAGCCGAGCTCGAAATAAATTCCCGCACCATCGCGCCTTTCCCGCACTTTTCCCGCAGTTCGCTGCTGATCCTTCTGATTTTTGCCGTTGACTCCCGCAGTGCGGACAGTTTGAATATGGGCTTGTCATGGATTCAACAGACAAACCCAAAGTCTTAAACGAAGAGATTTTCACCGCTGAAGAAATCGCCGAATCGTACAGCTTACACGCGGCGACTGTCCGTAAAATCTTCACCGATGAACCCGGCGTAATACGACTCGGACGCCCAGCGCACGGCCGGCGGCGGCAGTACTTTACCCTCCGGATTCCTGCCAGCGTAGTGAAGCGCGTCTTCGCGCGCATGACGGTGCATGCCTAAGTTCGCGATGGAAACCCGCGAACAAAATTTAAGACGAACCCGTAGGCGCCTGGCAAACGAGCGTGAAGCTGTCGCGATCGGGCAGCGCGGCTTGTTCGGCGATCCATCTGTAAACCAGTTGACAGATGCAGCTAGTCGCCCATCTTTAGGAAACCTAAAGATACCGCAGCGAGCATCGGTTCCGTGCACGTCCAGGCAGGCGTTCCGGGAAATCACCACCACAGGGAAGCGAAGCGGTCAGAAGCTGGCCATTCTCGAGTTCTTACGTCGCCAATTGTTTCCCATGACGTCCTTTGAGATCGCAAGGGCTAACGACTGGGATCGCGTGGGCGTCGCTCGAAGGCTCCCGGATTTGGCCGCAGATGGATTAGTGGAGCGCAGTGGAATCCGGACGTGCCAGATCAGTGGCCGACCGTCGCTGACCTGGAGGGCAATTTGAAACGCGGCACGCCCAGACATCCGAAAGTCTCACACCTCCGGGAGTTGCTCAAAATCAGCCTGCCGACGGCGATCGGATACCTGGAATTACTTTGGCACTTCACTGCGGAATTCGCCCCTCAGGGCGATATCGGCCGGTACTCTGATGCCCGCATCGAAGCTGGCCTGTCCTGGACCGGTGCAAAAGGGAAGCTGGTCGAGTCCCTCGCCGTTGCCGGGTGGTTGGACCGCCATCCGGAATGGAGGCTGCTCGTTCACGATTGGCCCGACCACGCAGACGCTGCAGTGAAGAAGAGGCTTGAGCGCTCAGGCTTGCCGTTTCTGAGAGTTAACGACGAACCGACTGGACAACGGCAGACAACGGCAGACAACGGCCCCCTCGCGCGCGCGCCATCCAATCCAGATCCATCGCCTGAGCCAGAGCCAGAGCCAGAGCCGATTGATACCCCGGCGGTTTTCGTAAAAAACGCGGTTTTTGCAAAAACCGCGGAAAGTCGGCAGGGTGATCGTGAGCGTCTTTCCCCACTCGATGAAGAACTGATTCAAACCCTCGGATTGTGGAAGCGGGCTTATCCGGAAGGCGTGACCGGTGCGCATGTTAGATCAATCCGGAACTTGCTGCGGACCACACCGGCGAAAGCTTATTGCTCCCACCTGGACGGAATGAAGCGGAAGTTCCAACCGGGCGGAAGCGAAGAACCAACAACGCACGGCTTCTTCGAAAGCACTGCGCGCAACTTCGCGAAGGATTACGAAAGTACAAACGGAAACGGGTTAAGCAAAGCCAAGTTCGACGCGATGACGGAGCAGCTCGGATAACCAATGAAAAACAAATCAACGTCAGGAAAACCATGGTGCTACAAGACTCGTGCGGACGGCGTCTGCCCGCACTGCGGGGAGACGTACGACGAACAGCACGTGGACCTCAACAGCACCAGACCGGGGACATGTCGTGCGTGCTGCCCACACTGCGGCCGAAGGAAGCGCCTGATGCCGAACTCCCCGCCGCGCGCATGTAGCGTGCAACCATGCCCCAACGCGGCCACCTACCGCGGCCGATGCGCAGCGCACGCCCGCAAGAACGAGGCACAACGTTGGGAACAGAACGCCGGGAAATACGACACGCCGTGGAAGAAAATGTCCAAGCTCGTGCTGCACAGCGAGCCCTTGTGCCGGTGGTGTAAGGCCGAAGGCCAAGTCGTGCCGGCCACCCAGTCGGATCACATAATCCCGATCGACGAGCGGCCGGACCTACGGCTTTATAAACCAAACTGCATGCCCTTGTGCCACAGCCATCACAGCAAGAAGACGAACGATGAACAGGCGGGACGGATGCCGGACTTGTTCGTGATCCTGCAGCGCCAGAAGGTGCTCGCAGCCGGAGCGGAGGACTTGTAAGTGATTGATACCACAAGGGGGTCAAAATCCCTGGATTGGAGCGGGCAAACAACGCCCGCGGGGCAAATTTTCACACTGTCAAAATCCAATAGAGGCCAATCCAGATCTATCAAATTCCGATCAAAGTCGGAATTTGCCTACGTCTTGGACGTTCACTCGCCGCGATGTTTTTCAAAACCTGGTCACACGCGTTTTCGAGCCGCGGGCGGTTTCTAACAATAACTTGCGAAGGACTGCGACCGGCTATCCAGTGGGAAGGGAGCAAACGAAATGACATTCGAAACACGTTTGGATGATGACTGTTTAGAGTATTTGCGGGTCAGACGACTCCGCATATCGCAGCGTGCGATCGCGCTTTATCTCGGATGGGATGAGAACCGGGCGGAAGCCGTCAGAAAGCGTATTGACCGGCACAAGGCGAACCAGGCTGCGCATAAGCAGTACTTCAGCACCGCCACCAGGGCCGGCCGGGAAGTATTTTCGCTTTATTTTCCGCACCTTACGCAGGCTTGTCCGCAAAACGAGATTTTCGGGGTGAATATCGAAATAGTTATGAACGAACAGATCACCGCACTCGACCAGGCCCGGCTCAAGCTCGATGATCTGATCATCCAATCTCGATCAGCGAACGCCCATGTAGCCGAGATCGAAGGCCGGATCAGCGAGCTTGAGGGCGACATTGAGCTAGACGGGGCCGATGCGGTTCTGAACGGCCGAGCCCTGGACAAGAGCCTGTCCAAGCAACTAGACGCCGCGATCGCGGAACTGAAGACGGCCCGGCATATCGCCAAATCCCACCAGCTCGCGGTGGCCAAGCTGGAAGCGACGGTCTGCCGTCTCGAGGATGAGATCCACGCCCGGCGATTCGAGATGTTCTCCAAGGCGGTCAGCGAGCCCCAGAAACGGCTCGACAAAGCCGTTATCGAGTTGATGTCTGCGGCCATCGACGTCACGGACCTCTGCTCAGCCCACGGTTTCGCAGAATCTCACGTGCTGGTTTCCAGGGACGACTTGAACGACGACGGGCTCGGCCGACTCGTGAGCGTCGTCAGAACCGCCCTGCAAGCGGCCCACTACTGGGAAACTTTTTACGACAACGCGCCCACATTTCACAAGACGAACCACCCGCAACCGTTCGTCGTTCCGCACCGCGCGATTCCCGTTGATCCCATTCAGCAAAAGATAAACGCCGAGCGCGAGCGTCTCGCGAGCCTCAATGAGCAGTTCGCCATTTTGCGCGATGAGCAGCGGAGGGCTGATGGCGAAGCTGATGGACTCAGGTACAGGACCCGCTCAGTCGAAGGCGGATGGATACCGATGGCGCCCGGTGATCGACCGGAATTCAACCGCCTAAGATCCATCGTCGAGGCCAAAGACGCAGAAATCAAAGCAAACGAGGCCGAACGACAAAAGTGCATTCAGGAGATCGCCGGGCTCGAAAAACAGCTTCAGCAAAAACGCTTTGCCGCGGCGTAAAGGAGAAACCCATGCAAGTGCAAATGGACATCGCTGGAAGCTTGGAACTACTGGAAGCGACAACCCGGCAAAACCTCGAGTCCGCCAAGGCGCTCGGCTTGACCGCCGAACAGGTCCGTAAGATTGCGAAACATCAGAATCGCGCACCGCGCGTAAGCCGGATCCGGTCGGCTTCACATGCCAAACAAACTCAGAATTCAAATACGGCGATTGCGCCGGAAATGAATGAGGCGCTCAAGCGACTGGAGCTTCGGAAGCGCGGGTGAATTATGGAAGCCCTTCACGATCCCGTCATTCCGCGCTGGACGCTGATTCAGCAGTGTGAGTTCTGCGAAAAGTCAATCTACCTTTTCCCTGAAGATGAACAGCCAGTCGAATCATGTCCGCGTTGCAACAAGGCCGGCAACAGATTGACGGAGTTCGTGGCTCTTCACGGGAAACTCAATGAGTTCCTGAAGTTCCCGATCCGCTGCGCCGGTTACACGATCCTGCACGCGGACGAGAAGCTGAGCGCCCTTGAACCGGAGGAATTCAGAGCCCCAGAAACGGCGCGACTTCGGGAAGCCGTTCGGGGCCTTGGCGGTGGCGCGGACGCTGTACTCCAAGCGCACATGAAGCACAACATGCCGGAGCACCTCCGATGACAACACGGCTGGCGACACCGTCGGAGGCGCGAGCGTGGGAAGCGGCGTATCGGAAGATCGTGGAGGCCCACGGCTTTGCCGGAGCGCGGCCGCGCGACGCTGCTTTCCTGCGGGCCAGCACACACTTCGGCTTCCCAGTTAGCTGCGGAGCATCCCCTGTCTCGGACGCCATGCGATTGGAGGCGTTGGCCCACGGCAATCTCTCGGGCATATCAGCGAGCACTAGCGATTCGAGAGCGATCACGGGCTTGTGTTTGCCGTATGAAAAACCTTCGACTGCCCACCCCGGTGGGGGGACGCAGATCATGTACGCCAAAGGCGCGTTGACGAAAGATCTCCGGGAGTATCCAAACAAAAAGATCTATTTCGAGTCGGGATATGGACGCGTCCTTGGATCAGTGCAATCCGGAACCGGCCGAATTTGGGAGGACGCGCAAGGCCTTCACTTCGAGTGCATCGTGCCCCCAACGACGTGGGGTGATGATTTGCTCGTTTCAATGCGTCGCGGAGACACGAAGGAAAGCGGCGCAACCACGGTGTCAACGGAATCACATTGGGAGACCCACGGCGGCGCGCGCGTGCGCGTCATAACGGCCGCTAGTCTATTTTTCGTTGGGGTCTTAAATTTCCCGGTCTTCGATTCCACTACGGCGAAGGTGAAGCCGGATTCGCTGGCCGCCGCGGTCGAGCGGCTTTCGAAATTGAGCGGCGGCGTGTACGGATCTCTGCCCACATAGCGGCCGAGTTCATTTCTAACAGTCTTGTCCGAAGCAGTTGTACGATTCACCCGGCGGGCCGCGAACCCGCCGGGCTCCCTTTCATAAAACAAATTAAATGGGCTCAATTGGAAATCTAATCTTTACGGTCGGCGCCTCGGTCGAGGGCTTCACCCAGGCCATCGCTAGCGTTGATTCGGACCTCGTCGGGTTAGCTGACAAGGCAACAAGCGCTGGAGCTACGTTCGACGAGGCGTTCCTCCAAAAGCTCGGCATCGCCAACGACGTCCTTTCCGAAACCTCCGCGAGTTTCCTTGCGGCAACTACAGCACTCGACCCATTTTCTGAAGCGGCAAAACAAGTGGGAGAGGCGCTTGGCGCCGCCGGTCCGCCGGCCTTTCAATTCTCTGAAGCTGCTCAGGAGATTATCAACAAACAGGCTGGCCTGAATGCCGCGGCCGCAGAATCGATAGCCGCATTCGGGGAAATTAAAACAGCGTTCGATCAGGGCGCCGCAAGTGCTCAGGACGTCGCAAACGCCGAAGCCGCGATGCACAGCGCCATGGATGCCGCCAATCCCAGCGTGCATGACGCCCACAGCGGAATGGGAGAGTTCGGACACGCACTTACGGAAGTCGCTGGAATTCTGGGTGTCGGCATCGGGCTCGAGCAGTTAGCGGAGGGACTGAAGGAAATTGTAAAGGAATCACTCGACGCGTACGGCAAAATCCAGATGGCGACCGTCGCCTTGACGGCGCTAACCGGCAGCGCTGAATCGGCGGAGGCGGTTCTCGCGTCGATGAAAACCCTCGCCATGGGTTCGATCTTTTCTTTGCCAGAGCTCGACCAGGCGGCGCAGAAAATGGCCGCCCTGGGTGTGGCTGCTGAGCAGATTCCAACGGCGATGCATGCGGTAGTTGCCGCCGCGGAGGGAACAGGCAATTCACTGGATGCGGTTTCCAGCGCTCTCGACCGGATCTACATGAGCGCCACGATCTCGCCCAGGACGTTGACGCAGCTCGGCATCTCGATCAAGGACGTCGCCGAGACGATGGGAATCTCTGCCGACGAGGTCAAAGCGGCCTTCCAGGCCCTAGGACCACAGTCTGACGACGCCCTTCAGATCCTTACAGCCACAATCGAGCGCAGGATGGGCCCAGCCGCTGAAGCGATCGAGGGGACGCTGCCGGCCGCCCTGAATCGGCTTCAGGTCGAGTGGGATTTGCTTCTGGAGGACATAGGCAGCGCGTCTGCTGAACCAGTAACGGAAGCCGTTACAAACCTCGGCCAACTCACCTCCGCGGTCAACGTGTTGCTCGAGTCGCTATCTGGTGGAAAATCTGGCGGGCTCTCTGTCGGCGGCGTGATCAAGGAGATGGGCGCGGACCTAATGGGCGGTTTCGGATCGATCAGCGCCGGAAAAGAAATCTTCACCGATCTCGCGGCCGCCATCGACACGGCGAGGGGAAAATACCCGAACCTCCAGGCTGCGATCGCCGCGCTTGACGCGCAGGTGACGGGATCCACTGCGAACTGGATCGCGCAAGACGCGGCACTTGCCAGCCAGATCATCCATGAGACAGAAGCAGCGGACAAGACTGCGAAATCCGCTCAGGCCGCTCGCGATGCGCTGGCTGCAGAAAAGAATCTCAAAGAAGAAAAGACACTCCGGGCGGAAGCGACGAAGCTACTTAGCGAGGCCGAAAATGCTCTCGCGGCCTCGGCGAAATCCTCGTACATTCCGGTATTGCTTAACCAGGAGGATGCGGAGATAACCCTTGAGGCCGCGCGCCGTCAGAGAGTTGATGCCGCCGCCGCCGTCAAGACTGTTGAAGATGCGCTTTCGGCCGCGACGGCGCCTGGCATGCACAAT
>JAOAPR010000219.1 GCA_025463005.1 Bryobacterales bacterium | reverse complement strand
CGGACGAGGAGGTAGGCAGCCCATCCTCACGTTCGCTTACGGAAGAAGCTGCGCGCGCCAGTGTCGCCGTTCTGGTGCTCGAGCCCGGCACGGGACTAGACGGAAGACTGAAGACGGCCCGCAAGGGCGTGGGCTATTACCGGATTACCGTTCGGGGGCGCGCCGCGCACGCCGGTCTCGATTTCGAAAAAGGCGCGAATGCGGTGGTCGAGATGGCCCGCCAAATCGAGCTCATTGACGGCCTCACGCGCCTGGGTCAAGGAATCACCGTCAGCCCGGGGGTGATCCAAGGCGGCACGCGCAGCAATGTCGTACCAGCCGAGTGCCACATAGAGGTCGACGTACGCGCGCCGAATGCGTCTGCCCAGCGATATCTGGAGCGGCAGTTTGCATCACTGAAACCGTTCGACAAGCGCTGTCAAGTCGAAGTCGCGGGTGGCCTGAACCGGCCTCCGATGGAGCGCTCGGCCGGAGTCCGGGGATTGTTCCGGACAGCCCAGGCGCTGGGGAAAGAGCTCGGAGTTGCGCTCGAAGAATCCTCGAGCGGCGGCGGATCGGACGGCAATTTCACAGCTGCGCTGGGGATCCCGACGCTCGATGGTCTGGGCGCGGTCGGCGAAGGCGCACACGCGTCCCATGAGAGTATCTTGATCAACCGCATCGCCGATCGGACGGCCTTGCTGGCGAAACTGGTAGCCGCGCTGTAGTGTATTAGCAATCGGGGGACTGCCTCCGATTTCGATGAACTAACCTCGCTTCGGGGCAAAACGCTTCTCCGAAATCGGCGGGCTGTCCCCATTTTTCATGCGCGTTACCATGGAAATACGTCTATGCGCCATACCAGGTGGCTTTTCCTCGCCGCCATCGTTGCCATTGTCTTCCTGGTAGGCGCCACCTACATCAAGCGCAGGGACATCCTTGCCAAAGACACTCCGGTTCACCCCAAGCCACTCGAAGCGGGAATCGACGGCAGCGCCAATGACTGGCAGCACACCGTATTTAAGGGCGACAAGAAGCATTTCACGATCCGCGCCCGGAACATTCGCGAAAAAAAAGAACCCTCCCTCATGCAGCTCGAGGGCGTAGAGCTGCAACTCTTCCGCGACGACGGCGAAAAGTCCGACCTGATTCGCTCCGAGACGGCTGAGTTCGATGTGGCAGCCAAGACGCTCTACTCGGAGGGCGAAGTCGACATCACCATGGGTGTGCCGGCGGACGGGCCGCCCACCGGCCGCCTGCTGCGGATCCATGGTTCCGGAATGCGATTTGCGAGCGATACCGGCAAGGCGATCACTGACCGCCCTGTGACGTTCGGGTTTGACCGCGGCAGCGGCTCGGCCGTCGGCGCCGAATACGATCCCAGCATTCGGGAGCTGCGCTTGCACAACAAGGTGGCCCTCGACTGGCGCGGCAAAACTCCCGAAACCAAGCCCATGCACGTCGAAGCCGATCAGGCCATCTATTACGAGCGCGATTCGAGAGTGGTCCTGTACCCCACCTCCAAACTCACGCGCGACACGCTGCACATGGAAGCCGGCCGGAGCGATGTCCTGCTCGAAAAGGGTGTCATCCGTTCCGCCAAGGTCCTGATGGCCCGCGGCATCCACGACGATCCAGGCCGCAAGGTGGAGTATGCCGCCGACGAATTGAATCTGAGCTTTGACGATGGCATGGTGATTCGCACCATCGAGGGTCATGACCATGCCCAATTGATCTCCACTTCCGCTACCGCGCGAACCACCGTGAATGCCGACCGCCTGGATCTGGATTTTGCGACGTCCGGGAAAGAGAGCACGCTCCATTCCGCGGTCGCGACCGGAAAAAGTGTGGCGGAGGCCACCCCACTCCCGCGCCCAGGCACACAACCAGGCGATACGCGGATTCTCCGTAGCGAGGTCATTCGCCTCGCCATGCGCCCGGGCGGCCAGGAGATCGAACGGGTGGAAACCGACGGTCCGGGCACGCTGGAATTTCAACCCAACCAGCCGGATCAACCAAAGCGCTCCATGAAGGGCGATCGCATCTGGGTGGCCTACGGCCGTGAGAACCGCATCCAATCGGTGCGATCGATAAACGCGTCCACGCTAACGGAGCGACCTCCGAAAGCGCCCAAGACTACGCCGACTCTAACACGCACGCAGAGCAAAGACATCCTCGCGACGTTCGATCCAAACACCAGCGAGATGGTTCGGTTGGAACAAACCACGAACTTCCAGTACGAAGAGGGTGAGCGGCGTGCCCGCGGCGATCGCGCGACGCTCGATCAATCCAAGGATCTGATGACGCTCGAAGGCTCGGCGCGGACTTGGGATCCCACAGGCTCGGTGAATGCGGACCGTATTCTGTTGAATCAGAAATCGGGAGACTACACCGCGGACGGTCACGTATCGTCCACCCGCCAGCCGGACCGCAAGGGATCCTCTTCCGCCATGCTTTCGAACGAAGAAGTCATGCAGGCTGTTGCGGAGCGGATGATCTCCAGCGGAGACAACAAGCACATTCGTTACGAAGGCGGCGCCCGAGCCTGGCAGGGCGCTAATCGCGTGGATGCCGATCGGATCGAGATCGACCGCGACCGGCGCGTCATGGAAGCTCACGGCAAGGTGGTCAGCCAATTCGCCGATAAGGCTCAGGAAAAAGCCGGGGAGCAAAAGAGCTCCAAGGCCAAAGCAGCCGCCGCGCCGGTGTTTACCGTGGTTCGCGCGGCGGACCTGGTCTATACCGAGGAAACGCGGGTTGCCGTCTATCAGGGCGGTGTGGTTCTCTCGCGCCCGGGCCTCACGGTGAATTCGCGGGAGCTGCAGGCTTTCCTGAAACCTGCCGACTCGGATTCTTCACTCGACAAGGCCTTCGCCGATGGAGCCGTTAAAATTGTCAGCGTATCGAACACCGGCAAGACCACGCGCACGCGAACGGGCACGTCGGAGCACTCCGAATACTATGCCGACGAACAGAAAGTGATCCTTCAAAAAGGTCAGCCGCTTATGGTCGATAGCGCAAAAGGCAATACTACCGGCCAGCAATTGACCTGGTGGGCGAACAATGATAGGCTGCTGGTTGACGGCGCTCCAAGCAAGCCAGCCGAAAGCACCATCCGCAAAAAGTAGACGACGTGAAAGCGCTTCAGACAGCGGAAATCACTAAAGCGTACCGCGGTCGCAAGGTCGTCGATAACGTTTCCATCAAGGTCCAGCAGGGGGAAGTGGTAGGGCTGCTCGGTCCCAACGGAGCCGGTAAGACGACCTCGTTTTACGTGATCGTCGGGCTGATTGTTCCGGATTCCGGGCGCGTGCTCCTGGGCGACCAGGACATCACCTCTCTGCCGATGTATCAGCGCGCACGCCGCGGCATCAGTTATCTGCCCCAGGAGGCTTCCGTGTTCCGGAAGCTCTCGGTGGAGGACAACCTGATGGCGATCCTCGAAACGCTTCCGCTCTCGCGGCGCGATCGCCGTGACCGGGTCAATCGTCTGATCACCGATCTCGGCTTGGAGCAGGTCCGCCACAGCAAGGGCTACGTGCTCTCCGGGGGCGAGCGCCGCCGCGTAGAAATCGCCCGCAGCCTGGTGATTGAGCCCAGCTACCTGCTGCTCGACGAGCCGTTTTCGGGAATCGATCCCATTCAGGTGCTGGAGCTGCAAAAGATCATCTTCGATCTCAAGCGCTCCGGAATCGGCATTCTGGTCACCGACCACAACGTCCGTGAAACGCTGGCGGTGACGGACCGGGCCTACATCATCAATGACGGGCGGATCTTCCGCTCCGGCACACCCGACCAGTTAGGGAACGATCCCGAGGTCCGCCGCGTGTACCTGGGCGAAAATTTCAACCTGGAGTGGCAAAGTGGGCGCTGGCAAGTGCCAGCCAACGAAGGATAGTCTTTGTGAATTAAGCCGCGGCGCCGACGGCAGCCCGCTCGCCCATGGTGTTCGCGAAGTGCGAGACGATCATGGACATTTCATCCAGCGCGCGGCGTGCAGCTTCCGGAGAGAAGGTGCGGCTCACCGAGCACCAGGTGCTCATCAGGCGATAATTCAGCTGCAGCATACGGTCTTCTATGCCCCACTCGCCTTGGCCGGAAGCATGTTGGATCAAGTAGGTGATCACAGCCAAGTCGCGATCGAGAGAAGCCTGCAACTGGCCCAGATCGCCTGTCTGCTGATCGCGCAATTTCGCTTGGACTTGAAGGAAGCTCAACTGATTCGCCGTGGCGATGTTAGCAGCATAGTCGCGGGTGGTCTTTGCGCTCACGATCAGCAAGCAGGTATAACGGAACCAGTAGCCGAACAGCAGCGCCGAGCTAACCGTGATGATCAGGGTGACGATTAATTCAAGCATCGATCCCCATCTCACTTATGCGAATTGTAAAAATCTTGTCCACTGACCTAGTGGAAGAATAGCACCCCTTTCATCAACCAGCAATACTTCGCGAGGTACTAAGGCCCTTTTGCCTAAGGGAGATGGGACTCCATGTCGCGAGGTACTGTTCGAGTTCCATCTGAATCGCAACTCTCTAGGATGATACGATGGGGCAACGCGCCCGTAGCTCAGCTGGATAGAGCGACTGGCTTCGAACCAGTAGGCCGGGGGTTCGAGTCCCTCCGGGCGCGCCAATCGATTTCAACCGTAATCATCCTCGCGTCTTCTCCATAAGAAAAGAAGGCGCAGCAGCGGTGGAATCCGGCATCTCGCGAATAATGGTGAATCCACAGCGAGCCGCTTCGCGATCCAGCCTGTATCTACTTTGAAAGGTTTCGTTGGTTACCAGGCGATTACGGAACTGCCGGCCCGTAAAGTGATACAACGCGCCCGAGGTCAGCACTCTGGCCGCATGGACCATGTGCAAGATGTGTCCGCTAAGTAATCCACGGCGCCAAAACTCGTCGACATAATACCGCGCATGGTGGATTCTTAGCAGTAAGCGGCCACCCTGCCGCAACACTCTGGCCATTTCCGTGATCGCCAAGCGATTGTCGGTATAGGGAAGAGCCAATCGACAGATGAGTACGTCGAATGTGTTTGAGCGGAATGGCAGCCGTTCAGCGGCGCTGCGCAGGAAGGCCACTCGCTGGGCCAGACTCTCCCTCGAGAACAGTATCCGGCCCAATGACCCAACTTCAGGAGCCAAATCCAGACCGACACAGAACGCGCCGGAAGCGGCAAAAGGGAGCATTTCCTGCCCGGCCCCGCAGCCCACGTCCAACACCCGGGAAACGTCCCACTGTTGCACTGCTTCTAGAGAAGCTAGTGCGCGCGCCGGGTCCCCTGTAAACATCTCCCATTCAGCGGTTATGTAGCTTTCGTAGTCAGTGCCCACGTCAATCCCATCGAGCTATTCCAGCCACGGCATACCAAAAGGGTCAGCTTCCGTACTATCACAGGCTAGTACGCTCCGTACACTTTACCTATAGGGGCCCGGCCAGTTTTTGCCGATGATCAGACCTTGAGGGCGAGAAGGTCGCCTCCCATGGCCCGGTATGGACGCCCGAGCCGCCCGGTAACCATCCCGCCCTCATAACTCCACTGGGTCGCTTCCGCAGGGTTACAGTAATACTCATGAAGACCCTGCTCTGCCTGCTGATGACGATAGCGGGAACCCATTCGCTCGCCGCAACTGTAACGACTCTCATCGGCACCGGCAAAGGCGGATTCTCCGACACCGAGGTGAATAATCCGTATGGCTTGGCGATCGGACCTGATGGGGCGCTGTACTTCTGCGATCTGGACAATTCCAGAATCCGTAAGATTGACTTGACCACCAAGCGCGTCACCACCATCGCCGGTAACGGGCAGAAGGGCTACAAGGGCGACGGCGGCCCGGCGGTGGATGCCTCGCTAAACATGCCTCATGAGCTGCTTTTCGACGCCAGGGGCGACTTATACATCGCTGAACGTGACAATCACGTCATCCGGAAAGTCGACATGAAGACCGGTATCATTTCCACCGCTGCAGGTACCGGAATGCGGGGGTTTGCAGGGGACGGAGGACCCGCGGCCAAAGCGCAGCTCAACCAGCCGCACAGCATTGTTCTCGATCGAGACGGTTCCATGCTGATCTGCGACATCGGGAACCACCGGATCCGGCGGTTGCATCTGGACACCGGAATCATCGAAACCTACGCCGGAACGGGCGAGACGAAAGAGACGCCGGAGGGCGCGCCAGTGAAGGGTACGCCGGTAACTGGGCCGCGCACCATCGCACGAGCGGCCAACGGCGACTTATACCTGGCGCTGCGCGAGGGGAACGCGATTTACCGGATCGACGCGAACACCCAGACGTATCATCGCGTTGCCGGTACGGGAGAGTTGGGCTTCAGCGGCGACGGCGGACCGGCGATTCAGGCCAAATTCGGCGGCTCTGCGACGGGCAATGCCGCGCGGCTGGCAGGCCCCAAGGGTCTCGCGCTCGGCGATGACACTCTCTATGTCGCTGATACCGAGAGCCACGCCGTCCGCAAGATCAATCTCAAGACCGGGATTATCTCAACCGTGCTCGGCACAGGCCAGATCGGCGACGGGCCGGAACCTGATCCCCTGAAGTGCCAGCTGAATCGCCCGCACTCCGTTTTGTTCGCCAATGGAGTTCTGTATGTCGGGGACAGCGAGGCGCACCGCATCCGGATTCTGAAATAGCTAGGCTTTGCCACTAAATACCGCATACTGGCCGCCCAGCGGCAGTTTGGCGAGCAGCGCCTCCATGTGCCCCACATAACGATGCAGCCCTTGCGGAAAATATAGGAAATACACTTGTTCCAGCGGAGCCAATCCCGCCTCTGCCGCCAATCGTCGAGCCTCACTCGCAGGTAGCAGGATCGCATCGGCATCCACCGGAGTCCGGCTCACGATGAGCTTTGTCACTGGATTGAGCGGATTGTGCTCGATCATGCAGAAAATTCCGCCCGGCCGCAGAACACGCTTGATCTCGCCGGTAAGCGTTCCGCGGTCTGCGGGAGCAACGTGATGGTAAACGCAGACGGCCGTCACCAGATCGAATTCGGCGTCGCCAAACGGAATTTTCAGAGGGTCTGGTTGAACCCGCGTTTCGATTCCCGGGACCTGCGAGACCTGCCGCATCATCTCGGCGGAAACATCACAGCCCGCTGTTTCCTTGAAGTCCGATTGAAGCAGATGCAGCAGTTCCCCTCTCCCGCAACCCACGTCCAGGTAACAAAGGCGGCCCGTGGACAGGCCTCGTCGGCGGAAAAAACGTCGAATCAGCTCGACCTTGCGGCGATGGAAAAACATCGATTCATTCCCGGTGAAGCGGTCTCGAATGGGGTCGCGCAGCAGTTCATCGTAAGAGGACGAGAACTGGTCGAAGCGGGAAGGCTTCATTTCAAATTAGCGGCCGCATCCGAGCGTTCGGCGTTGGAGCACGTTCCAAAAGTTCGGGCCACGATGTACAAGGGACGTCCTTTGGACTGTTCATAGAGTTTAGCGACGTATTCCCCTAGAATCCCGATACTCATCAGCAGCGCACTTCCAATCAGAGACACCAGCACAGTCAACGACGTCCATCCCGGAACGGTGTACCAGCCCAGAGAATAAGCCAGCAATGCGCGGATTCCCTCTTCAATTCCGATCATTCCGACGAGCGCACCCATGATCATGCTGAGGCGCAACGGCAAGGTCGAAAACGAGGTAGCGGCAATCCACGAAAACGCCAGCATTTTTCGCAAAGGGTACTTCGTGGATCCAGCAACCCTGGGTTGCCGGTGGTACGCGACAGCCACTTGCGGAAATCCGACCCAGGCCACCATGCCCCGCAGGAACCGGTGCGTCTCCCGCATCTCACCAACCGCATTCAGGCATTGACGCGAGATGAGCCTGAAATCGCCGACATCGGGCGGTAGCCGGCGATAGACCAGCGAGCGCATGATCCGATAAAACGCCCACGCGGTGAAACGCTTGTACGCGGATTCTCCCGCGCGGGATTCTCTCTGGCCATACACCACGTCATAACCCTGGCAATAGCGATCGATCATTCGATGGATCACGACGAGAGGGTCTTGCAGGTCGGCGTCGAGAAGAACGACGGCGTCGCCGGTGGCGTAATCCAGTCCGGCGGTCGCCGCGATCTGGTGCCCGAAATTCCGCGAAAGGTGCAACACCCTGACGCGAGCGTCTGAGGCGGCCCACTCCGCCAAAAGCGCGAGCGTCTGATCCGAGCTTCCATCGTTCACCAGAACCAGCTCCAGTTCACCCGGCAATGCGCGGGCGAAGTCGTTCACGGCGGCGCGCAGCGGCGCGATCACCGCTTGCTCGTCGTACACCGGAAGCACTAATGACAGCCGGGCCGGACGCGCACGCGGGCAAAGAAGGTGAGCCGTATTGGGATCCGCTTGCTTCATAGCCGGCGGTCTCCAGTGTACGGACACTTCCTGTACGCCATTCACCAGATTCACGAGGCACGGTACAACGTGGCATAGTTCAGACATGGCCCCCGCCCCCCCTTCTTTCGATCCCGGCTTAACCCAGAAGTACACCGGGCCGCTGCTGCGCGCCATCAATAAAGACGGCTCATTCAACGTCCGCCGGCGCGGGATGCACGGTCTGGTTGGCAGCGTCTACATGCACCTGGTCACGCTATCGTGGCCCCGCTTTCTTGGATTGGTGAGCCTGGCCTACCTGGTGGTGAATATCATCTTTGCCGCGCTTTACACCTTGCTTGGACCCGGCTCGCTAAGGGCTGCCGAGCGGGATATGGGCGCGTTCAGCCAGGCGTTTTTCTTCAGCGTCCACACGCTCACCACGGTGGGCTACGGCGACCTCTACCCGTTAGGCATGGCCGCCAACGTGGTAGCGGCGGTCGAGGCGGCGATGGGGCTAATGGGATTCGCCCTCGCCACAGGCCTCCTGTTCGCGCGTTTTTCGCGTCCCAATGCCCAACTTGTTTTCAGCGATCAGATGGTGGTGGCACCGTACCGCGACGGTAATAGCCTTCAATTCCGTATCGCCAACCGCCGCGACAACGTCCTAACCGATGTACAGGCCGACATGATGTTGATGACAGTGGAACAGGATGCCAGCGGGCAGCTCAGACGAAATTTCGCGGAACTGAAGCTGGAACGCGACAAAGTCTTCTTCCTCGCGCTCACCTGGACCGTGCTTCACCCCATCGATGAGTCCAGTCCTCTGGCAGGGAAGTCGGCTGTCGATTTGGAGCGCCTGCAGGCGGAAGTGCTGATCCTGATCCGCGGCTACGACGATTCGTTCACCCAGGTTGTGAACTCCCGTTATTCGTATCGCTGGGAGGAAATCCAGTGGTTCGCGCGGTTCGAGCCGGCGTTTGACGTGGCGCCCG
>JAOAPR010000192.1 GCA_025463005.1 Bryobacterales bacterium | reverse complement strand
CATCTCCGTCGACAGCGCCGCCAGCAGGTAAGACGAAGTCGGACTCGAAGAAGTGGTAGCGGGCGAGGGACGTGAACCCCCATGACCTTGCTGTCGGACGATATTGAGCCGTCTGCGTCTGCCAGTTCCGCCAGCCCGCCACGTGGACACATTTTAGCGCGTTCTGGTGTGTACGGTCATCCGGCGAGCGATTTCCAATTCTTCACCAGATGCTCGGCCGTCCGCCAGGCGAGCGCTTGCAGCGTGAGGGTCGGATTGCGCGCGCCGCTGGAGCCCATCACCGACGCACCAAGCACGCCAAGGTTGGGAGCTTGGTGCGAAAAGCCCCAACGGTCGACGACGTTGGTCTCGGGATTATCGCCCATGCGCGTGCCGCCGTAGGCGTGGGTGCTGATGCCGGGCCCGTTGGCCGCGGGTTTCGTGACCTCGATGGCGCCGGCTGCGCGGAACCACTCCTCCATCTTGTTTTGCGCGTGCTGGAGCGCGCGCTGCTCGTTTTCTCGCACGCCGCCAGCGGTGATACGGCAGACCGGATCGCCCAGCGGATCACGTACCTCCGGGTCCAGATCGAGGAACGAAGTCTCGTAGGGAAACGTGTTGGTTTGCAGATACGTCGATGCCACGCGCCCGGCGTTTTCGTGCACGAACTTCTTCCACGCCGAGCCAAACAGCGGCGCACGACCGTACGTGTTCATGGCCGCCGCATCGATGGGGTGGCGTTCGGTATAGACGTGCAGGCTCGCGCCGCCGATGAAGCCAAGTCCCGCATGGTCGAAAGAATCGTCGGCCCATTCGTCCACGGTGGCGCCCTGAGCGGGCAGCCCGTACCATACGTTGATGTCGTAGGGGAACAGCGCGCTGACGTTGCTGACCCAATGTCCGAAATAATGCCGGCCCACCTGGCCGTGGTTATTCGAGAGCCCGTTGGGATACGCCTTCGATTTCGAGAGCAGCAGCAGGCGAGAGTTTTCGTACGTGTAGCCTGCTAATAACACCACCTTGGCTGGCTGAAAATATTCCTGACGGTTGCGGATGTAGGTGACGCCGGTGACGCGGCCGTTCGAATCGGTGAGGATGCGCGTGACGTGGGCTTTGTCGAAGATGGTCAGGTTTTTGGTCCGCACCGCCTCGGGAATAGTGGTGGTGGCGGTCGAGTTCTTCGCGCCCACGTGACATCCGCCGGCGCTGCAATAGCCGTGAAAGACGCATGCAGCGCGGCCCCGATATGTTTGGGAATTGATGGCTGCCGGCGGGCCGAACGGTTTCCATCCGAGCTGACGGGCAACATCCATCATGCGATCGGGAAATCCTGCACCGCGCAGCGGAGGCATGGGATATTCGCGCTGCCTGGGACCTTCGAAGACGTTGCCCGCCGGGTCGATGCGGCCCTGGAGATTACCGGCCTTCCCGCTCACGCCGACTTCCTGCTCGATGATGTCGTAGTACGGCTCGAGATCGTCGTAGGTGATCGGCCAATCTTCGAGCGTCGACCCGGCGGGAATCGAATTGGGACCGTAGCGCTGCATCGACTCCGAGCGTGTGCGGAAATCCCAGGGCTTGAGACGCCAGCTCTGCGCCCAGTAGTGGATGGACGTGCCGCCGATCGCGTTCATCATGGGGTGAACTCCCGCGGATCGAGCCTGCTGCGAGGGGCTCGCACGGACCGTGGGACACTCGAGCTGCGCTTTTTTAGAGCTACTGACGAGACGCCGGACGTTGTTGTAGACCTCATCGGCGTGGAAATCCTTGTGTGGATCCATCCATGTGCCCGCTTCGAGGCCCGCGATCTTGAGGCCTGCGCGAGCCAGCGGAAGCACCGCGACGCCTCCGGCCGCCCCCAGGCCAATGATCGCAACGTCGACGGGTTTGAGATTAGTGGCCATACTTCACGCCGTATGCCGACACGCGGTAGGGTTTGATTTCCACGTTCAATGCCTGATCTTCGGCTGCCACGGCCGGGCGCGGGCCGGGGTAGCGGATCAGGTCCCATCCAGCGAAGTTCTTGTTGCCACCGTAATATGGATCGCTGAACATGCCTTCGAGAGTCAGGCGGCGGGCGCGATTGAAAAACTGAGTGTTGAGCATCTCTGTGAGCACCTGATCGCGCTTCTCAGCCGAAAGCTCCGCGAGCGCAGCGCCGTGAGTCTTCTTGGCATACGCGTCCATCGCCTCCAGGCCCTGGACGAAGCTATCTTTCTCGTTCGCGTTCGGACCCGCCAGGACGCGGTCGATATAGATGTGCGCTCCCGCTTCGACGGCGCCCGGTCCCAGGTCGTCGCTGGGAATTAGGCGGTCGATAAAAGCTTCCAGCGTCTTCATCTGCGCGGGAGTTAGCGCGGTCTGAGCGACTTGCTGTGCCGATAACGTCAGCGCGGCCAAAGGTACGAAAGCGGCGCTTTGAATAAGAGCCCGCCGCGAGACATCTTTGGAGTTCATGCGAACAATCATACATTCTCTTATTGGCGGGGTCTGATGGAGTAGAATCATGCAATGGCAAATCGCTCATGCGCAGTGTTATTCGTTCTTACCGCTACGATCAGTGCCGCACAGTGTGTCGACTATTCGAAAGACCCCGCAGGCTGCCAGCCATCGACCTTCGACACGCCGATCGGCCAAATGCCTTCCGTGCGGGTCAACCGCGATGGCAAGCTGGATCCGTCTTCTTCGGAGGAGGACGCTAGGGCCGGAGTCGCCAAGCTTGAAAAAGAGCTTCACTTGTTCAGAAATATCGAGCCCCTGCATTGGGTGCTCACGGTGCCCTCGGTCAAGGATCCGGCCACCGGCGCTTGGAAAGGCGGCGACCTCGACGCGGCGGGCGATGGGCGCGGTCTCGGCATCGCAGGTAGTTGCATCTTCACGGGCCATGGGAACGGCGCCGGGCGCAAACACGCCATCAACATTTTCAAGATCCAGCCCGATCCAGTGAAGCAGCCGCCGGTGCAGGTGGGCGAGATCCCTGCGATGTTCGAAGGCAACCAGGGATTCGATGATCGCGAGCTGCGTTCGCTGGTGTACAAAAACTCGCGCGGAGAGGACCGCTACATGTTGGTTCGAAATGCCGGAACCAATACCATCGGCCGGATGGAGGCATACCGCATTGACATGAATACGTGCCTGCCGGTCTCGAAAAGCGAGATCACCGACTTCGGCGGACAGTCGCACGAGTTCTTTCTCTGGCACGATCCAGCCAATGTGAATCGCGTGCTGGTCTACATGACGAATTGGACTTCGGGGTTGCCGGATCCCGATCATGCGGGCTTGAAGACGTCGGACTTGACCGTTTTGGCCGTCACTGATGAGGACACCGGCGAGATGCTGCCCAAAGCCAAAGCTCTCGCGAGTTTCACCTTGCAGGAAGTGGGCGGCCCGCCTGTTAACGAGAAGCCCGATGCCACCGGGCTGTTCTCCGACGGCCGTTTTTTGGATTTCAGCGATTCGAAGAATCGCGGCGGCCGTGCCGGAAACTTCCAGAACAACGAGCAGAACCGGTTTCATTCCTCGTCCGTCACGGATGACGGCGAGCGCGTGTACGTAGCGGGCACCACGGCCGGGTTCTACGTGCTCGACTCGGAGGCGGTTGCGCATCACCGCGATGCCGAGCTCGCAGCCGGCACGGCTGGTTGCAACCAGCGCTCTACGATTGTTTCGACCGGCGGCGTGATCGATGCGTCCAAGCTCCCGGCGCTCGCCAATGATTGCGTGCACATGGTGGTGAACAACGACCCGGGGCTCAAGGCGTTCCTCGCGTCCAGCGCGTCGCCGCAGGCGAAAGCCGAGCGTTATCTGGTGCTGCTGACCCGCTCGCGTTTCGATGTTTATCCGCCCGTGAACGCCACGCCGACCGGAACGCACAGCGCCGTATTCGTTCCGAATCGGCCAGCGCAGGTCAAAGGGAACACAAAGGGTCGTCCGGCCTACGTGTGGGTGACCGATGAGAACGGCGGCTGTCCGTTAAATTATGCGCGAATGATCTCGGTGGAATCGGAGATCACGCCGATCATGGTGGGGGCGTTTTCGATTCCCGATAATCAGCTCGAGGAGTGCCTGGATCAAGCCATCACCGAGCCCGACGGCCAGCGCCGCCAACTGGTGGCCCAGCAGAATCACAATCCGACGGTGTTCAAGAACCTGGTGTTCAACACCTGGTACGGCCACGGCCTGCGCGTGATCGATATCTCTATTCCGCAGACCCCGCGGGAAGTGGGATACGCGCTAACGCTTCCGCACGGGATCGCACGGACCTATCCGGTCTTCAAGGACGGATTGATCTATTGGGTCGACAATAAGACCGGGCTTCACGTCGCCCGGTATACGGGACCCCGGAGCAACGAACTGCCGGGCCCTGGTTCCGGGACGTACGAGGGCAACGCGACCAGCCCGCATCGCTAGTTTGGTAGTGCTTCCTTGTCCGGTGGCACCCAGCGTAATCTCGCCGCTGGGCTATCCAGTAGATCGCGAGTCCAGAAGCGGTGCAGCAAACCGATGTTGAGACGATGTTCGTTGGCAGCGATGAACTCCGCGAAGCTCGCCTCGTGGTGAGTTGCGAGCAGCTTCACCCAAGCGGTCGTAATCGTCTCATGGAAGAGGTGAGGCATCCCGTGATGCGCGGCGTATCTCCGGATGCCGTCGCGGATCAATGTGAGAGCTTCATCGAATGGCTTTCGGTGGAGTAGAAGCCAAGCCAGGCGCAGGTGATCTCCGTGACGGAACGACGAGTTCGGCAGTGTACAACTGGTGAAGGCTGCGAGGAATTCATCGTCACTGACTTCAGCAGAAGCGACGACGATAGCCATACGGAGAATCCTAGCAGACCTAATTGACGGGAGGTCTACTCCCTTCCGGAGATAATCGCCCCCCTAGGTTCCCTTATTGCTCCTTGTCAAAGACCAGGACCTCCTCGATGGGCTGGCCGTCCGCGTCAATGCCCTTCACCGTCACCGTCATGGTTTTACCGTCCCCGGACACAACCATGTGCTCAGCGGTCAAATTCTTGTTGTTCTTCGAATAAGTGGTATCGCGAGTGTTATCGTTCACGCGCTGGGAGGAGACTCCGGTGTACGAACCGCCTGGCTGCACCTGTCCCGCGCCCCCACTGACCGGAATAATGTAGTGAATCGCGATAGGTTTACCGCTGTCGTCCGTACCGGTAATCACCACTGTAAGCTGGTCGCCCTGGTCTGAAATGGCCATCGTCTCTTCTTTGGGAGTCTGGCCCTTTGAGGATTTTGACTTATCGTGGTTCATCTTCCAATTGCCCGTGAACGGGCTCGCGGCCAGCAAAATTCCTATCGAGAACA
>JAOAPR010000191.1 GCA_025463005.1 Bryobacterales bacterium | reverse complement strand
CCCACGCTAAAGAACGTCGCGAAGAGAAACGCCAGCAGCACATTCAGCCAGATCTTCGGGAACACCGGACGCAGTCCCGGCCGAGCCGGATCGGCCACGCGGATCGAGCTGTTCTGGAAGCTGGCGTTGATGCCCGCCTCCCGTATCCTGCGAACCAATTCTTCGTACAGTTTCTTGTCGCCCTCGGCCTCGCGCTTGAGTGTCTGGTATTCGAAGGACCGCGCGTTCAAGCCGTCGTACTCGGCCTTGGTGTCCTTCACTGCGTTTTCGAGCTTCGCTTCGCGGTCAACTGCTTCGTAGTACTCCACCTGCGCTCGCCGTCCAACATTTGTCCGGCCTGCGTCGAGCTGCGCTTCAAGTTCCGTTACGCGCGACTGGAGCTTTTTATACTCCGGATGATTGGCGCCGTAAGTCGTCCGGCCTTCGGCGAATTTCTGCTGCGCTTCGCCTAGATCCTCGGCGAGCTTTTTCAGCGCCTCGCCCTGATTTGAGGCCTGCGCCGCAGCGAGCGAGCCACTTTCAACCGAGTTGTACGCCGCTTCCTTTCGCACGCGGTCCGCCTGCGCTTTCGTGTACTCGCTGTTCAGCTCCAGCAGCCGGGCTGTCAGAATGCTCGTCTTTTCTTCCGGATTGATCAGATTGAGCTCGCGTTCGAACTGCGCCAGCGCCGCGCTGGATTTCTCCATCTTGGCCTTCAGCTCTTCAAGCTGGCGCTCCATGAACTCGCTCAGACTCGCCGTGGCCTTGTAGCGGATCGCGTAGGAGTGTGCCAGATAGCTTTGGGCGATCGCGTTGGCGACGTCCGCCGCCAGTTGGCGGTGTTGCGAGCGGTAGCTGATCTGCAGGATGTAAGTGTTCGGCGGTCGCGTGACCCGCAGCGGCTTCAGCTCCACGGGCGCCTCGCGGCTGGTGTCGGACTTATCTACCGCCTCTTCGAGCGCATCGGGTTCCACTTCGCGCAGCTTGTATTTGTCGACGACAGGACGCAGCACCGAATCCGACTGGATCAGCTTCACCTGGGTCGCTAGAAACTGATCGGCATCATTGTTGACGGCCTGCGTGGACTCGTCTCCCAGCACGCCCGTAGGCATCCGCCGGTCGATATCGATCGTCGCCGTGGATTCGTAAATCGGCGTCAGACGCAGTGAGACCACTACGGTGCACAGCACCACCAGCGCGACGAATCCCAGCATCTTCCATCCGTGGCGCCGCAGAATCCAGAGGTAATGCGACAGCGGAACATGCGCCGGTGCGGATTCATACTCCGCATCCACAATCAATGGCGCCGTGGTTTGTACAGCCGGAAGACTGGATTCTAGTTGTTTCATTTAATGCCAAATCACGAGGCCGGATGCGGTTGCGGACCCGAAGCCCGCCAGGCGATCGAGAATGCTCATCGTGCTGCGCCGCGTCTTGTTGTCCGGAATATACAGAATGTCCCCGATCTCGAGCGAGACATCGGGGCTCTTGCGCTCCATGATCTTGGCCAGCTCGATTGGGATTTCCTGCGGCTTTTCGCCTTCTCGTCGCCGTAAAATATAGCCGATTTTCTCGCTAAAAGGCATCAAACCTTCACTTAAAGCGACCATTTTTAGTACAGTGCTGTCTTCGGGGCTGCGTACTGGAAATGCCCCCGGTTTGCGGATGTTGCCCAGAACAAAGATCTTGCCCGCGATGGGCACGCGAACCTCTTCGTTGCCCGTAAGCCGCAAATTCACTGCCGGATCGGCCCCGCTCAACAGCTCTTTCACGGAGACGCGTTGAACTGCATCGTTCTGCCTGACTAGGATTTCCGCGCCGGCCTCATCGGTCAATCCCTCCGCCCGCGACAAAGCGTCCAAAAGCGTCACCACGCCGTCGGCTTGAAACGTCACCGGCTTGCGTACCGCCCCCATCACCGAGATGGGGCGGCTGTGATATTCGACAACCGTAATTTTGACGACCGGATCTACCAATATTTCCTCGGACTTGAGCGCTTCGGTCAGCCCGGCTTCAAGTTCGCGAGGCATGAGGCCGGCGGCTTGCACACCCTCCGCCAGCAAAGGCATGCGAATGGTCCCGTCCGGTTCCACGCGGATGGTACGCGTGAGTTCCGGCGCATCGTAAACCGAAACCGCAATCAAATCACCGGCATGGAGCGTCAGCGCAGGCAGATTCGTTTTGCCGACTTCCTCCATCAGCGACGGCCGTACTTGTGCCAGCGCAACTACGGAAACCGCGAAGAACATGAGAGTTCGCATCAATCTTTCTCCAGAAGTTCCGCGATGCGCTGCACCGTCGACTTCAATTCCAGAAGCTGCTGATCCAGCGCCGGCTCCCCCAGCGAGCCGAGCAATTTCGTGCGCGCGAAGTCCGAAAGGCTACGCGCTCCACTAGATGCCGTTTGCAGCGCCTGGTATTCATCCTGCGTCAGGCGAAAGATCAGAATTTTGTTTCTAGGCTTGGTTACTGCCATGGGGCTATCATGTTGCGGTCAACTTCCACCGCCACGGAACGATCCAGCGCTTCGACATTCACCACCACCCTCCAGTTTTCAGCGTCCCGCACGATCACGCCGCGAAGACCCGACAAAGGCCCATTGTTGATACCAACAAGCTGGCCGATCCTCAAGCGCGGCCAGAGCAAAAGGGGACGGCCTGACGCGACGAGTACGCGCACAGCCGCGAGCTCAGCCTCGTCGACAGGGATATCCGTTTTACCGCATCGGACGATGGATTCAACTCCAGGACAACTAAGGACACGCAGGCGCTCGCAGCCGGCGAAGCGGGCAAAAATGTAGCCGGGGAAAAGAGCTGCTTCCACTTCTTTGATTCGGTCAGACCAGCGGCGCCGAACGCGGTGCAAGGGAACATATTGTTCGAATCCCAGGCGTTCGAGCCCGTAGGCGGCCGTTCGTTCGTGCTTCGGGCGCACCCGTACTGCAAACCAGGCGGACATGGTTTTGGGACAGAGCTATCGCTACCTAACTCACACTCGGGGGAGTACTACGGGGGAGAAATACAATTGTATACCGGAGGGAGATGATGTCAAGAGGGAACATTACGGCGCTCCGAGATACCACGGAACATTGACGATCACAATCCGGCGATCGCCTTTGACCAGCAGCAGCGCCGCGAGCAACTTGCCCCGCTGATTGTGCAGGAAATAGTAATACCAGCGGCGCTCCACCACCTCCGGAATCACGACGGCGACCAGGCGATCTTTCCGTTCGCGCTCCACCGCCAGCACGTGGTCGAGAATGGGTTGAATGACGAACCGGTAGGGCGAGCGCACCACAACCAGCTCCGGCGGCGGGAGGCCGGCTGCCCGCGCGGGCTGCTCGACTACTTTAGGCCAGTCGCGAACGAGCGCGCCGTCCGAGCCTTCGTGCTCTATGTGAACCACCTGCACCTCGCGGGACAGTGTCAGGGCAAAGCAGAGAGCCTTCTGGCTTACCGAATTCCACGTCTCGACTGGCACAACGACCAGCGGCGCGAGCAGCCCGCCGTCAAGAAAATTCGGCTTTGGCGTCATCTCGCGGACGACCCAGTCGTAATGGGCGTGGACAGCTTGCATCAGAAAGATCAATCCCGCTATGAGCAGCATAACGATCCAGGCGCCCTCGGTAAACTTCGCGGCGACGACCACCACTATCGTGGCGCCAGTAGCCAGAGCGCCGAGGCCGTTGATCAGCATGCTAGATGTTGCGCCTGGTCCGCCGGTTCGCTTCCAGTGGGCGACCATGCCCGCTTGGGAAAGCGTGAACGCCAGAAATGCGCCGACCGCAAACAACGGGATGAGGCGATCTGTGACCCCGCCAAAAATCACGAGCAGGAGGGCGGCGAATACCGCCAAAACCCAAACGCCCTCGGAGTAGACCAGCCTGCGGCCACGATTGGCGAATGAACGCGGAAGGTAGCCGTCTGCGGCGACTGCCCGGCAAAGCCTCGGAAAATCGGCGAACGAGGTATTCGCGGAGAGGCAAAGCACCATCAAAATGGAGCCGATCGTGATCGAATAGAACACGCTTCTGCCGGCCACCGCCGCAGTCAGTTGCGACAATACGCTTTGGTAGCCGGGCTGGCCGGGGGGAGTGGCGCCGATCCCGTAAGAACGTGAAAGATATGCGATACCCGCCAACAGCACGATCAAGATCGCGACAATGACGGTCAGGGTTCGACGGGCATTCGGCACCACGGGTTCACGAAATGCCAGCACGCCGTTGCTGACTGCTTCCACGCCAGTCATTGCGGTGCAGCCGTTCGCAAAGGCTCGCATCAGCAGCCAGAGGCCGACCGCTGCTTGCGGGGTGGGCAACTTCGGCGGAGGGACTACGGGGCGCGGGTGACCGCCGGTGATCCAGGTTTGATAAAGTCCCCAGCCGACCACCACCAGCAAACAGCCCACAAACAGAACCGTGGGTGTCATGAACAGCACGCCTGGCTCGCGCGCGCCGCGCAGATTGACGATAGTGATCATCGCCAGAATCAGAAGGCAGAGCCCCAGGGTGTGGGGCTGCAACGCGGGGAGAGCGGACACCAGAGCGCCAACGCCGGCGGAAATACCTACTGCGACGTTGAGGAGGTAATCGATGATCAGAGCCGCGGCGGCCAGCAGACCCATCCTGGCGCCCAGGTTTTGTTTGGCGACGATGTACGAACCGCCGCCGGTGGGATACGCTGCAATGGTCTGGCGATAACTGAAGTAAACGATGGTAAGCAGTATGATGATTGCGGTGGTGAGAGGCCGGATGTGGTTAAGGCCGGCTAATCCCAGGGGCAGCAGGACAGTCAGGGCGGCCTCCGGACCATAGGCGGCCGAGCCGAGAGCGTCCAAGCCAAAGGTGGGAATTCCTACGAGCCAACCAATTCTTTGCTTATTGTCTTCGCTCGAGTGCAGCGGCCGGCCGAATAGGAGATCAGCGAGGGACATGGCGCCTCAACGGCATCGATCCACGTGATGCGCAAATTTATCGCATATCGCATCCTAGTGCTCCGAAACGTCGTGCATGTCTGGCACCATTCCTTAGCAGACGGTACGCGGCTGGCCGCCTTCTTGTAGAGAGGGAAAAACTAATTCTGGGAGCTGTCTACGGACCGACAGACCTGTGCGATTATCGACGAGCAGAGGATTCGAAGTGACGGCTGGACCAGTTATTCCGGCGTATAAGGATCGTCGATGACAAACAGCCAGGTTCCATCGGGCTGTTTACGAACGACCTCGGTACTCAGACCTCGAGTCACGGGTTCGGATCCCATTCCGGTGGCAGGCTCGACCACCCAGCCGCCATGCAGCACCGCAAGACCCTGCTGCGATTCGATGACCGAGCGCGTTTCAAGGGTCATCCGGCCGCGACGCAGAAGTATGCTCGTGAGCGCCTGTTTTATGTTCTCGCGGCCTGACACACTATTTCCGTCGATCACCAGAATCGCATTGGGCTCATATAGAGCGGTCAAAGCTTCGACATCGCCAAGGTTGAATGCATTACAGAAAAGAGTATGAATTTCGGCTGGACTGTACGCAGGCATCGGGTGATTGACGAAAGACAATCCGACGAATCAGTGTATACCGTTTAGGCGCTTGTCGGCGGTTCGCGGGCGGTAGTGTCTGAAATCTGCGTTGGTCAGTTTCGTTATCCTCTCCTTCTGAGGAGAAGATGGTAAGCGCCAACTGAATAAATCACACGGTTTGAGACGATCATTACCACTGGGTTGATATCGTGCACGCGGCCCAGACTGGTGATCAGCCCGATAAGAATGCCCGGGAACAGAAGATAGGAGCTGGCACTTGCTATTGATTGGAGCGCGGGGGAATCAATAGGGATCTTTGTCAGTAGCCATGGCAAAGAGCCAATTGCGGAGCCCATCAGTCCGGCGCACGCGGCGCGGCTCGGCGTGTTCATCCCACTTGATTCTACGCCAGTAGTCACGGGCGGGTAGTGCGCTAAAAGTGCGTTAATCGGACGGCGATCATTGTTTTGTCTCTGGGGGCGGCTGGATCGCTCGTTGAACCAATGCTTGGATGCGCGCTACCTCCAGGTTTCTTTCGTCCTGGTCTGCGTACGCAAAGGTCGCCAAAATATACAAGTGGCGCTCAAGTTCTTGGTTCACTGCCTGGGGTATAGGGAAGATGTTCCGGGTACTGATCGAGTAGTAAAACGATTCCAGGAGGGAGCGCCACGTCTGCCGAACGTTATCGCGCCTCTGCGCTACATTCTGTTCAACCGATCTGGCGCTTTGGACAGCGGTTTCAGCCTGCTTGGCGAGTGCCGCAACATCAACCTTTGTCTTCTCGGCTCCTTTGCTCAATTCCGAAAACGTTCTTTTCGCTTGCAGCGATCTTGTCATTAGCGGAGTTGGTGTTCTCTACAACCAATTGGGCCTGCTGCTTAAGCCCCCGAACTTCTTCCGCGAGCTTTTCAACTTCCTGTGCCCTGGTCTCAACTTGCTGCACTTGGCGCTGGATGTTCACTGTAACTCCACCGACCTTCTCACCTTTGATCACAAGTTGGGTGATGTCTGGAAGGTTTGCTACTACCACCGCCAGGATGAGGACGATGGAAGAGACGGCCAGGAATCCCTTCCAATCGACAGTCTTATCTCGAAGCAAGAAAACAGCGACGGCAATTCCATTGACCGCAATAAGCGCGCCCAGAAATTCTCGCATTCGGAATCTCATGTGGAGGCTATGGCGATCACGATCATCTTCGTCGCCACGCTCGTTTTTATTTGGGTATTCCTGAAGGGAACGCATTGAGTATATCAACTCAACCGGGACGCGAACCCCAGCCACTTAAGGCTGGGACCCCTGGTGGCGGCCTCTGGCAGATCGGAAGCCAGTCGATCATGCGGCCTCCAGCAGTTCGCGCACCGTCCAAGCGTGCTCCGCGATCCGGGCGGCCGTCGCTGGGGCATTCTCAACGTCTGGTGGCGGCGTCCGAAGTTATACCAGCAGTACCAGAGCATCACGGCGGCACAATGGTCTCCCACTTCTTACTGAAGCCGTTCGTCAGTCTCGTAAACCGGCGAAGTCCCATGCGGAGCGAAAGTTTTGCCGAGAGAAAATGAGGCAGGTGAGCCTTGGCCGTCAACGCAGAATTAGCCCGCTACCTAAACGGCGCTCTGCCGGCTCCGCCTGATGGGTTGGTAAAATAGGAGCAAAGGCAATGGGAGCGTACATCGACGTGGCTTACGCCTGGACTATCGCGGCATTCCTTTTCTACAACTCCTATTACGGAATCAGGTATCCAGATAAGTACATAAAGGCTAAGTGGACCATGATGCGCGGTTTGCCGAAAAAGCGAGACAGCGCGTCCACGGCGGCCGCGATTTCCATGCTGGTAGGTGCAATCTTCTTTGGTGGCGGCCTGTTAATCCTACACGCCCTTCTGACCCAGATTAGCGTTCCTCTACTACCGCTACCTTGATTGAAATTAACCAACGTCAGCGGACGCCGAACAGGAAACCGCGATTGGAGTTTTCGAGCAGCACCACGTACTCGCCACGTGGAAGAGGTTCCTTTACGGTAGATCGGAAGAAATGTGACCGGCGTGCAGGGAGACGTGTCGAGCCTTGGCGATCTCGATCGCCTCTTTGGACAAATCAAACGGGACAAGCGCAAGCTCGACGTTGTGTTCGCGAATGCCGGTGTTGCGAGGTACGCCTCCCTCGGCAAGATAACCGAGGAGATCTATGACTCGATCTTCAGCGTCAATGTGAAAGGCCTGCTTTTCACAGTGCAGAAGGCGCTCCCCATGCTGCCGGATGGCGCGTCGATCATTCTGAATGCGTCCGTCGTCGCCAGCAAGAGGTTGTCGTCAAACAGCGTCTATAGCGCTACAAAAGCCGCCATCCGCTCGTTTGCGCGTACGTGGACAAGGGACTTGAAGGATCGCCGCATCCGTGTGAACGCCGTGAGTCCGGGCTCCATCGACACGCCTGGACTGAGTGGCCGATCCGCTCAGCGGTCAATCATCTGCAGAGCGGCCGCTGGGTATCGGTCTCCGGCCACCTCATCGATCGGAACGGCCGCCTCTAATTCCGCCACTTCAGATGGACTCAGCTTGATGTCCGCGGCGGCCGCATTCTCTTCGAGATAAGTCCGGCGCTTCGTGCCTGGAATCGGCACGATGTCGTTGCCTTTTGCCATGACCCATGCCAGCGCCAGTTGCCCGGGTTTTAGGCCTCGCTTCGCCGCGATCGCGCGAACACGTTCGACGAGCCTCTGGTTCTTGTCGAGGGCTTCTCCGGCGGTCCGCGGATATCGCTGAGCCCGGTAATCATTGGCGCCGAGCTCGCTGGGCTTGATCGTTCCGGTCAGGAATCCGCGTCCTAGTGGGCTGTACGGCACGAATCCGATTCCAAGCTCGCGAACCGACGGCAGGATCTCTGCCTCGATATGCCGTTCCCACAGCGAATATTCCGTCTGCAGTGCTGTAATCGGATGTACTTTGTGCGCTCGCCGGATGGTCGAGGGCGACGCTTCGGAAAGACCCAGGTATTTTACTTTGCCCGCCTTGACCAGCTCCGCCATTGCGCCGACCGTTTCTTCAATCGGAGTCTGGGGGTCCACACGATGCTGGTAATAGAGATCGATGTGATCCACGCCCAACCGCTTCAGCGAAGCATCGCATGCGGACCTGACGTACTCCGGCTTGCCGCTGATCACCCAATACGTCGGATCATCTTTCTTGCGGACATTGGCGAATTTCGTCGCGAGGAAGACTTCATCCCGCCTGCCGCGAATCGTTTTGCCGACCAGCTCTTCGTTATCGCCGATGCCATACGTGTCCGCGGTGTCCAGAAAGTTGATGCCCAGGTCCAGGGCTCGCAGAATGGTGGCGGCTGATTCCTGGTCATTCCGCTCACCGTAGAATTCACTCATTCCCATACAGCCAAGTCCCATGCGCGAAACAATCGCGCCTTGCGATCCAAGTTTTACCTTTTCCATATTCCTCCTGCCTAAAGTGTAGACGCCAAAAACGTCGACACAATCTCAGGAGATTTGCAGAGCCAGCCATCAGTGTGTGGATTCAAGGAAAGAAAAGGAGATTCATATGCGATACCGACTCTTAGGAAACAGCGGGCTTCGAGTTTCGGAGGCGGCGCTCGGCACCATGACCTTCGGCGATGACTGGGGCTGGGGCGCCGCCAAGGACGAGGCGCGAAAAGTGTACGATGCATTCCGCGAGGCGGGCGGCAATTTCATTGACACTGCCAACTTCTACACGAACGGGACGAGCGAATCGTTCCTCGGCGAGTTTATGCAGGGCCACCGCCAGAGCGTGGTGATGGAAGGCTTCATGACGGAGCGACAGCAGACAGACCGCATCATCGCCGCGGTCAAGACTGTATCCGAAGAGACTGGTCGCAGCATGGCGCAGGTCGCGCTGGCGTGGCTTCGCTACCGTCCCGTGACGGTTATCCCGATCATCGGCGCGCGAAAGCTTTCTCAATTGCAGGATAATCTTGCGAGCCTGGATCTCTCATTGTCAGCGGATCAGTTAAAGAGGCTGGATGAGGCGAGCCGGATCGAGCTGGGGTTCCCGCACGACTTTTACGAAAGGGAAATGGTCAACTCGATCCGCTACGGGGGTATGCGAGAACAGATCCTGGCGTAGGCCTTCAAGCGTTCTTCAGTAATTCGGTTCGGTAGGTGTGGGGACGGGAACGCCACTTCCGGAAAGAACTTTTCCTGACCGGCCGGTGAGCAGATGGACAGCAGTCGCGCTGGGTTCGCGGAGGCGTTGCGGAACCGGTGCCGCGCGTTGGCGGGGATGTGAATGGGCTGGCCCGCCCGCACCACTATTTTGTTGCCGGTAGCTACTTCACGATTTTGTCAATCGCGGTCTGAGCAATCGGATGATATCGCGCCCGCGCCTTCGCGTAGATAGCCCGCGCGCGCTTTTGACCCTCCAGTGTCTTCATTAACTCCGTGTAAAGCGGCTTGATGAACTTCTGACGTCCGACTTCCAGCAGAAATGATTCGAGCCGGGGGTAAGCTGGCCGATAGTCTGCCTTGATTGCCATCTGGAGCCATTGATCGAGAATCTCGCTGTTCCCGGTCTGGGTCAAATGGAAAGCGCTATCGAGCTCCGCGAGCTGGTCCGTTTTCAGCGGAGGAAGCACCTCGAGGAATTCGAGCCATTCCTGAGTACTCCAGTTCTTGGTCTGGATGGCTTTCGCGTGGACCGCTCCGGATGCAAACGCCTTCGCGTCTTTGCGGACGGTTTCCAGGCGTTCCGAGACGGCTCGCGGGGCCGAGGCGGGCAAGCCCGGTTCGTAGATCCATTCGTGAATCGGGATTTTCGTTGCGAGCGCGGGCTCTTTGTCGAATAATTCGCGCTGAAGATAGTCCAGCATGGTCGCGGTGGTGATGCTCTGGAACGAGAAGTGGTCAAAATAGCGTTTCAGATAATCGTCGAAGCGATCCCGGCCGAACACCTCTTCCATCTGCCTCAAGAGAAGTGCTCCTTTTACGTAAGGAACATTGGTGCCTCCCTCATCCGGATCGCGTCCCTTTAAATCGATGTGGAGAATCTGGTCGCGCTTGTCCAACTCAGTCAGTTCCTTGTCGAGCTTGCGGCGATCTAGAACCTGTTCCATGAGGGCCTGTTCCCGCCCATAGAGCGCCTCCTGAATGCGGTTTTCGATATAGCTTGTGAAGCCTTCATTCAGCCAGAAATCGCTCCAAGTGGCGTTCGTCACCAGGTTGCCGGACCAGGAATGGGCCAGCTCATGGGAAACCAGTCCAGCCAGGCTCTTGTCGCCCGCGATCACGGTGGGCGTCGCGAAGGTCAGGCGCGGATTCTCCATGCCTCCGAAGGGAAAGCTGGGCGGCAGAATGAGCAGATCGTAGCGACCCCACCGATAAGGACCATAGAGCTTCTCAACGGTGGCAACCATCTTCTCCATATCCGAGAATTCCCAAGCCGCTTTCGACAGGATGGGAGCCTCCGCGTAGACTCCGGTGCGCGGCCCAATTTCAGAAAACTTCAAATCGCCCACGGCAAGCGCGATCAGGTAGGGCGGAATCGGCGTTTCCATGGCGAAGTCGTAGACACCGTTGCTAGCGCCCTTGTGCTCCGCGCTCATCAGCGCGACCAATTCGTTCGGCACGCGAATGCGCGCGGTATACGCGACGCGGACACCGGGGGAGTCCTGAATCGGAATCCAGCTTCTGGCATGGATGGATTCGTTTTGACTGAACAGAAACGGAGATCGTTTGCCGGCGGTCTGCTCGGGTTTAAGCCACTGCAGACCGCTAGCCTGAGGCGACGATTGATATTGAATTCGGACGAACCTGGTTAGGGGCGGGATCTGGATGCTCAATGGTGAGCCGAGGATTGGATCCTTCTGTCCGAGTGTCCATTTCACGTCGGTGTAGGCTGCGCCATCCGGCGAGGACTCTATCTTGTCAATAGAGAGGTCGCGCGTATCGAGGATTAGAGGGTCGGCGCCTTTGGCTTGTTCGATTTCTATGATTGCGGCGCCCGCGAGATTCTGCTTTTCGAACGAGACGGTGAGATCGAGCGCAACGGAGCGAGCACGAACCTTCTCGGGCTGCGCAAAGGAGTGGACGTCGTGAGCGTCGGTCGTCATTGTCGTATCGTTCTTGGTCTTGTTATCGCCGGCCTTTGTGCTTGACCGACAACTGCTGCTGAACGCTGCGGCAGCAGCAATCGCTGTTAGCGCGGCCCTGCGGCTCATGTGATCCATTGAAGCCTGCTCCTTTATTCCCACAGAGTAACGCGTGAGCAACCGCGGCAGTACAGTGTCAGGCGGCTGCGCAGGTCGCTCCGTGAGAGTAATCTGTACAGAAGGACGGTGATTCCATGAAAAGCGTTCTCATTGCATTCGCGTTGGTCTCTGCGTCGGGCGTGTCCTTAGCGGCCGATCCGCCGGCATGGGCGTACGCTATTGCTCCGGCTCCACCTGCAGGAAATACAACAGCGGGAAAGGCGCCGGCAGCTCCGGCCGCGCCTGATACCAGCCTGAAACGTCTTCCGGGCAGCACTCTGGAATTCGCCCGGGCACAGATCAGTGACGGCTTCGGTCCGGCGGATTGGTATCCGGGTGACCATCCCACGATGCCTGACGTTGTGGCGCACGGCCGAAAGCCCGACGTGCGTGCATGCAGCCTGTGCCATTACCCCAACGGCAAGGGCCGGCCCGAAAACGCGGGCGTGGCCGGTTTTTCGACGGCCTATTTCATCCAGCAAATGGCCGATTTCAGGAACGGCAATCGCAAGAGCGCCGAGCCGCGGAAGGCCAACACAAATACCATGATTACGATCGCCAAGGGCATGACAGAGGACGAAATCAAGGCGGCGGCCGAGTACTTCGGATCGATGAAGTGGACGCCTTGGATCAAAGTGGTGGAAACCACCACTGTGCCCAAGACCCGGATCGCCGGCGGCATGTACCTGACGGTCGAGGGCGGCGAGAAAGAGCCGCTGGGCCAGCGCATTATTGAGACGCCGGAAGATGCGGAAGGCACGGAGGTGCTTCGTAATCCGCGCTCGGGATTTATCGCCTACGTGCCCATGGGCAGCATCAAGAAAGGCGAGGCCTTAGTGACCAACGGCGCGGGCAAGACAACACAGTGCGGCGTCTGCCATGGAGCTGACTTAAAAGGATTGGGTCCGGTGCCGGGGATTGCGGGCCGTTCACCCAGCTGTCTGGTTCGCCAACTATACGACATGCAGCAGGGCGCCCGGAAGGGAAGCTGGACGGAGCTGATGAAACCGGTGGTCAGCAAGTTGACCGACGAAGATATGCTAAACATCGCGGCGTATACGTCGTCGCGTACTCCTTAATCAGGAGTCTCAAATGTGGAAAGCCGCGTTCGCGTTGATTTGGCTCGCGCTTCTGATCCCGGCGCGAGTAACCGGCCAAGTGTCATCGTCAACAGCGAAGCAACCGTCCGCCGGAAGGGCCAGGGTTCTTCCGCGCACTCCCGACGGCCAGCCGGACTTGCAGGGAGTGTGGGCCACCGCTACGCTGACACCTCTGGAGCGTCCGGCCGAGTTTGCCGGCAAGGAATTCCTGACCGAACAGGAAGCCGCCGAGTACGAAAGGCGGACACTTCAGGAGGTCAACACCGATCGCCGCGACGGGGGAAACGAGGCGGACCTCCGCCGCAACTACAACGAGTTCTGGCGAGACCGGGGAACCACGGTGGTCACCAACAGGCGCACCTCGCTGATTGTGGATCCGCCGGATGGAAGAATCCCGGCCTTCACACCAGAGTGGGGCAGGAAACGGGCCGCCCAGGCGCAGGCAGCGCGTCTACTCAGCGGTCCCGAGGACCTGGCCCTACGGATCCGTTGCATCACTCGCGGTCTACCGATGGTTCCCACGCCCAACAACAACTTTTTCCAGATCGTTCAGAGTTCCGGATACGTGGTGATTCTCCAGGAGATGATGTACGAGGCTCGCATCATTCCTCTGGATGGGCGGCCGCACGCTCCCCAGAGTGTCCGCGGATATATGGGGGACGCGCGCGGCCGTTGGGAGGGCGATACGTTGGTGATCGACACGACGAATTTCATCGGCAAAAACGACTTTTTGGGAGCTGACGAACGGTTGCATCTGATCGAACGACTGACTCGCATTGACGAAAGCACGATCCTCTACAAATTCACGGTGGACGATCCCACGGCGTTTACCAAACCCTGGAGCGCGGAGATTCCGATGAGGAAGACTCAGGAAGGAATCTTCGATTACGAATGCCACGAGGGGAACTACACGATGATCAACATCCTGGCGGGTGCGCGCGCCCAAGAAAAGAGAGCCGCCGAACAGGCCACCAAGTAGGGCCTGAAATGAGCCCGGAGCATCACTGTTGACGTGATGGACGCGGGCTTTTGGGCTAGAACTGAAAACGGGCCACGATTTGACCTTGCCTGGGCGTGGCGGCTGTGGTCCCGAGCGTGTTGATAAAACCGAAGCCTGACACAGTCTGGCTGTTGGGATCGCTGTTATTCACCCGGGTCTGGGTGAGCTGAGGATTCGTCGATGCGGGATCGTTCATTTGCGTCCGGTTGAACAGGTTCGTGAACTCCGCCCGGATATTGAAACTGGCCTTCTCGCGAATCGAAAACCGGCGTCCAATTCCCAGATTCTCCACAGGACGCCGCTGTGCACGGTAGTCGTTGTAATAGGCCGCGGTTCCGAACTGCCCTGGAGCAGGATTGGTCCACGCCGCCGGATTCAGAACAAACGTGGTGCTGGGATCGAAACAGTGGCAGTTGAGATCGTTGGTGAACAGCGGCTGGCCGGGCACGCGGTTCTGGACGGTGCTCTGGAAGGCCAGAGAGCTGAGAGTGGGGCTGGCATTCGCGGCCGGAGGAGCAATCAGCGCGCCGCTGGCGTATTGGAAGAACCCGCCGAACTGCCAGTCGCGAGCTATCCACGATACGGCTTTCATTCCGACCGATCCAGACCCGCCGAACTTGGGAATCGTATAGTTGACGGCGAAGCTGGTGACCAGGGGCCGGTACAAGGTAGCCAAAGTTTTGGCCGTGCGACGGTTGCCCACGTCAATCGGGAAGAAGGTTCCTTCCAGGGTGTCCAACTCCTTCGCCCAGGTAAAGTTGTAAGTCACATCCAAACCGCGGGACAGCCTCTTGTTCACTCTTAATTGAAACGAGTTGTACCAGGTGTCGCCCAGCGGCGTCCAGGTGGGGCTGAGCCCGGAATTAAATTGCGGGAACGGCCGCAAAGCCTGCGCCACTGTGGCCGTTAGCGGAAAACCAGTGAACGGAATTTTGTTCTGGAAGCGCCCCGCCTGCGGGGAGCCGACTTGCGCGGTGAGGATGGCGCGATCGGCCGGACTGTTTATGTCGAGCCCGTTAGCGCTCATCAGTTGAGGAGAAATATAGTTGTAGTTCACCAGCGTGCCGGCGATGTTGCCGGCAGCACCGGCGGGCGCCCACCACACACCTCGGCTGCCCACATACCCGGCTTCCACCACCAGATTGCGGACAATCTCGCGCTGTATGCCAAAGCTCCATTGAATGTTCCGGGCGGGTCTGCCGGCATTCTGATCCATAACGACGGGAGGTCCAGTCCCGACGGGTGGCGTCCCGGGCCCGACTTTCGGGAATTGGCCTGCGTCGAGGTTGGGCCATGCGATCTGCTGTTTGGTAAAGGGCACACCTTCGCTCAGCACCATGCTGGGCTGCGAGGGATTGGTATTGGGACCAAACGGATTGCTGGCGGTGCCCGCTCCAGCGCCGGAGCCGTAGAGCGGCGTGCCGGAGTAGACGACGCCAAGGCCGGCGCGCACCACCGTTTTCTGCGTGATCTGGTAGGCTGCGCCCAGACGCGGTCCAAACGCAAAGGGATAGTTGTGGGCGAAGGCGCAATTGCAGGTGGCTTGATAGATGGTGGCGCCGGGATGGCCACCCGCCAAAGGGTTCGCCAGCGTGGGCGAGAAGTTCGGCGCGCGGCCGTACTGCTCCTTGAAATAGGTCGCGTAATCGTACCGCAATCCATAATCCAGCGTGAATTTACGCGTCACTTTCCAGGTGTCCTGGCCATAGAAAGCCCACTGGGACTTCCCGATGCGCGGGGAGGAGACGTCGTGGACGTTGCCGGTGTTGACCAGGCCGAGCAGGAAGCTCGCGTAGGGAAATCCGATGGTGTTTCCACCCACGCTGCCAGTGGCATTGCTCACCGCAACGTAAGGCAGCGCCGTTTGCAAGTTACTAAACGCGTATGTACCGTTGAGCGTTGAAATGTTGTAGCTGTAACCTCCCACCAGCATCATCTGTCCACCGAATTTGTAGGTATGGTTGTTCTTCACCCACGTGAGATTCACGATTGCGGTTGGCTGCTCCTGAATGTCGTCGGTTGCCGAGCCGGGACCCATAGTGGGGCCGCCGCCCTGCGCGTTGCTTAACGTCTGGAACACGGGGAACGTCGCCGGGCGCGGGAACGGACCGCAAAGGCCCAATTGACCGCAGGCATCGTAGTCGGCAAGCAGCGGCGGGCGATTCAGGTTGTTCTGCGCGAAGCCAGCGCCCATATGCAGCAGGAGACTCGGGGTCAGCGTGCGGTCGTAGCTCAACCTGGTGGTATTTCCCCGGATATCGGTGCCGATAGCTCCCGAAATCGGCAAAGGCAAGCCGTCGGCTCCCGTGCAGTACAGACAAAAGGTATGAATCATGGACCAGTAAAACGACAGCTTGTTCTTGGACCCCAGCAATTGATCGATCTTGATCGACGGGACGTTGGTGACCCGCTCACTCAGATACTGCTGTTGATAGTTATTCGCCAGCAGGGAGGGATTCATAGGCTGCGGAACCAGATTTTGAAGTTTCACCGAAACCGGATCGAAGCGCGCGACTTGTATCGTGTTATTCGGAAACGGATCTGTCACGCTTTGGCCGCCGACCAACCTTGCGGTGGTGGGATCGTAAACCGTGTTGCCGAAAATGGAGCGGCCCAGAGGGTCGGTGCCCAGCACATTCTTCAACTGCGCGGCGCTGAAATTCCCCTGGCGATAAGCGGCCGTCGGGACGGAAATAGCTGGGGGGATCACGTTCTGGCCGAGCCGGTATTCTTCGCCGCTAAAAAAGAAGAACGTCTTGTTGCGGCCGTTATAGAGTTTGGGAATCCACACTGGACCGCCCAAGGTGAATCCAAAATCGCTCCTGCGCGTTTTGGGGCGAAGCAAGTGGCCGTTGCCCGAACTGGTGAAAGGCTGGCCGGCATTCAGATCCTCGTTCACCAGATACTCGTAACCGGTCCCATGCCATTGGTTCGTTCCCGATTTCATCGTCACGTTCATGATGCCGCCGCCCGCCTGCCCGAACTCCGCGGCGTAGTTGCTGGTTTGAACGGTCCACTCCTGGATCGAGTCCGCGCCAGGCTGGTTTTGCTGGACGAGGCCCTGGCCGAGGGGATTCGTGGCATCCTGGCCTTCCACCAGGATGACTTCGGTGTTGGTGGGAGCGCCATTAATGCGGACCGCGGAGTTGAGCGCGTTGGCGCCCGTGCCGGCATAGAAAGAGCCAGGCAGGAGCGCGACGACGGCAATCGGATTCCGAATGCCGGAATTGCCTGCCGCGGCGCCCGTGGGCAAAAGAGGAAGGCTGTCCATGCGCTCCGTGGTGACGTTATGGCTCAACTCGCCGCTTTCCGTCTTGAGCAAGGGTGCGTCCTCCGTTACTGTGACGGATTCGGTGGCGCTACCAACCTCCAGCGCAATATCGAGACGCAAGGTTTGCGCCACCTGTACCGTCAGGCCCTGGCGGACTGATTTCTTAAACCCCGGCACAGTTACGGTGATCTCATAATTGCCAGCGGGCAGTTCGGCGAGAGTGTAGTTGCCGGTTGCGGAACTCGCCACCTGGTATACAGCCCCGGTTCCGACATTCCGGGCTTCAATCGAGGCATTGGCCACCACTGCCCCCGCGGGGTCGGCGATGGTGCCGGTGATGGTCCCGCGATCGCTTTGAGCAAACGCCGTGAGAGCCGACGAAAGCAGAAGTGCTGAGATCAGTTGCATGCGCATCTGTGTTTCTCCTGAACGGCAGGGATGGGGGCGGGCACCGTTAGAGTCTATTGCAGGCTCAATTCGCCGTCAAGCAGGCGAAGCGCTCAGGTAACGCTTCGAAGTTCTCCAGGCTCATACCATCGGAGCGTTCAAGAGAGCGCAATTATTGAACAGCAGGTAAAAAAATAATGAAACGTACGCTCATTACTGGATTTGTAGCGGCGGCCCTAACTGGCACCGCCTTTGGCCAGGCAGGAAACCAGGGAACTCAGACTCCCCCCGCCAGTCAAGGCAAGACCCAGGGTCAAAGCACCAAAGACGATACAACCTTTCAAAAGGGCAACCCGGACCCTAACGATCCGACTAAGCAGGGCAAAGCGGATCCCACTGATCCGACCAAGCAGTCCAAAGACGATCAAAAAAAGAAGGGAAAGGATAAGTCCGGCAAAGACAGCAAGGACAACGGGACCCAGGGTAAAGGAAATCCTACAGTCCCCAACCCTGATCCGACGCCAAACCCCAATCCGGCTACGCCTCCACCAACGCGGTAGCGGGCTGAGATGCCGCAGCATTAGGCTATTCCAGATCGAAACGAATACTTCCGTGAGGTATCAAATATTCGGAGGGCAGGACAGAGATAACTCGGACGAGAAAGACAGCGCAAGCTAGACGTTTTATTCGAGAAGTCGAACTCCTGTTCTCCATTCTCCTTTCGTGATACGGCCTTCGATTGATTTCGGTTAGACCTGGGCCGACTTCCACCCACACCTCATATAAAGCGAACGCGCCTATAGGTGACCCGCGACTGTGTCGCGATGCCCAACGCTCCGAGGTGTATACTGGCCTGGACATTGGAGGCGCGTCTATGAAAACGAACCTGATCACTGCGTATGTTGTACTACTCGCGTTGATCGTTCTGCCCTTGACGGCGGCGTCGATTCCCACCGCCAAACCCGAGGAGGTCGGCCTCTCATCGGAGCGGCTCCAGCGAGTTCACCAAATGATTCAGCGCCACATCGACGCCGGAGATATCTCCGGGGCCGTCACGCTGGTGGCGCGTAAGGGGCGGATAGCACATCTGGAGGCGCACGGTTTGATGGATATCGAATCGAAAAAGCCTATGCCGAAAGACGCCATTTTCCGTATCGCCTCAATGTCAAAGGTGGTGACTGGCACGGCCATTATGATGCTGGTGGAGGAAGGCAAGATCCGGCTGACCGATCCGGTATCGAAATTCATCCCCGAGTTTCGCGGTCAGAAAGTCGCCGTCGCGCTGCCCGCCGGCCGCGGTGGGGCGGGCGCAGGTGGTGGGGGGAGGCGCGCAGGCAGGCGCAGCCGCGGCACCGCAGTTTTATACCGTTCCGGCAGAGAGAGAGATTACCATCCGCGACCTTTTGAGCCACGTTTCGGGTCTGGGCAGCGGGACGATTAGCAACAGCGAGCTGCAGAGGGTCGCTCGGAAGGACAACGAGAATCTGGCCGCGTACATACCGCGGCTGGGCACCACGCCCCTGGAGTTCCAACCGGGGTCGCGCTGGGCCTACAGCCCGGGTGCGGGATTCGATACTCTGGGCCGCATCGTGGAGATTGTCTCGGGACAATCCTTCGATCAGTTTCTGCGCCAGCGCATATTTGATCCCCTGGGAATGAAGGATATCTTTTTCTTCGCCGATGGCGATCACGCGCCGAGGCAGGTGACGCTCTACCAGCGTAACGGCAGTGGGCTACAGAAGCAGGCTATGAACCCCGGCAGTCAGGTCTACTTCTCTGGCGCAGGAGGCTTGCTCAGCACCGCCGAGGATTACCTGCCGCTGGGCCAGATGCTGATGAATGGCGGCCAGTTGAACGGAAAGCGTCTGCTCGGCCCGAGAACAGTCGAGATGATGTCATCGGTTCACGTGCCGGATACGCTTCCCGGAAGAAACCGAGGTGAAGGTTTTGGGCTCAGCGTTCGGGTGATCAGCGATCACGTGGCCAGAGCGGCCGCTGTCTCTACCGGCAGCTTCGGGTGGGACGGCGCCTTCGGCACGCACCTGTGGATCGATCCCAAGGAACAGATGGTGGGTGTTCTGATGATTCAGACCGCCAACCAGGAAGTCGGGCGGGATTTCGAACAAGCTGTGATGCAGGCCGTTATTGAATAGGGGCAGTGTTAGCGAGGAGAACGGGGATGAGAATTCACATCTTGGCGTTGACACTTGTCCCGCTTGCGTACGGGCAGACGTCGAGTAAGTGCGCTGACCTGCTGAGGTTCAAAGTTCCAGGCGTGACAATGGTGATCACCAAGGCGGAAACCGTTCTTGCGGCGGCCCCTGGAAAAGCGCCGCTTCCATCGCACTGTCAGGCCGAGGGTATGATCGATCAGCGCACAGGCACCGGTGGAAAGACCTATGGCATCGGGTTCGCGATTGCGCTGCCGGACAACTGGAATAATCGATTCCTGTTTCAAGGAGGCGGCGGATTTAACGGAACCGTTCGACCGCCCTTGGGTGCGGCGGCGGCCGGAGACGACCCGGCATTGGCGCGTGGATTTGCTGTGGTCAGCACAGACACCGGCCATCAGGGAAACGATAGAACCTTTTTCCAGGACCAGCAGGCGGGACTCGATTTCGCTTATGTCGCCGTGGGTAGAGTCGCCGTGCTGGCGAAGCAGGTTGTGGCACACTACTACGGACAGCCAGCCAAGTACTCGTACTTCGTGGGCTGCTCGACTGGCGGCCGTGAGGCCATGACCATGACCCAGCGCTATCCGGACTACTTCGACGGTGTGATCGCCGGCGATCCGGCCATGCGAACCGGATATGCGGAGATCGGAAGAACCTGGACGACGGTCGCCTTCAACCAGATCGCGCCCAAGGACGACGCGGGCAAACTGGCGGCCAGCCCGGTTTTTTCGGACGGTGATAAGAAGCTGGTGGTCACCGGAATCCTCAACGCATGTGACGCGAAGGACGGTTTAAAGGACGGCATGATCTTCAACCCCCAGGCCTGCAAGTTCGATCCGGCCGTTCTGACCTGTCGAGGCTCGAAGAGCGACGCCTGCCTTACGTCGCAGCAAGTCGGCGCCCTCAAAAAAGCTTTCGCAGGACCCAGGAATCTCAGAGGGGACCTGGTTTATCCGCCTTCCGCTTATGACGCGGGAATCTCACTTCCCGGCGTGTTGCGCGGCCCTACGCTGGCCACGGAAATCGATGTCGATGCCCGGATGGCTGCCGTGCTCGCGGACGCGATGAACGGGTTGACCGATACGACCTCGACATACTTGAGCAGTTTTTCCGGGCATGGCGGGAAGCTGCTCTTTTATCACGGAATGAGCGATACGGGATTTTCACCACTGGATACCGTCGATTACTACCAAAAGATGACCCAGGCAAACGGGGGTGCGGATCAGGTGCAGAGCTGGAGCCGGCTATATCTGGTGCCGGGCATGGGCCACTGCCGAGGCGGGGCGGCCGCGCTCGACGATTTCGACCTGCTGACTGGCGTGGTGAATTGGGTGGAGAAGGGGACGGCTCCGGATTTCGTCATCGCGACGGGGAAAGCATTCCCGGGTCGGAGCCGGCCGCTGTGCGCCTATCCCAAGCATGCTGAGTACAAGGGCCAAGGCGATCCTGAAGACGCAAGGAACTTCGCGTGCAGCGAATGACACTTGTCCTGCGGGAGCGCCGAGGTTCTCCCGCGATTCGGGTTCGTCTCTATTCGTATCGCAGAGCTACCATCGGGTCTGCCCTGGTCGCCCGGCGCGAGGGTACGTAGCACGCCGTAATCGCCACGGCGGCCAGGATCGCTGCTACCGCGATCATGGTCGTGGGGTCCTGCGCGCCGACACCAAACAGCAGACTCTTCATTTGCCGGGTCACAGCCAGCGAGCCTGCCAGCCCGATTGCCAAACCGATCCCGGTTAGAGCTAACCCGCGGACCAGCACCAGCCGGAGCAGATTCCGTTCGGAAGCGCCCAGAGCGGCGCGGATTCCAAGTTCGTGTGTTCGCTGCTCCACTGAATACGAGATCACGCCATAGATGCCCAGCGCGGACAGCAGCAGCGCCACGCCCGCGAAAATTCCCAAGAGAGTCGCTTGCAGCCGATTGCCTACCAGCGCCTGCTCCTTGATCTGGTCCACTGTCCGAAAGTCTCCCAGCGCCTGGTCCTTGCCCACGCTGTGAATCGCGGCACTGATGGCTTTGGGAAGCGTCAGCGGGTCGAGCCTGGCGCGAACGATCAAGGTCATGCCGTACGCCGGAGACTGTTCGTTTGAAACGTACACGCCCGCGCTTTGCTCGTCCCTGGGCCCGCCAATCTTCTCGCTTGCCACCATGCCCACCACTTCCCAAGAGATTTCGTCACCCAATGCGGTCTTGCCTGGAACGATCTCCTGGATCAGAATGTGCTGGCCGATCGGATCTTCGCCCGGAAAGAATTTCTTCGCAAGCCGGTCATTGATCACCAGCACGGGTGTCGAGCCTTTGGCGTCCCGGTCTGAGAGGGCTCGCCCTTTGATCAGCTTCAATCGCATGGCGGTGAAATAAGACGGACTCACAATCTTGTAGAACCCTCCGTCGCGGCTGGACCGGTCCACCATGGGTCTGCCGGCCACCAGCATCGGCATGCCGTAGCACGTTCCCTGCATGGGAGGAGCGCAGGAGAGGGCGGTTTCGACTACGCCGGGCACTGCCTCGACAGCCGTGCGAACCTCCCGCAAGTAGGCATTGAGCTGCCGAGGATCGGGAAATCGCTGGAGGGGCATAGGCATCCCGACCGTGACAGTATTTGTGGCGTCAAATCCGCTTTCGGCGTTCATAAGGCCGAAGAACGTGCGCATCATCAATCCGGAGCCGACCAGCAGAATAAACGCAAGCGATACCTCGGCCACTACAAGAACGTCCCGCAGGCGGCGGCGCGAGCCTCCCGTGCTAGCTCCTCGGCCTCCGTCCTTCATCGTGCTGGCTAAATTCGGCGACGTGACTTGCATCGCGGGAGCCAGGCCGAACAGCACCCCCGTAAACACGGCGATAGCCATGGCGAAGAGCAGCACGCGAAGATCCATCGTGACGTCGACTTCCCGTGCGAAGGAGAACGGCGGAAGCTGTGATTGCAGCCATTTCAGCGTGGCATAACCGATCCCGATTCCAAAGAGCCCGCCACAGACAGAGAGGACGACGGTCTCCGTCAAAAACTGTCGAATCAACTGCCATCGCCGCGCTCCCAGCGATGCCCGAACGGCTACCTCGCGTTCGCGCGAGACTCCCCTGACGAGTGCCAGGTTTGCAAGATTCGCGCATCCGATCAGCAGCACCATCCCAGTGGCGACCAGCAACACGAGTAGAGCCGAGCGAAGATCGGGCGCGATCAGCGTATCGGCGTAGCGTTCTACAACGACGCCCCATCCTTTATTGGAATCCGGAAAATCGTGTTCGATCCGTTTCCCGATCGAGTCCATGTTGGCTTTGGCCTGTTGAAGGGTAACGCCGGGCTTTAGCCTTCCAAACGAAGTGAGCCAATGGAAATTGCGCGTCATGTTGGATTGCTCAAATGCCAGAGGCCGCCAGATCTGGTTGAAAGCCCGGTCGAAGGCGCCGCCAGCGGGCAACACACCTATGACCAAGTGAGACTCGTTGTCCAGCAGGATCGTTTTGTTGACGATATCCGGATCGGAACCAAACTGGCTTACCCACAAGGCGTTACTCAGGATGACGACCTTGTTCTTGCCAAGCTGGTCTTCTTCCGGAAGAAACGTGCGGCCCAGCGCGGTTTTGATGCCGTAGATGTCGAAATAACGCGCCGAGACTCGGCCGCTCCGCAGCTGCACCGGCTCGGCGACGCCACCGAGTGTGACCCCGCCTCCGGACATTGCCGCCATGTAATCGAAGACCGCATTGTCCTTCTGCCAGTCGAGAAAATTGAGTGTTGAAATCCCATTACGCTCGCCCCGCGGAGGTTTTTCCAGCACGCGCACGATGCGGTCCGGCTCCGGGTAAGGCAGAGGCTTTAGGAGAACGCCATCCACAAAGCTGAAAATCGCTGTGTTAGCGCCAATGCCGAGCGCTAGCGTTAGAATCGCAACCGCAGCGAACCCGGGGCTACGGCGGAGCGTCCGAAGGGCGTATCGCAGGTCCTGCCCGAAGTGTGACAAACCAGCACCTCCTTCACGTCGTAGTCCTAATACGTCGAGCCCGGCCAAAAGTTACGACTGTCCAATATAGACGCCGAGACCTTTCAGTTTGTTCGAAGAATCAGCCATTACGCGCAGCCTTCAGGGGCAGCGAAGCCGTCGAATCCCAATAACGAACAGTTTCCAGGCATACACTTCGCACGATCCTGAGGCTTGTCAACTGACATACAATCGGGGATGGCAAAAGGAGCCTGATATGAAACGACTTGCCCTGGCGGGTACCACTGCACTGTTCCTAACCTTCCTGATTGCGCCTGCTGCGATGGCAGAGGACAAGCCGAAACCACCCAAATCCGTCCGTCTCTATGTGTTCGATTGCGGTTCGTTGACCATGAGCGCTCCCGCCACTTTCGGATTCACAAAAGAGGAGATCGGCGAGAAACAGCCGTTTGCCGTGCCCTGCTACCTGGTGGTGCATCCGAAAGGCACGCTGATGTGGGACGTCGGCGTGATTCCGGATAGCCAAGTCAACGGGACTACGCAAGGAATCTCAACGGTAACGAAAACTCTGAAGTCGCAGCTAGCGGAGGTGGGCTACTCGGCAGGCGATATCAAGTACCTGGCTCTTTCCCATCTACACTCCGATCACACCGCCAACGCCAATGATTTCGCGGGCTCCACTTGGCTGGTTCACCAGAACGAGCGGGATGCTATGTTCGCGCCAGCGCCGGCAGGCGGCCGGGGTGGACGCGGAGGGCCAATGGCGTCCGCCAGCTACATCAAGCTGAAAGACAGCAAGACGACGATTCTCACGGACAAAGATTACGACGTGTTCGGAGACGGTACGGTGGTGATCCAATATGCTCCAGGCCACACGCCCGGGCATCAGATTTTGTTCCTGAGGCTGAAACAGTCCGGGCCGATCCTTATTGCGGGAGATCTTTACCACCTGCCCCAGGAAATCAATATGCACCGGTTTCCGACGTTCGAATTTGACAAGGAGCAATCCGCTGCCTCGCGCGCGAAGGTCGAAGCTTTCGTGCAGCAGACCGGCGCCCGCTTGTGGATCGAACACGATCTGGCCACCTTCACAATGTTGAAGAAGGCGCCGGCATTCTACGAGTAGCGTCCTAACGGGACGTTTCACCAGCCGGCACGGGAACGCCATCGCTTTCGGGTATTGGCGATTGACCACCGTTGTGCACGCCGCTCTCTTCGACTATGCTCTTAGCTGTAATTTTCCAGTTGGAGGATATTTGGCGCGTCTGATTCCATTGAGCCGGCTAGGATTTCGCTACGCACCGGGCGCGACATTCTGCAGCTATGCGCTTGTTGGAGCGCTCGTGCTTGCCGGGCAGGCCCCGCAAGTGCGATCGACAACAGAAGGTGTGTACTCGGATGGGCAAGCAGGACGCGGACAAACGCTTTACAAGGTCCAGTGTGCGGCATGTCACGGCGTTGCGATGGAAGGCACGAGTGGACCGCCGCTGGCCGGAGATAGTTTCCTCTCGAACTGGAGCGCCCAGCCGCTGGCGAATTTCGTCGACAAGATTCAAAAAACAATGCCCTTCAACCTGCCCGGGAGCCTCTCCAGGAGCCAATCCACGGATCTTGCGGCATACGTTCTGCAGGCGGGCAAGTTTCCGGCAGGGCAAGCCGAACTGAGCGAAGCCGCCCTCGCGCGGGTCGTGTTTCCGGTCGCGAACGTCGCGGGCTCGTCGCTTTCCCGGCCCGAAGGAAACCTTGCCGAGTTGATGAGAGCCATCGCTTTCCCGAATTCGAACATCATCTTCAATGTTCAACTCAAGGATCCTGGCGCTCAGACGAAAAAGCCGCCCGCTGCCGCACCTTTTGATTATGTCGAGTGGGGATCCACTGTTTATCCCGGGTGGCTGGCTATCGATCAGGCCGCTGTGGCGATCACCGAAACGGCGCCGCTGCTTTTGACGCCGGGACGCCGATGTCAGAACGGCAGGCCGGTCCCCGTCGATCGCCCCGACTGGAAGCAGTATGTAAAAGAACTCGCGGAAGTAGGAAAGCTCGCCCGCCGCGCATCACAGGCGAGGAACTACGACGCGTTCATCGATATCAGCGACAAACTGAATGATGCGTGTGCGAACTGTCACAAGGTTTACCGCGACAAGGGCGGCACCGAGGGGAGTGGAGCAACCCGATGCCAGCCTGCGCCCGAGGGAAAATAATGAGGAGAAATAATCATGCGCTGGATGCCACTCATTTCGACCGCCTTGGCTCTCGCTATTTCAGGGCCGTTGTTCGCCCAGGAATGGATTGAGTTTGCCAGCCGGGAAGATCGCTTCACCTGTAATTTTCCGACTCAGCCGAAGATAACGGAGACCACCTACCGGTCCCAACACGAAGCCGATCTGCCGGCGCGCGTTTATAGCGCGACGCAAGGCCAGAGTCGTTATTCGGTGACAGTGGTCGACTACAATCAGGCCCAACGGATCCTCACGGAGAAAGCCAAATCCTGCCCGGTGGGCGCCGAAACCTGTCTGGGAAGCCCTGGCGATGAGGGACATTGGAAGGCGGATATCCGCGGAGCGATGGACTACGCGTCATGGCAACTGATGAAACGCGACGCCAAGCTGACGCTCTTCGTATGGGGTGTCGTCGACCTCGTCGAAGGACGCCAAATGCAGCTTACAAACGCCGACAAATCGCGGACCTTCGCGGGAATTTACATGCACGAAAACAGACTCTACATCATCGAAGGAACGGTGCCGGCAGGTTACCCCGAGCCGGGGTTGTTTCAGCAATCGGTGGGATGGCTCGACGAGAACGGAGTAGGGCTTCGCTATCAGTCCTACTACTCCAACGGATTCCCCCCGCCGCCCCGCGTCAATCGAGCAGGCCGAGGCCAAGGTCAGGGTCGGATCGACGCCCCTGGTGCAAACGTAAATCCAGGCAAACAGTAAGGAGGCAACAATGCGATTCACATCGATTCTTGGTGTTGCAGCGATTTGCGTGGTGGGCGCCGCTTTGCCCGTCGGGGCGCATCACTCCCACGGAAACTACGAGGACACATTTATGGATATTGCGGGCGTGGTCAAGGAAGTGCATCTGGTGGTGCCGCATTCCTGGATCTACCTCGAAGTTATGGATGCCAACGGCGAGCCGCAAATGTGGGCCATGGAAGCAACCGGCCGCACCGGCCTTCAAAGAGTCGGAATCACGGCCGATTACGTAAAACCGGGCGACGCCGTAAAAGCACGCTGCCATCATCTCAGAGACGGTTCCAACGGCTGCCTTCTGGGATTCCTGAAAGCCAAGGATGGAACCGTCAAGGATTGGGACGGCAATAACGCGCCTGCACCGGCTGACTTCTGAGGTAGAGTCAGCCTAGCGTTCGGTAACACTCACCGTGATGTCGCGGGTGGTGGATAATTCGCCATCATTTGCGGTCGCGCGCAGGACGTAGACGCCGGGCTCGGGGAAGTGCGCTTTAGTTATCGCCTGTCCATTGTTAACCAGAATCGGGCCAGCTTCGTCGAACGTCACCTTGCCGGGACCGCGATACTGCAACCAGGTCACGTTGAGGCCGATTCTGGGGCGAGCCGTCGCAGAGTCGGTTTGAGCTTTGCCCGCGTTTACTGCGGGACGCACCTTCGTCGCACGCGGCTTCGGCAGGCCGTCGTCGGTCACGAGCGCTGTCAACGTAAGCGGCTCACCTACATGCGGGCTTTGGACAGGCGCGATCGACACCGCCGGCGGCTTATTGGGATCGTCTAAGCCAGGACTCAGATTCCCGCGCGTCATGACCTGGCGTTCGAGAATTTCTTCGTCGGGTTGGAGGCTCCCGTATGCCTTTTCGGTGCGTCCGTGCGAAGTGAGGGTCCAGACCAGTTCCTTATTGGCCCCCCAATCGGCGGGAACCTTCACACGAAATATCCAGGCGTGGCGGCGCGGGAGGAAATACGTAGGCTGGCCCTGATCGGGAACGCCAGGCTCAAGCTTGTTGTCCGGGCCCGCCGGAATCACAAGTTCTTCCTCCAAGTTCCGGTTGAAATAGCCGAAGACCAGGGTGAACGTACCGTCGGTGTTACGAATCCAGCCGTCGAAGCTGGGGACGACGTCCTGTCCTCGGGAAAACTTCGTTTGCGGGATGTAAGTCTGCGGCAGATTCTGGGCCACCGCTAAGTACAAACCTGCGACGAACAGGATCGACACAGGGAAAAGACTGCGAACGCAGCGCATTACTCGCCTGTCTTAGCCACTTTCTTACGGGCGGCCAAGCGTTGCTGGTAATCGGCTTCGTCGAGATAGAACAGGCTCACCCAGGCAAAGCTCATCTCGTCGATGGTGCGTTGCCCGCTGCCTACCCAGTTCTTGGGATTCGGATTGAACTTGTTGTTATCCGTATTGTCGTGCCAGGTGGTGACGTGAATGATGGTGCCGGCCGGCAGCAGCGGCGATACATCCTCTGCGTAGTTATAAGTGATGCTCCACCCAAACTGATAATCGCTCACGCAACTAAGCGTTTCGGTTCGGGCAGGGCCGGGACGCGCGGAGTCGGCGCGCACGTCCGGATAGATCGCCTCCATGCATTGCGCCTTGCCGCGAACGTGGAAATGCGGTTGATAGGCCGAAATCACGGCCGGCCGCGGCAAGCGGAAGTAACCATCGTTGCGCGTGATCTGGCCGGCGGGCAGATCCAGTTCGGCCACGTCGCCCATGTGCTGCGTGAACGCCACATACTTCGGTTCAAAATTCTTCGGATAAAGCTTGAGACCGAGCGACATCTTCACTGGTGTCTCTTGTCCGTCGGGATGCAGGTGGATATTGAAATGGATCTTCGATCCGGCTTTGACCAGGCGGCCGGAATTGCTCGGGAAAATATCGGCGTTCTTGCCAACCGCGTATTCGTTCAAGAACAGCCCCACCGGGTCGTCTTCCGGATCCTCGATCAGATTGGTCGTGCAGTGATGCACCACTTTGAAACGCTATCGGGTTTGGTCTCCAAAGCCTGGACGTACACGTCTTCGGTGAACCCCGGATCGACCTCGACGTCATAGTATTCGTCGCCGCCCTTGGCCTTCAGCACATACGCTTTGGGCATGGAGATAACGATATCGGGCTTGCCGATGTGCCACTGGTCCAGATCCGTGAACTGGCGGGGCGGAGGCATCTCAGCGGCGTTGCCTTCGGGCGCGCCATGATCCACCCAACTGACAATCGTGGCGATCTCCGTCTCGGACAACGACGGATCGTCTTTGAACTTGCTGACTCCGATGTTGCGGTCGATGTGCCAGGGCGGCATCACCCGCGTCACTACTTTTTCTTTGATGGACCGGGCCCAGGGCCGCGCATCCTTATATGTAAGCAGCGGCATGGGCGCAATCGATCCGGGGCGATGGCAGTTTTGGCAGGATCGCTGCAGAATCGGCGCGATGTCTTTGGAAAATGTCGCTTCCTTGGGTCCAGTGTCCGCGCCAAGTGCGGCGAACTGGATGAAACCAAGAACCGACCCGGCGAGCAGCGTGTAATTGCTGGAAATCCTCGACATCCTAATCATCGCGACCTCCTTCGAGTGTCCCGAAACCCGCATTTATTCTATATCCGCGGCGCGGGAAACACCATCGAGCGAGGGCGTGCGCTAGTGGCGACCGGCCGAATGGGTGTCTGGCGCGAAGCTCTACAATAGCGACAGAAGACGCTTGCGATGTTCGGTGGCTACACCTCTCTAGACCGTTTTTTACAACCGGCTCGACAGATCGTGTAAAGTGCGCGTCGTTTCTCTGTTGGCGAGTGGAACGGGAGGCTCCCAGCGGGGAGGTTACAGAGCAGCCGCCGCTGTCCGCGCCGCAGGTTGCTTTGCTGGCGCAAGCGCGATCAAGGCGATGCCGATGATCACGAGAAGAGCCACACCTATCAGTTCTCCACGTGAAATCATATTACGAAATGCCTGCAGTCCCATAAGGGCTGCGTGAACAAAGCTGGACCATGCTGTGAAAGCGATCAGGCGAAAAAAGCAATCCCACCAACGCCAGCACCAACTTCAACGCGCGTTCTCGATTCATGTATGCCCTCCCAAATGCCGTTCGGCCGCGGACGACTGGCATCAAGTCCAGCCGAGGCCGCTCCTTACTTTCCGCTCTTCAGTTGCGAATACACCATACTGACGAAGCGGTCGGCGCTCGTCCCCGCGCCGGCAGGCAACAGTCCACCTGGAACCTTCGCGTCATAGGGAGCCGTCACTTTCGCGGCCAGAACTTCCTGCTCGCTCTTGCCCTCGCGGATCATCTGCTGCACCCTAGCCTGGACGCCGAGGATCATGTCGCGGTAGGGAACGATGTCGGTTCGATTGATGATGGTGCCGTGGCCGGGGATCAGCCTCGTGTTCGGACCGGCAAGTTTCATGGTGGCGTCGAGCGCTTCCAAGGCACCCTTCAAGGTGCCGCCATTATTGGTGTCAATGAAAGGATACCCGTAATTCCGATAGAAATCGCCGATCATGATCACATCCGCATTCTCAAATCTGATCATCGTATCGCCGCCGGTGTGGGCTGCCCGAACCGGAATCAGGTCGACGATTTCGCCGTTCATTCGAAGTTTCACCGGATCGCCCATACCGTAGGTCACCACGGGAAGTCGGGCCGGATCCCTCGCGGGCGGCGGGCTGCCGGCGGCGGACGGCGCGGGTGGACGCAACATTTCCTCGCGCAGCTCTTCCCGCGCAAACAGCAACGCTCCCATTTTGACGAAGTTCGCATTGCCGGCCGTGTGGTCGGGATGCACGTGCGTGTTGACTAGAAAACGAATAGGCTCGGAGCTGATTTTCCTGATCGCCGCCACGACCTTGTCCGTAATTTGTGCGTACTGAGCGTCGACCATGAAGATGCCATCCGGGCCTGCGAGTACACCGATCCTGCCACCGGCCGCGTCCTGATGGCCTGGATCGGCTCCAGCCGAACCGGTGAGTATGTAGAGGTTCGGGGCGATTTTCTCTGTCAGGATTTCGATCTTGGCGTAGTCGATTCCTTGACCCTGTGCCAAGGCACTTAGGGAAACGGCGACTGCCACGACGAGGGAAGATTGCCTTGCTAGTCTCATCGGTATTGCTCCTCTTCAGTCTGTGTCCGCCCCTATGCCTGATGGATCCAGGTTTCAGGCAACGGCGCGAGCAGTCTCCACCGATTGTCTCACCTGCTGCAAGACTTGGGAGAGACACAAAAGGGCGGCGACGTATCCGCTCAGCCCTTGACACAGACTGCACTCTTAGCGATTATGACGGCACATCCTTGAACCTGGGAGCGTGTCATGGCCGAACAGGCAAGAGTTGAGACGATCACCGGCTTTTCGCGCCGCGCTTTCGTGGCGACGGCCGCGGGATTTGGTAGATTGGCGATCATGCAAAGCACGCCGGCCAGTGGCGCCATCGTGAACACCGATTTTTCGAAGCTTCCGCCTTACGGTAACGGCACGATCCCTGCCGGTATCCGCTCGCGCCAGATCGCAAACGTGAACGGCATGACTGTGCATATTTTGGAGGCAGGTTACGAAACGGCGGGCCGGCCGGCAGTCTTGCTCCTGCATGGCTTCCCCGAGCTCGCCTATAGCTGGCGCAAGGTGATGACGTCTCTGGCGGCCGCCGGCTATCACGTGATTGCCCCCGATCAGCGCGGCTACGGTCGCACCACCGGCTGGGACGATTCCTACGATACCGATCCCGATCCGTTTCGCATTCTCAACATGACACGAGACGCCATCGGGCTCGTCTACGCGCTTGGCCACCGCTCGGTGGCAATGGTGGTCGGACACGATGCCGGCGCGCCCGTCGCCTCGTGGTCCGCGCTCATCCGTCCCGATATTTTCCGTTCGATCACGATCATGAGCTCGCCATTTGAGGGCGCACCCTCGCTTCCCTTCGACACAGCGAACGGCGCGTCCTTGCCGCGCCCGGCAGTCACGGACGATGAGCTTGATGCCGAGCTCGCGAAGCTCAATCCACCGCGGAAATACTACCAGAACTATCAGCGCACCCGCGGCGCAAACGAGGACATGCTGCATCCGCCGCAAGGCCTGCATGCCTTCTTTCGCGCCTATTACTATTGCAAGAGCGCCGACTACAAAGGGAACCATCCCCATGCACTGAAGGCGCGCACCGCTGACGAGATGGCGCAAATCCCGACTTACTACGTGATGGAGAAGGGAAAGGGCATGGCAGCGACCGTTGCGCCGTTCATGCCGCCGGCGGATTACATCGCGAATTGCAAATGGCTGACGGAAGCCGAGGTCGATGTGTACGCGACCGAATGGGGCAGGACTGGTTTCACTGGCGCGCTTCAGGGCTATCGTGTGCGGCGGGGCTCGGATCCCAAAAGTATTGCCGAGATGCTCACCTTTTCGGGCCGCACCATAGACGTGCCCTCTCAATACATCGCGGGGAACAGCGATTGGAACGTCTATCAAACGCCCGGCGCGGTCGACAAGATGCGCATTAGCGCCTGCACTCAGATGGTCGGATTCCATTTGCTCGATGGCGCCGGACATTGGGTGCAGCAGGAGCAGCCGGAACAGGTGAGCGCGCTGCTGGTTCAGTTCCTGCGCGACTACGCGAAGCCCTGATCGTACCGGCTCGCGAACTCAACAAGGAGCAATCCGGGGTCGGCGGCCTCGAAGGGACCGCCGTGTGCAATTCCCCGGCTCCAGGATGGCAAGCTCTCGGAGGAAGAAGCTCGTCTATCCTTGCTTCGGATTGTACGTGTCGACTACTGGCCGGTCAATATGACTATACGAAAGATAATTCTCATCTTTTTGATTTCCACCGACTTCCACAGGTTTTTGCACAGCCTAATGTCGCCTCAAAGTGGGGCTTAAGAGTCTTTTCCGCGAAACAGTGGAGACCCGACTCACAAGGACGGGTTCATGCCCCACCGGGCTCCGTTGTGCGCTGAGTTACTGAAGAGTAGAATGGCGGACTTAGGAGACCCAGGGTTATGTCTGATCGGCGTCGGGCTCGGATTCTGCTGTTCGCGGTGTGCGTTGTGCTTTTCACGGCGTCGCACAGCAACGGCCAAACTCCGGCCAGATCGACTTCGCAGATCCCGCGCATGCCGGATGGCAAACCGAACTTCACAGGTCTATGGCAGGCTTCGGGTACAGCCTATTGGGATATTCGAGATCACAGCGCGCACGCTGGAGCCTTCTTTCAGCTTGGCGCCACCGGGGCCGTGCCAGCAGGGCAGGGGATTGTCGAAGGCGGCGAGATTCCCTATCTAGCGGCGGCCGCGGCTCAGCAGAAAGAGAACCTCAAGAACCGAATGAAGCTGGACCCTGAGATCAAGTGCTACATGCCTGGGATTCCGCGCGCGAACTACATGCCTTTCCCGTTCCAGATCACTCAGTCGCAGCGCGACATTGCGTTCGCCTATGAGTACGCGACTTCCAACCGCGTGGTCAACATGGGCAAGTTTAAAGAGGGCTCGGTAGACACGTGGATGGGAACGTCTAATGGCCACTGGGAAGGCGACACGCTGGTGATCGACGTCAGCAGTTTGAACGGCAATAGCTGGTTCGATCGATCGGGGAATTTCCAGACCGAAAATACCCATGTTGTGGAACGCTTCACGCTCGCCGGGGCCGATCACATCAACTACGAAGCGACTATCGAGGACAAAACGATATACACGCGGCCCTGGAGCATCAGCACGGTTTTGTACCGGCGTAAAGAAAAGAACGCGCAGCTCAACGAGTTCAAATGTGTTGAATTCGCGGAAGAACTGATCTACGGAGATCTGAAGAAGAAATAGATGCTGGCTGGGAAGGAGAGTCGTATGAGATACCGATTTCTTGTCTCGGGCGCTACGCTCACGGTCGTGGCTGCCATCTTCGCGCTGACCCCCGAGCCGGGACTGGGGCAAACCAAAGCTGCGCCCGCGGCCAAAAGGGCGCCCGCGGCCACAAATTGGACACAGTCCAAGACACCATGGGGCGATCCGGATTTACAGGGAACATGGACCAGTGATGACTGCATCGGCACTCCTCTTCAGCGGCCGACCAATCTCGGCGACCGGCTGTACTACACTGAGCAAGAACTCGCGCAGCGCCAGGCGAATCTGGAGCGGCAACTGCAAAACGATCTGGCAGAAACAGTGGCGCCCGATCAGCGCGTAGGCACAGGCCCTCCGAGCCACTGGGGCGAGCGAGCGCGACGGCCCTGCAAGCAGACCTCGCTGGTCATCGATCCGCCCAATGGCAGGGTACCCGATATGCTTCCCGAGGCCAAAGCCAGGCCGGTCCCGGAAGGAGCCGGCAACAACAACCCCAAAGCAGATTCGTGGGAAGATTTCAGCTATTACATCCGATGCATCACCCGTGGAGTTCCGGGCTCCATCTTTCCGGTCATCTACGGGAATGGGCAACAGATTGTGCAGGGGAAAGGCGTCGTGACGATTCTCCAGGAAATGGTCCATGAAGCCCGCGTGATCCCCCTGGACGGCCGTCCTCATGCAAGTCCCAACATTCGCTCCTACATGGGCGACCCGCGCGGCCACTGGGAAGGCAACACGCTAGTGGTCGAGACGACGAATTTCCTGGGCAGCCGGACGGGAATCGTAGGCAATGGGGGCGGCACTCCTACCAGCGACGCTATGAGATTGACCGAGCGCTTTATGCGGACGAGTCCGAACGAGATGCGGTATGAAATAACGATCGACGATCCGAAAACGTATACCGGACCGTTTAAAGTCGGGTTTCCGCTTACGCAAGAACCCGGCTACCAGAATTTCGAATACGCGTGCCATGAGAGCAACTACGCCATGTTTAATTCCCTCAGCGGCGCGCGTGCTCAGGAGAAGAAGGCTGCGGCAAAGGCCGTGGAGAAGTAAGTTTAGGCCACAAGTTAATCCAGGAGTCCAATCATGAGAAAAACACTTGTAGTTGTACTTACCGCCGGCGCTTCGCTGTTAGCCGCAGTGCCGGCATGGGCCCATCATGCCTTCGCCGCGGAATTTGATGCGGACAAGCCGATTAAGTTCAAAGGTACAGTCACGAAGATGGAGTGGGTTAACCCGCACGCGTGGATTCACATTGACGTGACGGGCGACGATGGCAAGGTCACAGCATGGATGGTGGAGGCGGCGGCGCCGAATGCGCTGCTGCGCCGTGGCTGGACGAAGAACTCGTTGCTCAAAGGCACTGAAATTTTCGTCGATGGTTTCCAGGCTAAAGATGGAGCGAACCGCGCCAACGGCAGCGTCATCACCTTCGCCGACGGAAAGAAGCTGTTCGTGGGTTCCTCCGCGGGCGATCCCGGAGCCGCTCCCGGAACGACGGCTAAATAGCGAAATTCCGGCTTGTCGCCAGGTCCTGCTGCGAAAGGACCCGAGCAGCCGGAGTTCAGCTTTGGCCAGTCGTGGCCTGGTCTGGTATATCTACCGATCAGCGCGTTCCTGGATGCGACGCAACGCTACCAGCTGCTGGGCGGGATCAGCAACGGTGTGACGGACTTCATACAGGAGGTCACGCCGCACGAAGTGGCGCACCAGTGGTGGGGACACATGGTGGGCTGGGCGTCGTATCGCGACCAATGGCTCTCGGAGGGATTCGCGGATTTCTCGGCCGGCCTGTTTCTGCAAATGACCGAGCAGAAGCCGGACAAATATCTGAAGTACCTGGACAATGCTCGCGAGACCATTCTCGAAAAGAACAATTACGGGATGAGCGCGAACGACGCGGGACCCATCCACATGGGCGTGAGGCTGGATACGGAGCACACGGCGGGCGCGTATCAGCGCCTGATTTATCCCAAAGGCGGCTATGTCCTCCACATGCTGCGATCCATGATGTGGGACTCAAAAACGGGCGACGCAAACTTCATTGGCATGATGCACGACTTCGTCGAAACAAATCTGTACAAGAACGCGACCACGGCCAGCTTTCAGGCGGTAGTCGAGAAGCACATGATTCCCAACATGAACCTGGCCGGAAATGGCAAGATGGACTGGTTCTTCGACGAGTGGGTGTATGGAATTGATGTTCCCCGCTACAAGTTCGACTACCAGCTTATTCCTGAAGCGGACGGCAAGGTCCGGCTGAAGGCGTCGCTCGCGCAAAGCGAAGTGAGCGATACGTTCCGGATGGCCGTTCCGATTTATCTGGAACTCGACGGCGGACGAATTGCCCGTCTGGGGACGGTGGTGATGAAAGGAAATTCCACCAACTCCAATCTAGACATAGTATTGCCGCAGAAACCGAAGCGGGTGATGATCAACCAGAACTACGACGTGCTGGCGCGAAAGTAGGAGCGCGAAATTTAGGAGAACGAATGCATCAGCCTTGCTTCGCGGAAAACGC
>JAOAPR010000178.1 GCA_025463005.1 Bryobacterales bacterium | reverse complement strand
TTCGCGGGGACCGCGGGACCAGCTCTTCCAGAAACTCGGCGATATCTTTACACTTGGCGGAGAATCGCGCAGCGCGCTCGGCGTACTGAGGATCGTCACGCAACTGGTAGCCGTACTCGCGGACGTTAGATCCGCAGCCGCCCGCGTTGGTGATGACGATGTCGACCTGGGCGCGCTCGAAGACGTCGATCGTGCGCCGGGCCAGATCGAGCGCGGGCGTTTCCTCGCCGGCGTGCACCATCAGAGCTCCGCAGCATGGCTGATCCGGTGGCGCGATCACCTCGCACCCTTCGGCCGCCAGCACGCGCACAGTCGCCGCATTAATTTCCGGCATGAATTCGCGCTGAACGCATCCCAGCAGAAGGCCGACCCGTTTACGCTTTTCCCCCCGGGCTGGTGTTACGGCAGGAATGCGGGTGTGCGCCCCGAGCTTCGGCATCAGCGCTTCCATGGCGCCCAACTGCCGCGGGAGTAGTTTCAGCAGTCCAGATCCGCGAACCAAGGACTGCAACCCGGACTTCTGATAAATCAGCAACAGACCCCGGACCAGCCGCAGCCGGTCGACGCGAGGAAACGTGTTAAAGATCATCCATCGATGGAACCGCTCCGCCGTAGAGCGCGGATGGCGGCGTTCGATTTGCGCGCGCGTCGCCTCGATGAGCTTCGCGTAATCGACGCCGGAAGGGCAGGCCGTCATGCACGACATACATCCCAAACAGGTGTCGATGTGACGGACCCATGGATCGGTCATGGCTGTAGCGCCTTCGCTGGCCATCTTCATCAGATAGATGCGCCCGCGTGGCGAATCCATTTCGTTTCCCCACAGCACATAGGTCGGGCATGCCGGCAGGCAGAACCCGCAATGCACGCATTGATTGATCAGTTCGGGCGCGGGCGGATGATGTTGATCAAACGCTTGCATTAAATGCCGCCTACGAAGCGACCGGGATTCAGGGTACCTTTGGGATCGAACTGTTCCTTCACCGCGCGCATCAGCGGCAACGCGTCACCGGGTGAGCCCCACGCGTCATGTTGCGTCCGGCCCAGGATTACGAGAGATCCGCCGTCCCGTTCCATCGCCGCTCGCAGTCCCGCAAGATCACCGTCGTGACCCACGGGGACTTGCGCGAAGCCAATCCCCGTCGCCTGTATAACAGAACGTGAGAATGACGCTGAGGCTGCTGAAATCCGTGACGGAAGGGTCGTGAATTTAACAATCGGTGCACGGTCCCACAGCTCTTCTCGTGCCTTCCAAACATCGGGCGAGCCTTCCTGGAGCGTTCCAAACTCTTTGATCGCCGACTCCTGCGACGCGATTCCGTCTCTGGTTCCCTCTAACAAGATATCGACATTCCCGTTTCTCACTTGGACCGCTGCGGGTGCGAGCTGTGCGCCCAGAATCGCCAAAACCACACGCTGCATATCGGCGGCGTCTTTTGCGGCGATCGTCAGCGTCCGCGTATTCCGTGGCAGAGGATGCAGGCGAAACACCGCGCGTGTGATCACTCCGAGCGTCCCCAATGCCCCGGTCGTGAGCTTGGGAAGATCGTATCCCGCGACGTTCTTCACTACTTTTCCGCCGCTTGAGGCGATCGTTCCGTCCGCCAGCACCAGCGTGACGCCGATGATCAGGTCGCGCAAACTTCCGTATGCCAGTCGAAGCACCCCGCTATCGTTGGTTGCGAGGATTCCTCCGACGGTCGCACGTTCCGGCCACAGCGGGTCGATAGCCAGGCGCTGCCCATGCTCGGCCAGTGTCCGCTGCAATTCCGCGATTGTGCAACCTGCCTCGACCGTCACGGTCAGGTCCGCCCATGCATGTTCGAGGACTCGGTTCTGGCGGCGCATAGAAAGAAGTACGTCCGCCTTTCGGGGCGGATTGCCCCAGTCGAGCTTCGTTCCCCCACCGGTCGGGATCACAGATAATCCAGCTTGATTGGCGTCTCTGAGTATTAAGGCAGTTTCTTGCTCATCGGCGGGCTCGAAAACAAGAGAGGGAACGACGCCCGCAACCGCGTCCATTGGCGTACCGGCTCGTCCGAGCTCCACCATTGTCTAGAATCGCTCCGCCACACCCGCAATCTCTAAAGGATGGGCCACATACTCGCCGGGTTTTTCGCCGCACAGGCGCGTCCGCGGAAAAATCTTAGTGGGATTCGAAAGTTGCAGCGGATCGAATGCGCAGCGCACGCGCTGCATGGTTTCCAGGTCCGGCTCGGCGAACATCTTCGACATCATATGCTTCTTCTCTTCGCCTACGCCGTGTTCTCCGGTGATCGATCCGCCCTTTTCGATGCACAGCTCCAGGATTCTCTCTGACAGCCGCTCGGCGGCCTTTTCCTGACCTGGGACGCGCCGGTCGTACAGCACCAAGGGGTGCAGGTTTCCGTCGCCGGCGTGAAAGACGTTGGCAACGCGCAATCCGGTCTCAGCGCTCAACTGGTCGATCTCGCTCAGAATCTGGGGCAGGGAAGTCCGAGGAATCACTCCGTCCTGCACGATGTAGTTCGGCGAGATCCGGCCCATGGCTGCGAACGCAGCCTTGCGTCCCTTCCAGACCAGCGCCCGCTCCGCCTCCGACTGTGCCACGCGGATTTCCCACGCCCCGTTCTGTCGGCAGATTTCGTCGACGTGGGCCATCAATGCGTCGACTTCGGCAACGGGTCCGTCTAACTCAACCAGCAGGAGTCCCCCGCAGTCGGGATAGTTAGCATGGACCGCGGCTTCGGCGGCCTGGATCGCGAGGTTATCCATCATCTCGATGGCAGCCGGGAGCATGCCGGCCGCGATAATGCCGCTGACCGCGGCACCGGCTTCGTTGGTGCTGTGGAACGCGGCGAGCAATGTTCGCACGCATTCGGGCCGCTTCACGATCCGCAAAGTAATCTTCGTAGCGATTCCCAAAGTGCCTTCCGAGCCGACGAACACACCCGCCAGATCATAACCGGGCGTGTCCAGAGTCTTGCCGCCCATGTGGACCAGCGACCCATTCGGCAACACTACCTCCAGCCCCAGTACATGTGTGGTCGTGAATCCGTACTTCAGGCAGTGCGCGCCACCGGAGTTTTCCGCTACGTTGCCTCCGATGCTGCACACCGATTGCGACGAGGGATCGGGAGCGTAGAAGAAATTCGCGGGAGCCACTCGGCCCGTAACTTCCAGGTTGATCACGCCCGGTTCCACGACGACGCGCGCATTGGCCAGATCCACTTCCAGGATCCGCTTCATCCGTGCCAGGCCGATCACTATCCCGCCTGCCACCGGCAACGCTCCGCCGCTCAAGCCCGTGCCGGCTCCGCGGGCCACGAACGGAATCCGCTCGCGATGGCACAGTCGCACCACGGCTTGCACTTCTTCGGTCGATTCAGGCAAGACCACTGCGCTCGGAACCACGCGGAAGTTGGTCAGGCCGTCACACTCGTAGGTTCGTAATTCTTCGCTCGAGGAAATCAGGCCGTGCGGCCCCAGAATTCCGCGCAGTTCCTCGAGCGTTTTTGGGTTCACCTACAGATACCGGTACGCTTCGAGCGTGAGGAAGTCCTTGCACTCCGGACTGACCATCATGCGCTCGAATAGCTGCGCGGCCGGAGGAAACTTGCTCTTCTCGAAGCGCTCATCGCCCAGGTTCGTCCGAATCTGGGCCTGCTGCGTCCGGATGGTGTCGCGAATCATTGCGGGCGTGATCTTCCGGCCGTCGGATAGCTGTGCGCCATGGTGCATCCACTGCCACACCTGCGTGCGCGAGATCTCCGCTGTGGCGGCGTCTTCCATAAGGTTGTAAATCGGCACGCAGCCCGACCCGCGCAGCCAGGACTCCAGGTACTGAATGCCGACGTCGACATTCAAACGCAAGCCCTGTTCCGTAATCTGGCCTTCGGGGACCTTTAACAGATCTGCCGCGGTCACCTTCACGTCTTCGCGCTTCACGTGAATCTGGTTGGGAGTCTTCATGTACTCGTCAAAGATCTCTTTGGCGATGGGGACCAGACCGGGATGCGCCACCCAAGTGCCGTCGTGGCCCGCCTTTACTTCGCGAATCTTGTCCTGGCGGACCTTTTCCATGGCCGCATCGTTCGCCGCGGCATTGTTTTTTATTGGAATCTGCGCCGCCATGCCGCCCATGGCATGAATCCCGCGCCGGTGGCACGTGTGGATCAGCAGGTCCACATACGACTTGAGGAAGTGCTTATCCATGGTGACCGTCACGCGGTCCGGCATCATGAACTGCGGATGATCCTTGAAGGTCTTGATGAAGCTGAAGATGTAATCCCAGCGCCCGCAGTTCAGCCCCGAGGAATGGTCGCGCAGCTCCCACAGGATTTCATCCATCTCGAACGCGCCCAGAATCGTTTCGATCAGGACGGTCGCGCGGATCGTCCCGTTGGGGACACCCAGCGATTGCTGAGCGTGAACGAATACGTCGTTCCACAGCCGCGCTTCGAGATGACTCTGGATCTTCGGCAGATAGAAGTACGGAGCCGTTCCCTTGGCCATCCGAGCCTTGACGTTATGGAAGAAATACAAACCGAAATCGAACAGCGACCCGGAGACCGGCTGGTCATCCACTTGGAAGTGCTTTTCCGTCAGATGCCAGCCGCGCGGACGAACCAGGAGCACGGCGGGATTGGGACTCAGCTTGTACTGCTTGCCTTCCGGACTGGTGTATTCGATGTCTCCGCGATCCGCATCGCGCATGTTCACCTGACCGGTGAGGTTATTCTCCCAAGTCGGTGAATTCGAATCCTCAAAGTCCGCCATGAAGACGTTCGCGCCGGAGTTCAGCGCGTTGATCACCATCTTCCGGTCCACCGGTCCTGTGATCTCGACGCGCCTGTCGAGAAGATCCTGCGGAATCGGCGCGACGGTGTAGTTGTTCCTACGGATTGACTCAGTTTCCGGAAGAAAATCGGGCAACTGGCCGGCGTCGATGGACTGCTGGCGCTGCATTCTGCGGTCCAGCAGGGCTTTTCTCTGGGAGTCAAACTTCCGATGCAGGTCGGCAACGAAAGCTATGGCTTCGGGGGTCAGGATCTCTTCACATCCGGGGGGGATCGGCACGTCGATTTTGACGCCGTTACGCGCCAAGTACGGGCTACTCATGTAATTTCAGGATACATCGGACGACTTATCGAAGGGGCTATCAAGGCCTCCCGTTCAACTCGCCAATATCCTCGTTCCAAAGGGCCGGATGATCTCGAATGAACTGCTCCATGAGTCCAACACACTCAACATTGTCAACCACTTGGACCTGTACGCCGCGTGACCGAAGATAGTCTTCCGGGCCCCGGAAAGTCCGATTCTCGCCAATGATCACGGTGGGAATCTTGTACAGCAAAACGGTGCCGCTGCACATGTCGCAGGGGGATAGCGTTGAATAGAGTGTCGCGCGTCGATATTGGGCAGGCTGAAGTCTGCCCGCGTTCTCAAGGCAGTCCATTTCAGCGTGGCGTATGACACTATCCTTCTGAACTCGCTGATTGTGCCCGCGACCTACGATTTTGCCGTCGATCACCAACACCGAGCCAATAGGAATGCCGCCGTTCTTCAGCCCACTTCTTGCTTCCTCAATGGCTGCCTGTAGGAAATTGTCCATGGCAATCAGAACTCTAAACCACCTGCAGCACGATCTTTCCGCGCACGTGCTCGGTCTCGCTCATCTGTTGAGCTTTGGCGGCTTCGCGCAACGGGAATACTGCCGCTATTTCGGGGCGAACCCGGCCGGCGTCGGCAAGATTCGCGATCTCCGCAAGCTGGTCGGGTTTGGGTTGCACCCAAATGATAGTCGCGCGGACGCCGTATTGCTTGGCGTCGTCTTGCGATGGCTGTGGGCCGATCAAGGCCACCAGAATTCCTCCTTTTTTCAGGACTTTCCATGATCGGTCCCGCACCTCGCCGCCGATGCTTTCGATCACTGCATCGAAATCGTGGACAACGTCCTCAAAACGGGTGGTTTCGTAATTGATAGGCTGGTCGCAGCCGAGCTGTTTCAGAAACTCCTGATTGCGGCCGCTGGCCGTGCCGGCAACATACAGTTCTTTGAGTTTGGCGAGCTGGATCGCGAGGTGTCCCACACCCCCGGCGGCCGCCTGGATCAGGACTTTTTGCCCGGGCTTCAGATCGGCAGAGTCGAATAAAGCTTGCCATGCGGTGAGGCCCGCAAGCGGAATCGCAGCCGAATGAATGTGATCCAGTTTTTTGGGCTTGTACGCGATCTCTCCTTCCCGCATTGTGATGTATTCGGCATAGGCGCCGGGGCACCAGAGATCCGCTCGGCCGTAAACCTCATCGCCGGACTTCCACTTCGTAACGCCCGCGCCGGTCGATTCGACCACGCCTGAAACGTCCGACCCCGAGATGAAGGGCAGGGGATACTCACTCAAGATTCTCAGGTGTCCGGCCCGGCCCTTGCAATCCACGGGATTGACCGACGTGGCATGAACCTTTACCAGAACCTCTCCGGCGGCCGGTTCGGGTTTGGGCGCATCTTCGTAGACCAGAACTTCGGGACCACCATAGGTGTGAAACCGGACTGCTTTCATGGTTTCCATGGTGCCTGCTTCATTATGTCGAATGATGTAGGGGCTACCGGCCATCCCGCCAGGAGCTCTTTGCTCCCGAACCCCTCGAATCATTCAAGATTTAAGAACGTCGGACGAGATCTAAGAACTTCCGGATTTCGCCATGCTGCTTGCGGTGGTCAAGAGAGTATTGGCGCCGGTCCAAATGCCCACGATGGATCGGGAATTTATCATTAGCAGCGCGGCCGAAGCAACCACCACGAACGCTAGCAACAACGAGTATTCAATTACGTCCTGTCCCTTTTCATCGTGCAGGAATTTCATTCGGGCCCTCCTTGTTTCCTCAGCCATGACTCCGCACTTTCTTAGGACCGAGGGGAAACCCTAGGCATATTCTCGCGCATTCGCTTAACCATTATCCTAGGCAAAGGCGGGCCAGAAGGCAATGTTCTAGTTGGACTATATAATTCGCCCGCAGGGCTATCTAATCCATAGGAAGGGGGTTGGGTAAGCGATCATGAGACAGACTAGTACTTTTGATGGGTGGCAGAAGTCCCAGTCTCGAGATGCCGATAAACAGCGTGTCTGGAGCGATTCCGCTGCCGCGCGGAAAGTTGCAGAGATACTGGCGTTTGCCGGTATCGGCGTAAATGGGTCCCAGCCATGGGACATTCAGGTCCATGACGAGCGGTTCTACAACCGAGTCCTGGGCGAAGCCAGCATCGGCTTGGGCGAGTCCTATATGGATGGCTGGTGGGACGCCCAGGCGCTCGACGAATTCTTCACCAGATTCCGGCGCGCCGATCTTGCAAGTAAGGTCCACGATCTGAAGACGGTCTTGCTCATATTAAAGACGCGAGTGCTAAATCTGCAAACCATGCACCGCGCGAAACAAGTGGCGCAGGAACATTACGATCTCGGCAACCAGCTTTATCAGGCCATGCTCGATCGCCGCATGCAGTATACGTGCGCCTATTGGAAAGAAGCGACGACCCTCGATGAGGCCCAGGAAAATAAGCTGCGCCTGATTTGCCGTAAATTGCGGCTTGCTCCCGGCATGACGCTGCTCGAACTCGGCGGCGGATTCGGTGGGCTGGCCCACTTTGCGGCGAAAGAGTATGGCTGCGAGGTTGTCAGCTACAACATTTCGCGGGAACAGGTGGCTTTCGGCCGGGATCTATGCCAGGGATTGCCGGTGCGGTTCGAACAGAAAGACTACCGGGAGGCCGCCCACGAAACCCATCGTTTTGACCGCGTGGTCTCCATCGGGTTATGTGAGCACATCGGGCATAAGAACTATCGCCAGTTTATGGAACTGACGCATGACCGGCTGAAGGAACACGGATTCTTCTTGCTTCACACGATCGGGGCCAATGAATCGTATTCCTACACCGACCCGTGGATCAACAAATACATATTCCCGAACGGTCTGATTCCATCCATGGCGCAATTGACCACCGCCTGGGAGGGCCTGTGGGTAGCTGAGGACTGGCACAATTTCGGGCCTGATTACGATAGGACTCTCACCGCCTGGTGGAAGAATTTCGAGCAGGCCTGGGACCGCTTGCGCGGAATCTACGGGGACCGGTTCTATCGCATGTGGAAGTACTATCTGATGGCCTCGGCGGGTTCGTTCCGCGCGCGCAAGCTCCAGCTTTGGCAGGTCGTTCTTTCGAAAGGCGACATTTCCTCCTACACGCCCGTTCGGTAAGGTGGTTATGGAACTGACCGCGGATTACCTACGGAAGTGCGAAACGCTGGCCGCCGCCGTAAGTCAGGCCAAAGCACGGGGCCAGCGGATCGGCCTCCGTAAGTCGACCTCTAATCTGTTCCGGCCACGTTCCCAGGCCGGGAAATATCTCGTCGATGTTCGCGACTTTAATCGCGTGCTGGCGATAGATCCGCAGCGGATGACGGCGGACGTGGAGGGCATGATCACGTACGAAACCCTGGTTGACGAAACGCTCAGGTACGGACTCCTGCCAGCGGTAGTTCCCCAGCTCAAAACCATCACGGTGGGCGGCGCGGTCAGCGGATTGGGAATCGAATCCTCGTCTTTTAAATTCGGGCTGGTGCATGAGACCGTGGAGGAGATGGAGATTTTGCTCGGTGACGGCCGGCTGGTGACCTGCTCCTGCCGGGAGAATCCCGATCTGTTCTTCGGATTTCCAAATTCCTACGGCACTCTGGGTTACGCGCTGCGGCTGACGATCCGGCTGATCCCGGCCAAACCTTATGTGCGCGTCACACACACCGGGTTCACGGACCCAGATAGCTGCTTTGCGCGGATCGCCGAGCGCTGCGCGGAAAGCGCTTTGGATTATCTGGACGGAACCATTTTCTCGGCCCAGGAAATGTACCTCACCGAAGGCGAATTCGTGCAGAACGCGGCTTCGATAAGCGACTACACCTACATGGATATTTACTACAAGTCGATCCAGCGCAAATCGGAAGACTGGCTCACTGCAAAAGACTATATTTGGCGCTGGGACACCGACTGGTTCTGGTGTTCCAAGCATTTCCATGTGCAAAGGCCCGGGATTCGAAGGTTGTTTAAATGGGCCCTGAATTCGCGCACCTATCAGCGCATCATGCGGCTCTCGCACAGCCTCCTGCCGGATTCCGGCGGCACGGAGTCCGTGATCCAGGACGTGGACATTCCCATCGTCAGCGCGCCCGAGTTTTTCGATTTTCTGATGTCGGAAATCGGCATCACGCCCGTGTGGATGTGTCCATTTAAAACGCGCGATTCCGGCCGCGGCTGGGACCTCAGCCCGCTGCAGCCGTCGCAATTATATGTCAACTTCGGATTCTGGGATGTGATCCCGACTACCCACGAGAAGGGACACTTCAATCGCAAGATCGAACGTAAGACTATAGAACTCGGGGGCGCCAAGGGACTCTACTCCACAGCCTGGTACGATGAGACGGAGTTTTGGAACATCTACGATAAGCCCCGCTATACGCAGCTCAAACAGACCTATGACCCGCAGGATGTTTTCCCGGACCTGTACTCCAAGTGCGTCCGGCGACACTAGTCGAGTCTCATGACCGGGCGCCTGCGGCGGGTTATTGTCGGCCTTTTCCTGTTCGGTGTCTCCTTCGGCTATGTAGAGGCCGCGGTAGTAATCTATCTGCGGACGCTCTATGAGCCCTTGCGTCAACAACTCACACCTGGCGGGCCCCCCGGCGAAGTGTTTCCCCTGCTGGATCGCGATCGGCTTAAAACAGAAGCGCCAGAAGCGACTCGGCTGCTAGCGGTCGAAGTAATCCGTGAGGCCGCCACGATGATCATGCTGGCGGCTGTGGCGATGCTTGCTGCCGGCGAAAGGGGTCTGTGGCTGCCGGCGTTCGCGATCGCCTTCGGGGTTTGGGATATATCGTTTTACTTGTTTCTCAAGCTGTGGATCCATTGGCCGGCTTCGCTCATGACCTGGGATCTTCTGTTTCTGTTGCCGGTGCCGTGGGTTGCGCCCGTTCTGGCGCCGATCATTGTCTCGATCACGATCGTCGGCTGCGGACTGGTGGCTCTGTATCGTCTTGTGGCGATGCGGGCGCTTCAGTGGATCGGAATGGTCTTGGGCGGCGCGTTAGTGATCCTGTCTTTCACGTGGGATTTCCGGTATGTGATGGCGGGGAATTTGCCGCGTCCGTTCGCCTGGCGGCTATTCCTGGCAGGGGAATTACTTAGCGTGGGAGCGTTCGTGAGCGCATTCTTCCGGCGTCGGGTTTATTGACCCGGTCCAGTGGAAGCCGCTTGTTTGGATGCCTCCTCTTGCGTCTTCTTCGCTCCCCGATCCAATCCGAACTTGGGGTTCTTTGAATTACCGTCGACCTTGATCCGCAGGAACGTCCCCGCTCCGTTCTTGGCGAAGAAGGGGTCCACCGGTTTCAGCATCCAGCGTTTCCATCCGGTCATGGTCTGCGATAGTTTTGCCTGCAGGCGAAGCGCGCCGTGAAGATCGAGCTGATCGCCACTGAGGTCGTAATTGCCCTCCAGGTTGACCGCAGCCCCAGGCACTGCAAAGAAGAGACTGCGGAACGCGATGACTTCGTCATCTAACTTGAACGTGCCCTCCATATTGGCGAACACTTCGTCGATCGTTTCATTCTTGGGCTGGCCCCGCCCGCGCCGGCTGAGAGTGTCGATCTGGTCTTGTATGCTCGACCTGAGGAATTTCCCATCGGATACGTGAAACTGGCCGTCAAGGACGAGCTTCTCCCGAACCGTGCCGCTCAACGGCGGGATATCGATCTTGGTCTTCAGCGCGATCTGGCCTTCCATAAAAGGTTCGCCTTTCACTCCCAGGCGCAGCAGGTCTTTAAGCTCCCCATGCGGCATGGAAACGTCCAGCGAAATTGCTCGGCCGGAGTGCTTTTCCCGCTTGATCACTCCTCCGCCCGTCGTGAAGTGCGTGCTGCCCAAAGTGGCCGTTACCGGACTCAAGATCGTGTTGCCATTCGTCCCGTCCACTACCACGTCAAATGACGCAGAGAGTGGGACCGGGTTGTTAGCCGCCGTGAGACGAAAATCGGGGACGTTGGCCTGACCCCGAACCCGGACGCTATCAAGAGTTCCTTCGAACTGTCCCCGCGAATTCAGGATGCCGGCGATTCCTTGAAAAACTCCCAGGTCAGCCTTTTCGAAAGTGTATTCGCCTGCCAGCGGGGTGTCACTCGGCTTCTCCGCCGCCCACGGCCCAAACGTGCCGGTACTGTGAACCGCGCCCGGCGGCTTGGCATTGGTTAGCTCCGCATCGTAGGACATGGCGAGGTGTTTCGCGACAGACTCCATCCGCACGCGCTGCAGATCGAAACGAAGCGGTATCTTACTTTGGTCTCTCGGCAGGATCACCAGAGCGGCGTCGCGGATGAGCACCTCCTCAATCAACACACTGTCACGATGCTCCTCGGGTTGTTTATCCGCTTTAGCGTCAGACTTGAAGTTCGGTCGCTCGCCCTTGGGAGGGACATAGATCTCCATACCGTCGAGTTGAACAAAGCGAACTTTCTTGGTCGGCTCGAACATCAGCCCCAGATCGACGGCGAATCGAAAATGCTTGATTGCGAACATGGGCGGAAGGTCGCGTCGCCCCATGTGACGAAGGATGAGATCACTACCCTCGACTTCGGCGATTGCTCCCCGACCGCGGGTGAGGATCAGCTTGGGAGTAGAGGTTTGGGGCATGTGAATCTGAAGAGGACCGAGCTCAACCTCGCTATCGAAGCGCTCCTGAAGATAGCGGATGGCAGCAGCGCGGACGTACGGCTCGTAGCGCTTTTTCACGATGGAGGTAATGACCAGGAGCGCAGATACAGCGATCGCAAGGAGTATCGCGCCTGCCAGCATCCATTTGATTTTCGTCGAGCGCACGTCTGTGAACAAGATCAACTTAGTGGCCACTGTGATTCAGAAAAACTGAACAAGGATTCTACGGGCGCCAGCCGGCCGCCGGGACCGTGCAGAATTTGCGTGGTCCAAAATGCACGTCGCACCTGCCCTAACCCGCAAGCTGCTGATTTTCCATTATTTATTGGCGGTGCCAAGTGTTGGCATTGTAGCTGCATATGTCCGGCCGTTCGAGGAATTTGAACGCTTGCTGAAGCAGGGAGAAGAAGGAAATGTTTGAAAATCGGGTTTGGACCGAACTCCGGAAACTGCGCGAAGCAGAAGCAAGTCTGCAGGCAATGTATGAAACCTTGCCGGGTGCCGAAGCTGAAACCGGCCGCTCGTTCATGGTTTCCTTGAGGGCGTTAGACGAACGCCTCCGAAGATTGGAGAGCTTTTTGGAGAGTGCCGCATGAACATCATTCTGGCGATTATCATATTTATGCTGCTGCTGGCTGTGCTGCCAACTTGGCCGTACAGTTCCGGATGGGGATACTATCCTAGCGGCGGCTTAGGTCTGCTGCTGATCGTCCTGCTCGTCCTTTTGGTCGCGCGACCGCGTGCCCTTTGACGCCCCAGAACACTTATTCGGCCACGGCCTCGGCGTCCGCGCGGAATATCCGTGCAATCTGCGATCTCGAGCATTCAGCGCTGGCAAAACGCTCCTTCGGAGAGCGCTGGGCTGACAAGGTAGCGAGTATCGCGGGCAGGGTCTGGTTTGCGATCGCGCATGTCTTTCTGTTTCTGGGCTGGATCATCATTAACGTTGGGATCATTAGGGCCGCAGCGCCCTTCGACCCATACCCGTTCCCGCTACTCACGCTGGCCACTTCCCTGGAGTCGATTTTCCTATCGCTTTTCATATTGACCAGCCAGAATCGAGCGACAGCCCAGGCCGATCAGCGCGCTCACCTCGACCTCCAAATCAATCTACTGGCCGAGGCTGAAGCGACAGCAACCTTGAGAATGTTGCGGGCCCTCTGCGTGCATCACGGGTTGAAAATCGCAGACGAGGCCGAAGTGGAGTTGCTGGCGCAATCGACCGAGCCCGAAGCCCTGGTCAGAGACCTAAAAACGCAATTGCCGGAAGGGCCATAAGCGCGACGGCGAGTGACAGATAGCCACTCGCCTCACACTTGGGAAATATAGACTGACTAGACGGACAGCAGACGATCAAAAAACGACCGGTAGCGGCGCAAGGCTTGGCGCAGGTCTTCCGTAGAAACGTCGTTGCCCTTACCCCAGGCCGCCTCCAGCTTGCCCCGTTCCTCCGCGAAGACTTCCGCCAGGCGTTTGATCACCGACGCTACCAATTCATCGGCTTTTTCAACCGCATGCCGCGGCTCGTCCACGAAACTTCCCTGGATATCGTGCCATCCGCTTCGAAACGTTCCGACTCGTTCCCCGGGAACAGTGGATCATGATGCTCCACTGTTGCGGGGGCGGATCGTTGGCCATCGGTAGTTTGCGACTGTCTCACGAGATCGGCCGTGGTCATTGGTTCTCTATCCTGCAAATCGGGCTGATTCATAAGTTCTTTAGCCATTATCGGCGAGCCTCCTCGTAATTCGTTACATGTGTGTCTAATACGTGTTCGAACAGATTGCGGTAGTGCTGCATGGCACGCCGCAGATCTTCGGTTGTGGCCTGGCCCCGGTCATCTTCCATTGCGACCTGGTGGGCGGTTCGATAATCTTCCACCACGCGGGCGTGGTCTACGGAAAGGTCGGCCGCCTGCTGCTCGAAATCGCCCACGGGATAGCCCCGAAGGCGCAGAGCCTTGTTGATAAGATGATCGGCCTGGGCCACCGCCCGGCGGGGGTCGTCCACGAAGTGTTCTTGGACGGCTCGCCAGTCGGCGCCGAAGCGGGCGCATTCTTCACGACTTAGGGGCCGAATGTTAAATTGTCCGACCCGCTTGTCGCTCGATTCTAAAATAGCTTCTCCGCGTCGCGTGCTTCCTTCTCTTTGAACCAGACGATCGTATTCGGGACCGAACTTAGTCTTGAGCTTACGCGTTCTCTCCCGCTGGTAAAACATGATGGCGGCAAGGGCGAGAGCCGCAATCGCCAGGATGAGAACCATAAGTGATGCAGTGCTCATAGCAATTCTCCCCGTACTGGGCCTGCAGGAGGATTGCCACTCTACACAAACGACATAAATTCAGGCGGAAAGACCGACAGCGAGGGCCGGGCTGTAAATTCTACTGTGCATCTTCAGACGTGCACAGTTAGCCGCGGGATGTTAAGTGGCCGGATGTAATGCTGCGATCACCTCGGCATACGCGTTAAAGCCCTGAACCGTCGCATCAATCGCCAAGGGCAGTGCTGCCTCAAAACGCGCCGGTTCCGCAACGGGGTGGCCGGTGGCGCTGGCGAGTGCCTCGATTACCGGCATGAACGCTTCGAAATTCTGCAGCACCGCTGCCTTCCGCGGGTCCATCTTCGCCAAGCCTATCGGCAACGCGACCGCAGGCGCATTCCCATTGGTCGCCAGATGATTTCTTTCCGCCTGCACGATAGAGTTGACCAGGGACTGCGCAACTGCGCCCGCAACCGGACCACCCACGGCCGTTGCCGCCGCACCGGCGGCTTGCGGTCCGACGGCTACAAGCGCAGTGCCCGCGCCTTTCGCGATATCGATACCGACGGCCTCAAGCTTCGTCAGAAAACTGTTTGCCATACGATTCTCCCTCGTGCTTCGTACGAGAACTATATGCAGCATGATCAGCGTCGTCAGCACGGCGCGGAGACAAGTATCTGGAGAACAAGGCTCTCAGGTAGTTTTCTTCACGTGATCTGGTCTGGAATTGCGCGGCTTCGCTGATGTTCACTACTAGGCGGTTGTCCGGTCGCTGCGTCCCGAGCTATGGATCTGGTGAAATGTGCCGACTTCCGCGCGGCTGCCGATGATAAGAGGCGTACGCTCGTGAATCGACTTGGGCGCGATATCCATGATCCTGCCTTCCCCCGAGATCGCATGGCCGCCGGCCTGTTCGGCGATGAAAGCCAGCGGATTAGCTTCGTAAAGAAGCCGCAGTTTTCCATTCGGATTCTTCTTTGTCGGGGGATACAGGAACACACCGCCCTTGAGTAGGGTTCGGTGGAAGTCTGCCACCAGCGAGCCGATGTAGCGGGATCCGTACCCGTTTGAACGTAAGTGACCCAGGTAGGTTCGGTAGGATTCTGGAAAGCTGTCGGAGTTGGCTTCGTTAACGGAGTAAGTATTGCCCTGCACCGGCATTCTCATGTTGGCGAAGCTGAGAACGAAAGCGCCGATTTCGGGTTCCAGCGTGAAGCCGTAGACACCTTGTCCGGCAGTGTACACAAAAATAGTCGAAGATCCGTACACGACATAGCCGGCAGCCACCTGTTTCCAGCCCGGCTGGAGCACAGCGGCTTCTCCGTGCGTCCCCTCCGGACGGCGCAAGATCGAAAAGATGGTGCCCACGCTCACGTTAACGTCGATGTTGGAAGAGCCATCGAGCGGGTCGAAAACGACGATGTATTTGCCACCTTCGGAGCGGTCGATGGTGACCGGCTGTTCGTTCTCTTCTGAGACCAGGAAAGCGACACTTTCGCGCGCGCCCAGACAATGTAGGACGGCTTGGTTCGCGTAGACATCCAGTTTCTGTTGAGTCTCGCCCTGAACGTTGGTGGCGCCGGCGGAACCGAGAATATCCACTAACCCAGCTCGCCGGATTTTGGCCTGGATCATTTTGGTGGCCAGGGTCATGCCGGAAAGTAGCGACGAAAAGTTGCCGCGAGCCGCTGGAAACTGATCCTCCTGCTGCTGCAAAATATGTTGCTGAACCGTAACAAGCATGCGTTTGGAAGGATAGCAGGAAGTTGACTTCACAGTGACCAAGGCCTGCTGGTATACGCAGCTGCCCGGCGCAATCACTCACTCGGTGCGATATGATTGGTGCAACATTTTCACAAGGAGCCCCGTCATGCGCCGAATTGGACCGCGTTTTCTCCCCTTCCTGGTTGCCGCGTTTTCTCTCACGGCGGCTTCATTGCCCTCGTCCAAACCTGAAGATCTGGGACTGTCGAGCGAGCGGTTGCAACGGATTCACGCTTTGGTGCAGCGCCACATGGATTTGGGCGACATCACCGGTGCGGTGGTGCTGGTAGCCCGCAAAGGCCAAGTCGCTTTCGTGGAAGCACAGGGCACAATGGACGTCGAAACCAAGAAGCCGATGACGCGCGACTCCGTGTTTCGCATGGCTTCTATGACCAAGCCGGTCATTGGTACCGCCGTCATGATGATGCTGGAAGAGGGCAAGCTTCAGTTGGGCGATCCGACGTCGAAATACATTCCGGAGTTCGCGAACATGAAGGTGGCTGTGCCGCAAGGGCCTGGCGGCCGCGGCGCCGCAAGTCCGCCTAAGTTTTACACCGTTCCGGCGGAACACGATATCACGATCAAGGAGCTGCTCACGCATACTTCCGGCTTGTCTAGCGGCCCGATGGGCCAGAGCGAGGTGGCGAAGAATCGCCGCAAGCCGGCCGAGACGCTGGCCGACTACGTCCCCCGTCTGGGCTCAACGCCGCTTGAGTTTCAGCCTGGTTCGCGCTGGATGTACAGCCCGAGCGATGGCTTCGACGTACTGGCGCGGATCGTCGAGGTGGCCTCGGGCGTCCCGCTCGACCGCTTCCTGAAACAGCGCATCTTCGATCCTCTGGACATGCCCAATACCAGCCACTATCCTACTGAAGCGCAGATGCCGCGCCTGGTAACCGCCTATCAGAAGACGGACAAGGGCCTTGTGAAGACGGAGAACTCGTTGTCGATGTCGAGTAAGGTTTACTTTGCCGGCGGCGGTGGCTTGGTGTCTACCGTTGATGATTATTCGCACTTCGCTCAAATGCTGGCGAATGGCGGAGAACTGAACGGAAAGCGCCTGCTCAGCCCGCGGACCGTGAAGCTGATGAGTTCCGTGCACATCCCGTCAACGTTGCCCGGCCGTACGACCGGTGAAGCCTTCGGCCTGAGCGTGCGCGTCATGCAGGACGCGGTTGCCGGAAATCACCGCGTCTCGGATGGCAGCTTCGGCTGGAGCGGCGCCTACGGCACCCACTTCTGGATCGACCCCAAGGAAGACGTTGTCGCAGTCATGATGATCCAAACACCCATCCGCGAAATGCGGCCGGAGTTTGAGAACGCGGTAATGCAGGCGATTGTAAAATAACCGTCGGAATTGGCAGCGTGCAATTATGATAAACCGGAGACAGGTGCTCCGCACCGCTTCCGCGGGCTTAGTAGCGGTTATTGGTGCACGACAGTTGGGAGCCCAGGGGCTCGGCGTGAAGGCGCTGGTGTTTGACACCTTCGGAACGGTAGTGGACTGGCGCGGCTCGATCATCGCGGAAGGCGCCATCTGGGGGAAAACCAAAGGCCTCACGGTTGACTGGGCGCGCTTCGCCGACCGTTGGCGCAGCGGCTATGCCCCCGCGATGGACAAGGTCCGCACGGGCGAGCTGCCTTGGACCAAGCTCGATGTCTTGCACCGGACGATGCTGGAGGATCTGCTTAAGGAATTCGGAATCTCGGGGCTCACCGAGATGGAGAAGGATCACTGGAACCGTGTGTGGCACAGGCTGAAGCCATGGCCCGATTCCGTCTCAGGTCTCACGCGCTTGAAGAAGAAGTTCACCATCGCTCCGCTTTCAAATGGGAACGTATCGCTTATCGCCGACATGGCAAAGAATGCGGGCCTCCCCTGGGGCCTGATCCTTTCAGCGGAACTTGCCCGCCATTACAAGCCCGATCGCGAGGCGTATCTGAGCGCGTGCGAGATTCTCAGCCTCAAACCGGAAGAGGTGATGATGACAGCCGCGCATCGTTCCGATCTTGAGGCCGCACGCAGCCTTGGCCTGCGCACTGGCTTCATTTACCGGCCAAACGAGTACGGGCCCACTCGCCAAGCCGACTCCGCTAAGCAAGGCGATTTCGACGTCGTGTCCACCGACATGCTCGACTTAGCGTCGAAAATGGGGGCTTAGGTATTCGCTCCGCGGAAAACGCACGTAAGTAAGTTCTCGCCTGCCACCCAAACCGTCAACCTGAGCGGGATGCTTCCCACGGAAGGCCACCAGGCGAAATTTCTTGGGCGCGTCGGCGCGGAGCTCGATATGGAAGCGGGGCGCAAGGCGGCTCGCCTCGCGGCGCTCAATGTCCTCGCTGTCGCGCGGCAGCATTTGGGATCGCTCGATAAAGTGACGCAGATCGTCCGGCTCGGCGTGTCGGTGGCCACTTCGGGGGATGTCCGCGATCAGCCAAAGGTCGCTGATGCCGCTTCGGAGTTGCTGCAAGACGTTTTCGGAAAAGAGAAGAGCCCTTGCCGCTTGGTCTATGGCGTCGCAAGTCTTCCGCTTGGCGCCCCGGTCGAGCTGGAAATCATTTTCGAAGTAGTCGAGGATGCTTCGCGGCAGGAATAACAACATCTGTGAACGTGAGAATGCAAAGGAGGCATCATGGCAGCTACAAAAGTCGCAACCGCACCAATGAAAGTGGCGCAAATTCCTAAAGCGGGAGCAGACTTCGAGATCGTCGAGCGCGAGATTCCTAAGCCGGATCGAGGACAGGTGCGCATTAAGGTACAGGCCTGTGGCGTTTGCCACAGCGACGCGCTTACAAAAGAAGGCGAGTGGCCCGGTATTCAGTATCCCCGCGTTCCAGGACACGAAGTCGTGGGCATCATCGATGAACTGGATGAAGGTGTTTCCGAGTGGAAGCAGGGACAGCGGGTCGGTGTCGGCTGGCACGGCGGCCGGGACGGCACGTGTCTCGCGTGTCGGCGAGGAGATTTTCGCAATTGCCGGAACCTGAAAATTCCGGGCATCAGCTATGACGGCGGATACCAGGAGTACATGGTGGCTCCGGTCGAGGCCCTGGTGGCCATACCGGAAAGTAGGTTCCGCCGAAGCAGCACCGTTGCTCTGCGCCGGAATCACCACGTTCAACGCGCTGCGGCACAGCGGTGCTTTCCCCGGCGACCTTGTTGCAGTGCTGGGTGTCGGCGGCATCACGCCCGCAGAACTCGCCCCCGGAACGGGAGCAGCGCTCGAAGGCGCTCGTCGCGCAGGTAGATTCCCACCCAGGCAATCACGCTTGTTGACAGCGGAACCAGGACCGGATAAGCCTCTCCAATTCGGACATATGTGGCGATGGCACCGCCGAGGTAGCCGGTGAGCAGGACCGCGCCCAGAACCGCCGTCCGCGGAATGATGTACAGGATGATGCAGCCAAGCTGGAGGAAAGCGAGGAGCGTCAAGGCGCTCTCCGGCCAACCGATTCTTGTGAACTCCGCGACGTACCACTGGTTTCGGGTCAGCTTCCAGGTAGCGCTCAGCAGCACAATAAAAACGGGCCAGAGCGAAAGAACTCGGCCAGCCCACAGCATCCAACGCTTCCCTCTCGTTTCACGTACTTGAACATCAACGGCATTCATGGTTACACTCCTTCGGACCGCTGTGACGCGGGCCGCGCCGTGCGCTACCGCACCTGTGAATCCTTGATAGCAGGTGTAGTATATGCGAAAATCCACTCCGAATGATGCGAGCGGGAGAATGGCGCTGGAGGTTTCATCTCTAGTCGGCAGCTCGTGGAGCCGCCAGAATAACTACCGATAATGCGTCTTATCGGGCGGCCAAATTCGAGCACATAATCGGGGTTTGCAGATGATTACAGCAGATTCAAAAGGGGGTAACCCATCGTGTTTGCTCCAAAGGTGGTATAACGTACGAAACGGGGAATACTTCATTAATGAGTTACGTCGCCTTGGCAGTCGGAACCGTCGTGGTCCAAGTTTTCTTCGCGCTCGCTGGGCGTCTCACAGGCCTGAGCGTGTTGGCTATTTGGAGCGCTGCAACGGCTTACTTTCTGATGCCTCCGCAATACTCGTTCCGGATCTCAAATGCCGGTGACCTGGCGGCCATAGCTCTGTTCGGCACAGCCGGACTTGTGTTTGCGCGAACCTTGCCCGGGGCCAAACGGCCTATCCAAAATCAACCCGACCTTCCTGGCAGAAAGCCGACTCCGACTCAACTGCTCGACCTTGAGACAGTTTTGTCTGATGTAACGTCCTCCCCGCATCTCTGTGACCACTTGAGGCGAAGGCAAATTGAGGTTGCCTCGTGCCTGCCTCGTTTTCGGTGCTCCTACATCGACGCGCTACGCATTCTGTCCAATGCGCTCGACACCGTACTTCTAGACCCTCAGGTACGTCGAGTGTCCTTTAATTTCGGCCAGAGGCCGGGAGTTAGTCTGTTGTTTGTAACCGGGCTCAGAGCATGGCCGCTACCTCTACAAAAGACGATTACAATCGGTCGAATTGAGGAAGACTGCGAAGCCGCCGAATGGCCTTGGCCCTCCGATCTGCACGCGACCTGGTTTGACAACGAGTATGGCCGCGTCTACCAGATTGCTTTTCGAGGAATGCACCTGGTGGACGTTGGTCGTACGTCAGATTCAGAGGGTGATGCAACTCCTGAGCGGGAGCTGCCGATTCGGATGAGCTGACAGTTTCGGGTCGATGTTGTTTGATACCTAGAATCCTTTGCTGGTTGTAAAACAGCATGTATGGCTCAGATCCACCGCGACTACTGCGCGTCTGCCGCACGTCCTCCCTGTAAATTACTGATCTAATTGACCTCATTAAGCTCCTGTAACCCCTTATCGATGGTCGGCGAAATGCTGGATCGACGCCAGGAGGTAGAAGATGCATAAGCGAGTTTTGTTGGGACTGATGACTATAGGGGCGGTTGCTAGTGCCCAAATTCTCCAGCGACGCGCTGCTATGGTGGGTGGCGGAGCCCCGGGCAGCGGCAAATGTACCGTCGAAGTAGTCGTCGATGGAGCCGCTGATGTAGAGATTCGTGGCGGCAACGCGATTCTGCGGAATCTTTCGGGGCAGTCGCCGCAATGGCGCCGCTTTGAATGCACTTCAATCATGCCTGCCAATCCTGCGAATTTCCGTTTTGCGGGCGTGGACGGCCGGGGCAGACAGGAGCTTGTTCGCGACCCCCGTAACGGCGGGGCCGCCGTGGTGCGAATCGAAGACCCTGACAATGGCTCCGAAGCCTATACGTTCGACTTGGCTTGGGACGGTTACCCAGCTAGTCAAGACCGTGGCCCGTATGATCAACGCGATGACCGCGCGTTTGGACCCGGCCGAGAGCAACCGGATTTGGATGCCTATCATCAGGATCGGGATACCTGGTTCCGCGGCAATAACTGGCGCTCTATGCTTTTTGAGCGTGTTCGCGACGATCTGGACCACGTGACGTCCGGGGCGTTTCCGTTTTCCGGTGACCGTGCCCGGCTAGCCAAAACCGAGATGGAACTCGATGAGCTACAGCAAAAACTATCCCGAGGGTTTTACGATGAACAGGAACTCGATGAAGTCATGGGCGCTCTGCAGGTAGTTCTGCAAGCCAATCGTTTAGCACCGCGTGACCGCGCGATTCTGACGGACGACTTGAGCCGCATGCGCGATTTCCGGCTGCGGCACGATCAATATGGCGCACGCGATATCGAGGGTGCCTACCACAGCGAGCGGGATCAGCGGTTCCGCGGCGACTCCTGGCGCCCCATGTTCTTTCAGAACATCAGACAAGATCTCGACCACGTTGCATCGAGTACCTTCCCGTTTGGCGGCGATCAGGCTCGCTTGGGTAGAACAAAATTTGAGCTCGACGAGCTGCAGCAAAAATTGTCGGAGGGCTTCTATGATGAGCAGGAACTCGATGAGGTTATCGGGGCATTGCAGGTAGTAATTGAGTCCAACCGATTGGGGCCTCGCGACCGTGACATTCTGACCGACGACTTGGCACGGATGCGCGATTTTCGCATTCGCCACGACCAATATGGAGCGCGATAGCCCGGGCACAGCCCGGTTTATTGATTCGGGGCAGGGAACCGCCGCCTTTCGAGACCGTACACTTGCCGCCCTTGGAATCCGGAAACGACCGCACATACACCTCGTTTGAGCCGCTTTCGTTCGATTGGTAGGCTACATACCGTAAGCCCAGATATACAAAAGCCGGGTTCCTCGGAACAGGAGGCAATCCGGTTAAAATCTTCGGCAACCGGGTTACCGTTGAAGGCACTTTGAACATTCTGATCATAGCAGCCTACAACGTGAAGGACTACCAAGTGACCGGCGCACCGCCGTGGACCGATAGCGACATCTTTACAATCGTCGCCAAGACAGAGGGTGAGGAGACGCCTAAGCTGGAGCAGGTTCGACTGATGCTTCAATCGCTGTTGGCCGATCGTTTTCAACTAAAGCTCCACCCCGACAAGAAGGAACTGAAGGTATATCACTTAGTGGTGGCCAAGAAAAGCGCGAAGCTGAAGCCCAGCGTTCCTGGAGAGAGGTACGGCCAGACCTTCGACCCCGCCACGCCTGGCATGCTGCGAAGCAGCATTACAAAGATAACGATGACGGATTTCGTTCACTTGGTCTCGGTTTATGCGGATCGCCCCGTGATCGACAAGACCGGGCTCGACGGGGAATACGACTACTCAATCGAATGGTCGACAGACAGCGGCGACTTCAAGCTGGCCATCATGGCAGCTGTTCAGGAACAACTGGGGTTGAAGTATGAGCCAGTTAAGGAGCCGGCGGATGTCCTGGTGATCGACCGCGTGGACATGCTATCGGAAAATTAGCAGCTTATGCCGCCGAAGATCGCTAATCGAACACGGCGACTATAAAACGCCGCGTGATTGGCTGCACAGACGCTTACGGCTTACAAAAGCGATAACGCCGATTCCCCCTCCCACCAGCAGCCAACTTGCGGGTTCAGGCACTCCGGACGCTACATTGATTTGGCCAAAAACTGTAAAGGAGCCGCTGTTGTCGACAGTGTTGATGTCGGACACGCGAAGCTGCAATACCGTCCCCGAGGGGATGGCCGAACCAAAGCCGAGACTGCCGAATGTGAGATTCGTCGTCAACAGACTCGGAGGTGTCGCGCTGCTCAAGCCGTTGGCTATGTTGGCTGGGAATATTTGAAAAAAGCCCAGTGTCGGGTTGCCAATCAGAAGCGCGCCAAAGTTCGTCGAGCCGTTAGGACTCGTGCCGCCAACACCAGTGCTTCCGGCTGTGGTCACCACGCCTGCGGCGTTGGTGCCGTACGCTGGACCGCTTTGGAGGAACACTTCCCCTCGGGCGGTAAGCGTTAGGGTATCCGTCGGCTGAACCGTACTCGTCAGGGTCAACGCAGGTCCGGAGAAGACGTCCGTACCGTTTACAACGGTGCTTGGTATTGTGATCGTGGCCGCGCTCGCCACTGATCCGACCACGACTAGAAGAAATGGGGCAATACAGTTCGATAGTTGCATTCGCTCCTCCGAGTTAACGTCGCTCCGGGGTTCCCATCACGTGACCCCGGTAGGAACTAAGTATATCCATAATTCTCATGTCCGGGGAAGGCCGCATTTTCACGGAACGTACTGACCTTTTTTGTACGGTGGGCCCCCGTTCAGGAGCACTAAGTTGGGCGGCAGTTTGGATACTCCTCGTCGCACGCGAACAATGCGGTCCACGATGAGTGGCTGGAGGTCTCCCGTCTAGATGAAAGACTGGTCGACCGGCATCAGTCGCGTTCCTGGCCGATAGTGGCCGGCAGAGTGTCCCATATATGCTCCCCAGACGTCTTCTTGCCGGCGAAGCTGGCCTCCAGCAGCTTCTCCGCTGCGTGTGCCTCGACCGGCTTGGAAAAAAGAAATCCCTGCCCTGTGGCGCAACCCAGCTTAATGAGTTCGCCCAGTTGAGGCTCGTTCTCAATGCCTTCCGCGTCGACGTTCATGCGGAGCGTGTCGGCCAGACTAATGATCGTTTCGACGATGGCCCGAGATTGCCGATCGGATGCCAGCCGTTCGACAAAGGACCGATCGATCTTCAAGGAATCGAAATGGAGCGTCCGAAGATAGCTCAGGGACGAGTAGCCGGTTCCGAAGTCATCCAGCTTCAGGCCCACGCGCATAGCCTGGATCTTGCCCAACACGTCTTTGGCAGATTCAATTTCTGATATTACCGAGCTTTCCGTAAGTTCCAGCTTTAGGGATTCCGGCGGAATACCAGTCTCCGCGAGAGTCCTTTGGATATGAGCCAACAAGTTGGGGTCCCTCAGCTGCTTTACCGACAAGTTGACGTTCATCCCCAGGGGCGGAGAGGATGGAAACTGATTCTGCCAGATCCGCAGTTGCCGGCAGGCCTGAGTAATGATCCACTCGCCCAGTGGAACGATCAGACCTGTTTCTTCCGCTACAGAAATAAACTCCGCGGGAAGCAACAGGCCGCGTTCGGGATGTTGCCAGCGCAGCAGAACCTCAAATCCTAGAATCGTTCGCGTCTGTAAATGAATCATGGGCTGGTAGACAGCCAGCAATTCGTTTCGCTCAACGGCGTGTCGAAGCTCGATCGCTGTCGCCATGCGGGTCTGGACGCGTTCGCGCAGACTTGGGTCGAACATTTGCCAACGATTCTTCCCGAGTTCCTTGGCATGGTACATCGCCAAATCCGCATCGCGGAGCAGATGCTCAGGCGATGCGCCCTCATCCGCGCCTAAAACGACACCGATGCTTGCGCTAATGGTGACGCTAAGGCCGTGCAGCAGAATCGGTTGCGCCAGAGATTCCAGCACCGTTTGCGCCACCACTTCGGGTTGATCTGCGTTATCCAGCCGTTCGACCAGGATGACGAACTCATCGCCACCGATGCGAGCAATGGTGGCCCTGGACGTTAGATCGCATTTGGCGATTGAGCTCTTCAGTCGTTCCGCGACCTCCATCAAAAGGCGATCCCCTGTTCCATGACCAAAGCTGTCGTTCACGACCTTGAATCCGTCAAGGTCGAGCAATAGGACAGCCAAACGGGTTCCTCCAAGGCCCGGCTGCCACGCGATCGCTTCCGCCAGACGCGCGGATAACAAAAGCCGGTTGCTCAGCCCGGTGAGCGGATCTGATAGTTTCGTGTGCCGGTCGGCTTTGGAGCGTGCCAATTGCGCTTGGATGCGAGCCATGACTACGGGCATGTCTACAGGTTTGGCTACATAGTCGTTGGCTCCCTGGTCCAGTGCCTCCACGATCTTTTGGCTCTGATCCAGCGCCGTGACCATGATGACTGGAAGCTCGCTTGCCGAGTAGGTTCCGCGCAGTAACTTCAACAAATCGAGGCCGCTCATTCCGGGCATCATTTGATCCAGCAGCACCAGGTCATACCGGTCCTGGGATATCTTCTCGAGAGCTGCCGGGCCGTCCTCCGCGACTTCAACCGCGTAGCCGAAGCGGGCCAGTCGCCGCCTTAACAGGTTTCGATTAGCGGCATCGTCTTCGACAATCAAAAGGCGTCCCGCGCCATTCTCGGCCGGGCTCGATTCCCGGTCCGACGCGACTATTTCTACACCCGATACGGCTTCATCCGGCTCCGGCGCCGATGAACGGCACATCTGACGAAGCACCGAAAGCAGTTGACGCGTCGCGCTGGCGATACGCTCGGCATCGGCCAGTGCCGCGGTCGCCCCTTTTCCGCTGAGCACAATCGTGAGCGATCCACATACTTCACATAATTGCTCGACCTCGGGACGGACCTCCGTTGCCAGAGCCTCCAACTTTTCGAGGCTTACGCCACCGTCATTCCCGAGCGCCTTCTGGATGCGCTCCAGCAGGCCACGCGCGTTGCGATGAAGATCCCCCAAGGCCGGCGCGATGTCTTGGAGACCACTATTCTCGACGTCCTCCAACAAGATCTCCGCATAACCGAGGATTTGATTAAAGGAGGTTTTGAGCTTGTGTCGAAGTTCTCCGAGCGCTTCGGCCGAAAGCGGCTCATTCCTGACTCGCTCCGGTTTGTTCGCCAGGAGGCGATCCAGTTTCGCCAACAGCCTTGGTAAGTCTACCGGTTTGGTATCGTAATCGTCGCAGCCGGCTTCCATCGCTCTGGCGCGATCGTCCGCCATGGCGTGCGCTGTCAGGGCAACCAATGGAATGGACCGTGTGGCTTCGCTAGCCTTTAAAAGACGGGAAGCCTCCCAGCCGTCAAGCACGGGCAGGTTCATGTCCATGAGGATGATATCCGGCAGCTCGCGCGTGGCGCTTTCTACGCCCTGCTGGCCGTCCACCGCGACGATCACCTCGAACCCCCGTCGGGTCAGCCGCCGAGACAGCATGTCCCGGTTCATCTCATTGTCTTCAACCAGGAGAACCTTTGGCATCGTCTCTTTCCTCAGCCTGTATCGCGGCGCCCATCTACGAGGACAAGCCCCGGGCTAAGCATTGTTCCTCGACATCTACTCTTCGTCCTAATTCCGGGCCTTCTATAGTGAAAATCAAGAATCTGGAGTCACCGATCCACAATTACGGCCTTAGAAGCTCTACTGCCGGGCTAAGGACGATCCGATGGATAGACTACGGTGAAGCCTGTAGCTTTCCCGCGGTTCATAGTGCGATGACCATCCGGCGACGGCTGACACTATCTCATTTCGCAATCCTGCTGCTGCTCGCGTGCAATCTGGGCATCTATTTTTGGAGCGATCTCAAGCGCCAATCGACGGTCGAAGAACTGCGTCGCGCCATTTCCCGGCAGAGCCTGATCAGCTCGATCCAGCAGCGCTTGAACGATTATCAGAAGCAGGTAACGTTACTAAGCCAGATCATGGCGGACCCCGGCAGCAACGGGGCGTCTCCAGAGGAGATCGCTCAGTTCAATGAACATCTGAATCAGATTGATGGCCAGATCACTCAGATGAACCGTCTTTCCGACGCCGAAGGCCAGGAGAAACTCAGGGCGTTCGCTACAGCGTTCCGCGACCTAAGCGCTTCATGGCGCATCTTCTATGAGAGCTTTGGACGCGACCAGTCGCGCGCCATCACGGAAGTTGTGACCCGCGCGGAGCCATTGAGCCGGAAGGTGATGCAGGAGCTTCTGCCTCAACTGCAGCAGGACGAGAAGAACCTTGTCGAGGCCGCCAGCACGCACTTCTACGACGTCGCTCGGGTAACGGACCGCGTAACCATCCTCATCTTCGCTATTTCTGGTCTGTTGGCGGGCTCACTGACGTTTGTAGTGGGCCGTCACTTCAGGCATGGTCTGGGCGCCTTGAAAACGGGCGCCGATGCCATCGGTGCGGGGGAACTCAGATACCGCATTCGACTTCTTGCCAAGGATGAATTTGGCGACCTCGCGCGCACGTTCAATAACATGGCGGAGCACCTGGACTCCGCCCGCATTGAGCTTATCGGCGCCAACGCGGAGCTCGAACGGCGCCATCAGGAACTGCGGATGCTGATGGAAGCCGCTCAATCCGCGAACCGGGCCAAAAGCGTTTTTCTCGCAAATATGAGCCATGAGCTTCGCACTCCTATGAATGCCATCATCGGCTACAGTGAAATGCTCGCGGAGCAGGCCGAGGATCTAGGGCATCAGGAGCTGATCCCGGATCTTCGAAAGATCAACACCGCCTGCAAGCACTTGCTGGTACTGATCAGCGACATCCTGGATGTCTCCAAGATCGAGGCCGGCAAGATGGAACTGGCTCTGGAAACGTTTGACATCTGGGAAATGGTTAGCGATGTTTCGCAGACCATGCAACCGCAGATCGATAAAAACTTCAACGAGCTGATCGTCGATGTCCCGTTTCGGACGGGCACTATGCATGCCGATCCCACCAAGGTTCGTCAGATACTGTTCAATTTGCTCAGTAATGCCTGCAAATTTACGACGTCCGGCACGGTTCGAGTCCAGGTCCGCTGTATCAGCATCGATAGCCGGGATTGGGTCGAGTTTCGCGTTCAGGATTCCGGGATCGGGATGACTTCCGAGCAGTTGGAAAAGGTGTTCGAAGCGTTCACGCAAGCAGATCCGTCTACAACCCGTAAGTACGGCGGCACGGGCCTGGGTCTCACCATAACGCGAAGCTTCTGTCAAATGATGGGCGGTGACATCCAGGTCGAGAGCGAACCTGGGAAGGGGACTACGTTTACCGTCCTGCTTCCGGTCCAAGTCGTTAAAGCGGGAAAAGAGCCCGCCTTAGCAATTCCCTAGTACCACCCCTAGTAAAGTTCCCTAAGAATACGTCGATGGATCATCGTACGCATTGGCTAAGGACCGATCTCAGGGAACAGGTGGAATGGGACTAATCAAAAGCAGGAAAGATCAATGAAGTGGGCGCTGGTTTTAACCGGATGCCTGGTGTTATCGTCAAATGCCGTCGCCCAAGTTGCGGACTCAGCGACGACCCAGGAGTTGATCCAGAAGCTTCTTAATCGAATCGATACGCTCGAAATGCGGCTCACCGAGCTGGAAAAAGCGGCCAGCCCTACTCCTACTCCGGTCGCGCAAGCACCAAGACCGGCCCGGCCGCCCGAAGCGGAACATGACCACGACGCGCCTCCGCAGCCCGAAACGGCCGGCCAGATAACCTATCCATCGCTCAAGATTTCCGGATTTTCCGACTTCAATTTCGCTGCATCCGATCTGCATGGCCCCTCCGGTGGTTTCGGAGCCGCCACCCTGCTCAACTCGCATACGGGCTTCCAGGAAGGCCAGTTCATACTCCATTTCAGTTCCGCTCTCTCCCCCCGGGTGAGCTTCTTTGGCGAATTGAGCTTCACGGCCAGACCGGACGCCGGTACCGGAACGCCTGCGGCACCCGGGTTCAATGCCGAAGTGGAGCGAGCTGCCATACGCTTCTCGCAAAGCGACTATCTCAAAGTCTCTTTCGGTCGTTACCATACGCCCATCAACTACTGGAATACAGCATTCCATCATGGTCAGTGGCTCCAAACCACAATTAGCCGTCCTGAGATGATCCAGTTTGGCGGTAGTTTCATCCCGGTACATTTCGTTGGCTCGTTAGTGGAAGGAGTGATCCCTGCAAAAGGTTTGAACTTGAATTACAACCTCGGCTTAGGAAATGGCCGCAGTACAGCCATCAATCGGTCGGGCGACTTCGGCGACGTCAACAATCACAGGGCCTGGTTGGCGAACGTGTTTATACGGCCGGATTCGCTCTATGCCCTTCAGGTTGGGGGATCCGTGTACCGTGATGAAATAAGCCCGGCCACCGGCTTGCCGACGCGCGAATGGATCCAGTCCGGACATATCGTTTGGCATAGTGAAACGCCGGAAGTAATCGCCGAGTTTGCCAACGTCACTCATAAACCGGTGAACGGCGCGAGCGTTGTCTCCAACAGCCAGGCTTTCTACGCGCAGGTCGCCTATCGCCTGCCGTGGCAGCAAAAGCTATGGAAGCCATACTATCGGTTTGAACAAATACATGTACCTCGTTCAGACGTAATTTTCCGGGGTGTGCCCACTTTCTCCGCATCTACCACGGGTATCCGGTATGACATTTCGACCTTTGCGGCATTCAAACTGGAATACCGTTATTACGATCGCCGAGGTCTGCCAAAGATTCATGGCGCGTTTTCGCAGGTCAGCTTTACCTTCTGAGCACGTCTATGCATATGATTCCTGCGATTTTCAAACGGACGATGCTGATGGCCCTTCTATACGGGCTCCTCGTATGCGCGCTCATGCCGCCGCTGGCTGCACAGAATCCAGTGGACCTTGCCATTGTGGTGCGGCCTGAAGTCTCGGTTGACAATCTTTCTTTCACTGAGCTGCGTAAGTTGATGCTTGGAAACCGGCAGTTCTGGACCTCAAATCTTCGCATAACATTGCTGATCCGTGCTCCTGGCACTCGCGAGCGCGAAGCTGTTCTGAAAAAAATCTATCAGATGTCCGAAGCGCAGTTTCAGCAGTACTGGATCGCCAAAGTCTTCCGCGAGGAGGCGACATCGGGCCCACGTATTGTATATTCCAACGTAATGGCGACGGAGCTGGTCGCCGCTATTCCGGGGGCTGTCGCATTCGTAGAGGCTTCCCAGGTGCCTAAAGGCCTCAAGATCCTAAAAATCGACGGTCACCTGCCCGGTGAAAAGGGATATCCTCTGCGTTAGCGCGCGGCGTCTTGCTAGGAACCTTTTCCGAACTGCTATTCTTGGGGACCGCCATCCCCCGAAGATGCGGCAAAAACTTTCTTTCCGTCTGCGAGTTTAACGGATCGCATATTGCAGGTGTTCGTGCCGTCCTTCGCCCGGAAGCCGTCGATGGAAACCTGATCCCCCGTTTTGAGCGTGTCCCGCTGCCACCCATTTCTTCGAAGTGAGTTGGGATTGCCGCCCTCGCACGACCAGTGGGCCGTATTCCCTTTTTCGTCCTTGACGTCGATGTGGACCCAGATGTGGGGGTTCATCCAATCCACCTTTGAAACCGCTCCGTCGAGGGTGACCGGTTTTTTGCCGTCGTACTCGGCCTCAAACGAGTGATGTGCGAGCGTCGGCATGGCTGCCGCGACCAAGAGCATGGCCATCAGAGACAGATTGGTGCGCATCCTATCCTTATCCTATCCTCCCGAGTCGGCCAACAGGCGCGACCGATCGGACCGAAGTCATTATATAAATCGCGCAGCAGGAGTGTCAATGCGGACTTCCGGATCTCTTTTCACTTGCGATGCGGGAAGTTGGCTTGCGGAGTTAATCCAGAAGCTCTATTCTACCTTCAGGAGATTTCGAATGAGAAGGTTCTGGATCTGCTCGATCTTGACCACCGTAGCCGTGTTTGGGGCCTTGCACCTGGCGTCTGCCCCGGCCGCCGGTCAGGCCAATTCCGGGAAGGCGCGCGCGCCGAAGGGTAAACCGACGCCTCGGACGGCGGATGGAAAGGTGGACTTCTCGGGAGTGTATCAACCGCCGGGCCGCGGGCCGGGCGACCCGCCTAGCAAGAGCGGCGAGGGCTACTCTCACAATATCGCGCGAGACCTCGACCCGGACGAGGTGCCCATGCAGCCGTGGGCGAAAGAAATCTTCCACAAACGGTTTGACGAGGATCAAAGTAAGGACGATCCTGAAGGCTTTTGTTTGCCGATGGGCACGCCGCGAACGGCTCCCTACCCCTGGAAGATCCTCCAGACGGATAAGCTCCTGGTGATCCTCTTCGAAGGGAATGTCCATAGCTACCGCCAGGTGTTCCTGGACGGCCGTCCCCACGATCCGACTGTTAAGGAAACGTGGTGGGGAGACTCGATTGGAAAATGGGAAGGAGATACGCTGGTGATCGACACGGTCGGGCTAGGCTTTGGTGATGGCCGCAACAATAGGGCGTGGCTCGACGCAGACGGTCATCCGCGCACGAACAGGCTGCACGTGATCGAACGCCTCACGCGCCCCGAGTTGGGGATGATCGTAGACGAGATCACCATTGACGATCCAGGAGCTTATACCAAGCCGTGGAAGGTCCGGGAAGTCTCGCAACTCGCTCCGGCCTGGGAGATCCAGGAGAATATCTGCAACGAGAATCAGGACGACAACGGCCAGAATCTGGATGCCCAGCACTTGATCAGTCTTCCCTCCGGCATCGGCAAACAGAAGTAGCCCGAGTTCAAATAATGCAAATCGTACGAATGGCAATAGCTTTCTCTCTGTTTGCGGGGGCCGCCCTTGCGCAGTCGCCTGCGATGAACGGACCGACACCTCGGACTAAGGAAGGCAAGGCAGACCTCTCGGGCGTTTGGAACCCCGACGGCAGATTTTCAGGTGATTTTTCCAAGGCGCTGAAGCCGGGCGAAAAAATCTCCATGCTGCCCTCGGCGGAGGCGCTCCTAAAGACGCGAAAAACTAAGGACGATCCTGCCGCCAAGTGTCTGCCGATGGGCGTGCCGCGACTGTCGACGTATCCGGAAAAACTAGTCCAATTGCCCACGCAACTCACCATCCTGTTTGAGGGTGACATTCATAGCTTCCGTCAGATCTTCTTTACCGCCAGCCATAGCAAAGACCTGGATCCTACCTGGTACGGAGACTCCATCGGCAAGTGGGAAGGAGATACGCTGGTGGTCGATACCATCAGCTTCAACAGCAGGACTTGGCTCGACTCCATCGGCCATCCACACACCGAAAAACTCCATGTAGTGGAACGCTACTCCAGGCCGAACTTCGGAAGTTTGGAACTCGAAGTCACGGTCGAAGATCCGGGTGCGTACACCAAGCCCTTCACGATGACTGGAAAGTTCAACCTCCTGGACAAGGAAATCCGGGAACGTAGTTGCTACAAAAGCCCCGTCGACAAATAAGCCTGGCGCAGGATCCACCATGCACGGCTCCAGTGCACTGCGCTGTTTTCGATGGTTTTAGAATTAGTAATATTTCCCCGCCGTACTGTATCTCCTAGGTGTAAGGAGTCCATGATGACCAACAACCAAAAGAGTAAGCAAGAGAATCAGCACGGTCAGCAGAACCAAGACCCCAAGAAGGGTCAGAATCCGAATGATCCGCAGAATCGGCAGCACGATTCGAAACATACTCAGCAACATCAGGAGGATAAGAGCCAGCACCACGGAAAGCAGCCGACTCGTTAGCTGCTGGCCGGTACTACCTCCCACTGCCAATTCCCTCCCGCCATTGTGCGGGAGGGAGATCCCTCAAATGACACACCCTCTTTGCCTCTGACGGCGGGTGCCCGCGCTGTTCTGTAGACTGTGAAACATGGACCTGAAGAATAACGCCTCCGATCCGTTCGTAGAGCTCAAGAATCGGCAGCGTGAGATGTGGGCATCCTTCGCGCCCACTGCGATGTTCACCACGCCTGTAGCCGGGCACTTGGTGAAATTTGCTGGTATCGCTTCAGGCGAGAACGTGCTCGATGTCGGGACCGGTACCGGGGTAGTGGCGATCACGGCGGCTCGTGCCGGCGCACGCGTCACCGGTTTGGACCTGACGCCGGCTCTGCTCGATCGGGCTCGAGAGAATTCGCGAATCGCACGGATGGATCACATCGTATGGACGGAAGGTGACGCGGAAAGCTTGCCTTATCCGGACGCATCGTTCGACGTGGTGCTGAGCCAGTTCGGTCACATGTTCGCGCCCCGGCCCGAGGTCGCTGTGGCGGAGATGCGCCGTGTATTGAAGTCCGGCGGACGCGTCGCGTTTGCTACCTGGCCGCCCGAGCATTTCGTCGGACGCATGTTTGCATTCGTCGGGCGCAACTCCCCACCACCTCCTCCCGGAGCAGCACCCCCTCCACAATGGGGGAACCCCGCCGTCATCATGGAGCGCTTGGCCGCAGGCTTCGAGGCTCCTTTTTTCGCTCGAGGCACGATGACTTTTCCGGCGCTCAGCGTCGATCACAATCGGCTGTTTATGGAAACCTCGGTTGGCCCGATGCAGAAGCTCGTTGAGGGACTCGCCGGCAATCCGCAGAAACTCATGGCCATTCGAGCAGAATTCGACTCCCTGGTGGAACCCTACTACAGGGAGAACGTCGTGCACCAGGAATATATTCTGACTCGCGCCCAGGCTCGCTGACTAAGCTCCCCTGACCCAAGTCTCCCGGTTCATTTCGTAAATCCTAACAACAGGATGCGGGGTTGGGCTTATGCACCCCGAAAGAGGTACGCCCCGGCATCACGATCTGGTTGGCTCACGGAACTTCCATCGAGGGTTGTTGATAAAGGGCTCCGGCCTCAGAATGAGGTTGGAAAGTGAATGCTTCATATGGAGCTACACAAAATGCATCCTAACAATGTCATTTTGAACGAAAAATCCTCCGAGCCGGATTGTGATCCGGGAAAAAACGGGTTCGAAGGCATCGTGGGGTCGAGCCCTGCTCTCGGTAGAGTATTAGATCAAATCCGAACAGTGGCACCCACCGACTCCACAGTTCTCATCGAGGGCGAAACGGGTACCGGCAAAGAGCTCATCGCGCACGCGATCCACATGCACAGCCGGCGCCGGGGTCGACCCTTCATCAAGCTGAACTGTGCGGCGATCCCATTTGGGGCTGCTCGAAAGCGAGCTGTTCGGTCATGAAAAAGGAGCCTTCACGGGTGCTGTGGCTCAGAAGATCGGCCGCTTTGAGGCGGCCAACGGCGGGACCCTGTTCCTGGATGAAATCGGCGATATTCCGCTCGAATTGCAGGCGAAGCTTTTGCGCGTTTTGCAGGAACAGGAATTCGAAAGGCTGGGGAGCACGCATACCCATCGTGTCAACGTGCGCGTGGTGGCCGCAACCAATCAAGACCTGTCCAGGCTGGTAGCCGAAAAGCGCTTCCGAATGGATCTTTATTACCGCCTCGATGTGTTTCCGATTGCCCTTCCGCCGCTCCGTCATCGACTGGAAGACATTCCGATGCTGGTCGCGCATTTCGTGCATCGCTACGCGCAAGCTATGGCCAAGCAGATCGATAGAATTCCCGCGGATGCCGTGGAGGCTCTGGTGCACTATCCGTGGCCCGGGAACATTCGGGAATTGCAGAATGTCATCGAGCGGGCGGTGATTCTAACCA
>JAOAPR010000154.1 GCA_025463005.1 Bryobacterales bacterium | reverse complement strand
GTAGTCGAGCGTACCGACTGGGCGCGGCGCCTGGATGCGCAGCTTCAGCAGACGGCGGCGCAACTCGCGATGGTCCGCCAATCCCGATGGTTGAAACTGGGCCGCCAGTTAGGGCTGGGACCGCGAGTCAAGGAAGCTGCTGAATGAATCGTTTCCTGGCGGGCGCCTGGAAACTGCTCCGGGGCCTGCCTCTCGCGATCCTCTCTCCGATTCTGCTGGTGCTCGCCGCCTTCGTGATATTTCTGTGCGACCTGGTATGGTGGCTGCTGCCTCGACGAAGGCTTCCTCCCGAAACTGCTCCCGACGTTCACGCAGCGAGTGTGGTCATTCCTAATTGGAATGGTCGCGATCTGCTCGAAAAATATCTGCCTTCCGTGATCGCGGCGCTGTCGGATTCCCCGCGAAGCGAGATCATCGTTGTGGACAACGGTTCCGAGGACGGCAGCGCGCAGTTCGTACGCGAGCGGTTTCCACAAGTTCGCGTGCTCGCCCTAGAGCGCAACCTCGGATTTGGGGGTGGCTCCAATGCCGGGTTTCGGGCGGCGCGCAATGACATCGTGGTCCTGCTCAACAGCGACATGCGCGTCGATCGGAACTTCCTGCAGCCGCTCCTGGATGGATTCAGTGATGACAAAACTTTCGCCGTCTCATGCCAGATATTCTTTTCCGATCCAGGCAAGCCGCGCGAAGAAACCGGTCTGACTGAGGGCTGGTGGCTACAGGGCGCGCTGCGCGTGCGGCACCGCGCGGAACCCGAGATCCGCGGGCTGTACCCCTGTTTTTACGGCGGCGGCGGCTCGTGCGCGTTCGACCGCAAGAAATTTCTGGAGCTGGGCGGCTTTGACGAGCTGCTCAAACCGTTTTATCTGGAAGACACCGATCTTGGATATCTCGCCTGGAAGCGCGGCTGGAAAGTTTTGTATCAGCCCGCCAGTGTGGTCTATCACGAACATCGCGGGACCATCGGCAAGCGCTTTTCGGAAGCCCACATCCAGGCTGTGCTGAAGAAAAACTTCCTGCTGTTTACCTGGAAGAATATCCACGATTGGCGTTGGCTGGTTTCGCACTTTTTCTTTACGTGGGCCGCGGCCACGTTAAGCTGGATGGCCGGCGACTCGCCGGAGCGCCCGAACTTTTCAGGAATCCTGCGAGCATTCCTCGATCTGCCGCGGGCGCTCGGTGCCCGCGTGCGAGCACGCAGGCTCTCCGTCGTCACTGACCGGGAAGCGTTCAGAAGGCCGTTGGGCGGCCATTATCGCGACGCGTTCCTGCCGCTACGGAGCGAGCCGTCGCGTTTGGCTGTTCTGTTCGTATCACCATATCCGATCTGTCCCCCGATTCACGGCGGTGGCGTGTTCATGTACCAAACTGTGCGCGAACTGGCTCGTTTGTGCGATCTGCATTTGATCGTCATGCTGGATCACGAGCGCGAGCGGGAGGCTCACGCGGAGTTAGACCAGATTTGCGCGTCCACGGAGTACATCGTCCGCCTGGAGGGTCGCCAGAAGGCGCTCGGCTCGGCTGAACCGCACGCGCCACGTGAATTTCGCAACCGCGACTTGGCCTGGCTGATTCATCGCCAGATCTACACGCGTGCGATCGACGTGCTGCAGCTCGAATACCTGGTAATGGGACAGTACGCCGGCCGGTTCCGGCACATTCCCAGCATCCTGTTCGAGCACGATGTCTATTTCCAGTCCATCGCGCGACGCCTTCCGTACATGAGCAGCTCGCTCGAGAGGACGGTCTCGCGCTGGGAATATCTGCGGGCGATCCGTTACGAGCTCAGGCTGCTGCCCCGGCTCGACCGCGTGCAAGTGTGCAGTCGCGATAATGCCGAGTATCTCCGGTCCTTCCTTCCTCAACTGAACGGCCGCCTTGATGATGGATTTCGCGCCGGTATCGACACGTCCGGATATGAGTTCCGTCCTTCCGGGCGCGAACCGTACACGCTTCTGTTTTTGGGCAGCTTCCGGCACCTGCCGAACGTGGAAGCACTGGAGTGGTTCCTGCGGGAAGTTTTTCCGCGCATTCGCAAAGACGAGCCCCGGGCCAGGCTGGTGATCGTGGGGTCCGATCCTCCGCCGCGGCATTCCCTGCGAGATCCGGAAGCGATCGAGATGATCGGCTTCGTGGAAGATGTGCGCGAGCCTCTCATGCGCTACTCGCTGTTTGTTTGCCCGATTCTGGCAGGTTCGGGCGTGCGTGTGAAACTGCTCGAGGCGTTCGCAACCGGAATTCCAGTGGTTTCGACGCGTCTGGGCGCAGAAGGACTGGCGGATCAGGATGGCGAGATCTGCGCATTGGCCGATGATCCGGAGGCGTTCGCCGGGCACGTGGTTCACCTGCTGCGCCATCCGGACGAAGCCGAAGCGCTTGCGCGACGCGCTCGGGCCGAAATGGTCGCCAAGCGCGATATGCGGGTGATGACCGAACGGCTGGTGGAGTGTTACCGCGCGGAGGTCAGAAAGATGCGCAGTGAAATCGCCAGGAACCCAGAACCATCGGCAGGCCTGGAAGCCCGTACTACGACCAGATAGCGCTATTTGGCCTTGTTGGCCTTCGCCAGCCGGCTTACGATCTTATCCGCGGCATGCTTCAGTTCCTCGGGCTGCGCGCTCTTGGGCCGCTCGAAGGTGCTCCAAACGACGTCGCGGCTGGCTCGATTCACCAGGAAAACGACTCCGCGGCTGCGCGAGAGCGGCTGCATGGCGGGGTGAGCGAAATCGGTCTTGCCGGCCGTTTCGGGCTTGTCCTTGTCGACCGGGGCGCCGTAAAGTTGCGTGAGAGTATCCTCAAGGCGCGCGCCGATCCCATCGGTGAAAATCGCGTCCGCCTTCTTTGGATCCGTGACTACCTGGAGAATTCCCTCGGAGGTGAGTCGCAGCGCCAGATACTGGTCGAGCCCGCCGGCCATGGGAAGCACATAAACGGTCTTGACGCCGAAGACTTCCGCATGCGCGCCGGAAAACGAAAACAGGGCGGCAAGCGCCGTTAAGGAAAGCCACTTCATGTACCCCATCATACCCAACGAGTCATGCCACCTAGGCGGTCAGGCTATGCTGGTGAAACGATCGAATGTATAAGGGACAAACGATCACGGTGATCATGCCGTGCTTGAACGAAGAACAGGGAGTGGAGCAGGTATTAACCCGCATGCCGGAGTTCGTCGACCAGGTGATCGTGGTCGACAACGGCTCGACCGACCGGACCTCCGAGGTGGCTCACCGTTTCGGCGCGGAAGTGATCCGGGAAGACGCTCGCGGTTACGGCCGCAGTTATAAAACCGGCTTCGCGGCGGCTTGTGGCGATATCATCATCACGCTCGATGGTGACCACAGCTATCCGCCCGATGCGATCTCCTATCTTCTGGAAGCCTTTCTCCATCTGCGGGTCGATTTTCTAAATGCTTCGCGCTTCCCGGTGCGGGATGGTTCGGCGATGAGTTTCAAGCACAGGATCGGCAATCTTATCCTGTCGCTGGCGATGTCCGTTTTGTACTTCCGCTGGGTTCGCGATTCGCAGTCGGGGATGTGGGTGTTTCACCGCGCGATTCTCAGCAAAATGAGACTCGAGTCAGACGGGATGGCTTTCTCAGAAGAGATCAAGATCGAGGCGCTCAAGATGAATCGGAGCGGCTTCGCGGAGCTCTCGATTCTGTACAGTTCGCGACTCGGTGAGATCAAACTAAATCCGTGGCGCGACGGCATTCATAATCTCTGGTTCCTTCTCAAAAAGCGGTTCTCATGAAGGTTGCCGCCGTAGTTCCTCATTGGAACCGGAGGGATCTTCTTCAGGCGCTCCTGGCCAATCTGGGCCAGCAGACGCGCGCGTTCGACGAGATTATTGTCGTGGATAACGGATCCACGGACGATTCTGCCGACGTGGCCGAGCGCGCCGGCGCGAAAGTGGTCCGGCTCGGACGCAACCTGGGGTTCGCTGGGGCGGTCAATCGGGGTATCGAGATCTCCAGCGCGGATTGGATCGCCATCCTGAATAATGACGTAACGCTGGCGCCTGATTGGCTGGCGACGCTGCTGGCTGCGGCAGAAAAGGACGAGGCCTGGTTTGCGACGGGAAAGACGCTCATGGCCGGCGACCCTCCGCGCATCGATGGCGCCTTTGACGCGATCTCCCGGGGCGCATGCGCCTGCCGCTGCGGCTCGGGCAGGCCTGACGGGCCGGTGTGGAACCAGCCTCGGCGGATCCGGATGGCTCCCATGACCGCGGCTCTCTTTAAGCGGCGCCTGTTTGAGGAAGTCGGTTTACTGGATGAGCAATTCGAATCGTATCTGGAAGACGTCGATTTCGGCATACGTTGTGCGATCCATCAGCGGTGGGGTATCTATGTACCGACAGCCGTTGCCTGCCATTTGGGCAGTTCGACATGGGGGAGGTGGAATAAGTACTCAGTCCGTCTGATTGCTCGCAACCAGATTTTACTGAAAGCAAAGTACTTCTCTGGGTTCCCGCGCTGGCCGATCGTGGCTGGACAATTGCTATGGGGAATCGTGGCTCTGGGCCACGGGTGTGCGGGCGCGTATCTCCAAGGTAAGATGGCGGGCTTGCGGGTCGCCCGAACCCTTCCGTTGCAGCGGCCGGCGTCCGGAAACATCGAAGCTTTTGTTCAGGAAAGCGAGAAAACGATACTTGAAATCCAGCGTCAGACCGGGTTCGATCGTTACTGGAGGGCCTATTTCTGGCTGCTGGGGCCGTAATCGTCACCTACAACTCGGAGGAGGTGATCTTGAGCTGCCTCGATGCTCTGGCTGAAATGGCTCCAGGGGGAGCCGTGACTGTGGTCGACAACGCATCCAGTGATAGAACGGTAGAACATGTGCGCCAGCGACCTGGCGTGAAGCTGATCGCGAACCGCGAAAATCGTGGATTCGCGGCGGCTGCGAATCAGGGGTTTGTCGAAACCAGCGCCGGCGCGATTCTATTGCTAAATCCCGATGTGCGTCTGCGGACTCCCGTATCCGGTTTGGTCCAGGCTTGCCGGGAACACGGTCTCGCTGCGGGCCAGCTGACGGGGCCGGATGGCCGGGCGCAAACCGGGTTCACGATTCGCCGTTTTCCCACCCCGGCGTCTCTGGCGTTGGAGCTTTTGGGGATTAATCGCCTATGGCCGGGAAATCCAGTGAATCGCCGTTACCGATACCTGGATCGAGATCTGGATCAACAAGGTCCGGTGGAGCAGCCTGCTGGAGCATTTCTGATGATGCGCCGCGATGTGTGGGAGCATTTGGGCGGTTTTGACGAGAATTTTCATCCGGTATGGTTCGAAGACGTGGATTTTTGCAAACGCGCGACCCGGGCAGGGTATCGAATTGAGTATATGCCGCAGGTGCGCGCGGAGCATACAGGTGGCCATTCCGTCAAAGAGCTTCCGGCCGCTCGCATGGAAGTGTACTGGTATGATAGCCTTCTAAGATATGCGGCGAAGCACTTCCGCCCTTGGCCATATCGGGGTGTTTGCCTCGCAGCGGTGCTGAGTACGGTTCCGCGAACGATCGCGGGGATTATTCGCGAACGGAACCTGAACCCTGTCGTTGGTTGTTATAAAATCACACGGTTAGCAGTAAGACGGCTTGTGTCCCGCACGCGGCCGGCACAGCTGTCTGGGCGCACCGAGAAAATATAAGAAAAAAGACGCGAATGGCCCTAAAGGACTTAGTCTCCGTAACGGTTGTCACTTACAACAGTGGCAGATTTATCAAGCGTTGCCTCGAATCGGTTCTGGAACAGAAGTATATGAACATGGAGGTCATCGTAATCGATAATGCGTCGACCGATGGCACCGTGGACATTCTGGAACAATTCGCCGACCGCTGCCGCATCTATTACAACGACCAAAACCTGGGATTTGCCGCGGCGCAGAATCAAGCCATCGCGCTGGGGCAGGGCGAGTGGGTGCTGACACTCAACCCCGACGTCCTGCTGCTGCCGAACTTCATTCAGGCCCTGGTGGACGCGGGGCAGGTGGACCCCAAGGTCGGGACGGTGTGCGGAAAGCTGCTCACCATCCGGGCGACCTTCGATCTGCCCGACAAACAGCTGGTGGATTCGACAGGCATCTACTTCACGCCCATGCTGCGGCACCTGGATCGCGGCAGCCAGGAAATCGATAACGGCCATTACCTGAACTTCGAGTACGTCTTCGGAGCAACGGCGGCCGCGGCCCTCTACCGGCGCTCGATGATCGAGGACATCTCAGTGCTCGGCGAGTTTTTCGATCCGGATTTCTTCGTTTACCGCGAAGACGCCGATGTGGCCTGGCGTGCCCAACTGATGGGCTGGCGTTGCATCTATACGCCGCTGGCTCGCGGGTACCACGTGCGGAACGTGCTGCCCGGCAATCGCCGCGCCTTGCCGTCCGTCATCAACATGCATTCGGTGAAAAACCGGTTCCTGATGCGGCTGAAGAACATGACTCCGGATCTCTACCGGCGGAACTGGGCCTCCATCACGGCTCGCGATTTCGTGGTGGTGGGCGCCTGCCTCCTGCACGAGCACGGATCGCTCAAGGCGTTCTGGTATCTGGCGCGTAATTGGAGGCGGGTGATCGAAAAGCGCCGCGAGATCATGAAGCGCCGCAGGGCTAAGGACGACTATATTTCCAGTTGGTTCTCCTACCAGCCGGTGAGCCGGCCCGCGCCCCGTCCTTCGGCGAGAGCGGTGGCTCGGGGTCGCGCCGCCCGCGGCTGAAAGCGCCCAGGTGCGGTTCGCGATCCTCGGCACACGAGGCATCCCGGCGCGCTACGGCGGGTTCGAGACCTTCGCCGAGGAGCTTTCCACCCGGCTCGTTGAGCGCGGTCACACCGTCACTGTTTACTGCCGCGAAAAATATCCCGACCGCGCGTATCGCGGCGTACAACTGCAATATCTGCCCACCATCCGCCACAAATATTTCGATACTATCGCGCACACGCTGTTTTCGACGCTGCACCTGGCCCAAACGCGTAACTACGACGCGGTGCTGTACTGCAACGCCGCGAATGCAATTTTCACCTGGATTCCGCGTGTGCTGGGCATGCCGGTAGCATTGAATGTCGACGGCCTGGAGCGGAATCGCAAGAAATGGAATGCGCTGGCTAAAGCGTGGTACCGAATTTCGGAACGTCTGGCCACCTGGATGCCAAACGCGGTGATAACCGATGCGCAGAGCATCGCGACACATTATCGCGAGGAATACGGACGTTCGTCGGAGATGATTCCTTACGGCGCGGAGGTGGGCGTGGTGGAAACGTCCGCCGTACTCGACCAATTGGGCCTGGAGCGTCGCCAGTATTTTCTCTACGTAAGCCGCATGGAGCCCGAAAACAACGCGCTGCTGGTGCGCGAAGCATTCGAGCAGTTGAATACCCCGTTCAAGCTGGCGCTGATCGGCGACGCGCCGTACGCGCCGGACTACATCGGCCGCGTGCGAGCCACCACAGATCCGCGCGTAGTGATCCCCGGATCGATTTACGGCGAAGGCTACCGGGAGCTCGGTTCGCATTGTTTCGCGTACATCCACGCGACCGAAGTGGGTGGCACGCATCCGGCGCTGATCGAGGCCATGGGTCGCGGCGCGCTCACGTTGTATCTCGACACCGCGGAAAACGCGGAGGTGGCGGCGGGCGCCGGTATTCCGTTCCAACGGGACACGCTCACTCAGGTGCTCGAGCGCGTGCTGGATATGCCGGAGCCGGAACGCGAGACTTATTGCATCAAAGCGAGGGAGCGTGTGCGCACGCGCTACAGTTGGGACGCCGTCACCGATGCCTATGAGAAACTGCTGACAAGGCTCGCAGGCAAATCATGAGAAGCTGGGTCGAAGTTTCGCTGGGGCAGATTCGCGCGAATTACCGCGCGGTGCGAACAGTTGTCGGCTCGGCGGTCGACGTCATGGCGGTGGTCAAGGCCGACGCCTACCGCCACGGGGCGGTGGAAGTATCGCGGGCGCTCGAAGCCGAGGGAGCCAACTGGCTGGCGGTATCCAGCGTCGACGAAGGCGTTTATCTGCGCCGGCAGGGGATCCGGGCGCGCATCCTGGTAATGGCCGATTTTCTTCCCGAGGAAAGAGCAGGCCTGGAAGAGTTCGATCTGACGCCGGTGATTCATTCGCTGGAGGACGTACCGGCCGCACGCGTTCCCTATCACCTGAAGATCGATAGCGGGATGGGCCGCCTGGGCACACGCGCAGCCGCGGAGGAGATCGCACGCGCCGTACAAGCCACGCCAGCGAACCTGGAAGGCTTGATGACGCATTTCGCGTCCTCCGCCAATTACGAAAGCCGGCAAACCGAAGAGCAGCTCCTGCATTTCGAAGGGGTATTGGCCGGGATGCGCACTGCGGGCCTGGCGCCGCGTTACATTCACGCGTCCGGAACAATACCCGTGGCGTACGGACGCAAGACGGCATGGTGGAACCTGGTCAGGCCCGGACACGCGATTTACGGATACGTTTCGCCGGCGCGAGGTCCGGCTCCAAAACGTCAGTTGCTGGTCCGGCCGGCGCTCGCCTGGAAAGCGACGATCCTGGCGACGAAGGATCTGGAAACCGGATCGTTGATCGGTTACGGAGGAATACATCGCGCGTTACGCCCCATGCGGATCGCGGTCCTCGCAGTGGGATATGCAGATGGCGTTCCGCACCGGCTTTCGAACCGCGGCCATGTGATCGCCAATGGAAAGCTGGCGCCGATCGTCGGCGCCGTATCGATGGATCTGACCACGGTCGACGTCACGGGGAGCCCGGAGCTCCGCGTAGGGGACGCGGTCACACTGTTGGGATCAGACGGTGAGGTATCAATTGATGCGCAGCAGATCGCGCGCGTGGCGGGGACAATCTCTTACAGCGTGCTGTGTGGGATAAGCGCGCGGGTCAAGCGAGTATACGTAGACTGATCTATATACAAGCGACCCGCACGCTGGCAACGAAGTCTTATTGCGGTCTCTTGAAACGCCCGACGAGAACAGCCTTCCCAACAGTGTGGGTGTCCATAGCTTTCATCACGTCCGCCCGCGTGGCATCGGGGCCGAGCGTGAGCTTCGCGTTTAAGGCGTAGAGCTCCAGGGTGTAGTGATGGTACGGGTTGATAGCCGCGTTGCCGGGCCCCATGTACCCCACGTTGCGGATACCCTTGGCCTGGATCGTGCCATCGGGCAGCGTCGCGTCGGTCGGCAGGCCGCCTGCGAGACCCCGGGCGGTTCCGGGAATGTTGAACATGATCCAGTGCAGCACATCGTCCGTCCCGCCATTCAGCGCGTTGTCCGGATCGTGCATGATCAGGACGAAGCTCTCCGTGTTAGGTGGCACATTGGTCCATTCCAGTCTCGGGGAAACCGGCATGGGATCGGCCTGCGTAAACTTGTCGGGGATAATGCCGCCATCCTGGAAATCGGGGGACGAGAGGGCCATCCCGGGGCCTTTGGGCGCTCCGCCTTTGCCGCCGCCCTTGCCGCCCTTATCCTGCGAAAGCGCCCCGCCGACGGCGAGGGCGAGAACCGCAACTGCATATAGTGTCTTCTTGAGCATGATTGGTTTTCTCCGTGGACTCTCTTGTAAAGATCAGTTTTGTTAAAGGTCGTTGACAGCTTGAAGTGCCGTGTCTAAAACAGCATATCAGGGCAGCCAGACTGTTGCGACCGCTTCGCGGTCAAGTTAAACATCTAGATTTCGCACATCCAGCGCGTTCTCTTCGATGAACTTCCGGCGGCTCTCGACATCCTCACCCATGAGGGTGGTGAAGATCTCGTCGGTCAACACCAGGTCTTCGAGCTGGACCTTGAGCAAGGTGCGGGTATCGATATTCATCGTGGTCTCCCACAGCTGCTCGGCGTTCATCTCACCAAGGCCCTTATAGCGCTGTACGCTGACTTCGCGCGTGCCCTCGGTCTTGACGTGGGACAGCAGGTCGCGCCAGCTGGTCTGATTGTCGCGCTGGTTATCTTTGATCACGACAAAGGGCGGACGATTCAGCTTGGCCGCTTGCTTGGCGAGGGTCCGAAGCCGGCGATACTCGGGCTGAGCTGCCAGCTCGATATCGATCGCTCGTTCGGCATTGGTGGGATCTTTGAAAGTGACCATCCAGGCCGAATGTTCCTCTTCGTGCTTGAGTTCGGATTGAATCTTCAGAGCCTTCAGCGCCTCATGCACTTGCCTGAGATTGGCTTCTTCGTGGAAATCGCTCTTGGTGTCTATTGCAATCTCGGGACGCGCCAGGACTTCGACCACGCGCGGCTCGCGCAGCCGCCGCTCCATGCGCCGCCAGGTGAGCTGAAACTCATCGAGCTGCATCAGAAAATTCCGCAGCTCCGTGCCTTCGAGGATGGCCTTATCGGCATTCTCGACTTTTAGGTTTTCGGTAGCGCGGCGCAGAATCTCGCGCGTGAATTCCTTGTCGTCCTTGATGTACTTCTCGCTTTTGCCCTTCTTAATACGATAGAGCGGCGGCTGCGCCACAAAAACGTGGCCGCGCTTAATCAGCTCCTGCATGTGCCGATAGAAAAAGGTCAGTAGCAGCGTGCGGATATGCGAGCCGTCCACGTCCGCGTCGGTCATGATAATGATCTTGCCGTAGCGTAGCCGGGCGACGTCAAAATCTTCCTTGCCGATGCCCGTACCGAGCGCCGTAATCATGGCGCGGATTTCTTCGTGCCCCAGCATTTTGTCGTAGCGGGCTTTTTCCACGTTCAGGATCTTGCCCCTGAGCGGCAGAATGGCCTGATAGCGACGGTCGCGGCCGCCCTTGGCGGTGCCGCCGGCGGATTCGCCCTCCACTAAGAACAGTTCGCACCGCTCCGGATCGCGCTCCTGGCAGTCCGCGAGTTTGCCGGGCAGGCCTCCGGAATCCATCGCGCCTTTGCGACGGGTGAGGTCGCGGGCTTTCCGGGCCGCCTCACGGGCGCGCGCAGCCTCGATCGCCTTGCCGACGATCTTGCGCATCACCGGAGGGTTCTTATCGAAAAACTCACCCAGCTTCTCGTTGATGAGCTGGACTACGTAGCCCTGAATATCGGAGTTAAGCTTGCCCTTGGTCTGGCCTTCGAACTGGGGCTGCGGCAGCTTTACGCTGACCACCGCCGTCAGACCCTCGCGCACGTCGTCGCCCGTGAGGTTTTCTTTGACGTCCTTGAACAGGCCGCCGCTCTGGCCCGCGGCGTTTATGGTCCGGGTGAGCGCGCTGCGGAATCCGCTCAAGTGCGAGCCGCCGTCGACAGTGTTGATGTTGTTCGCGAAGCTGAATACCGACTCGCTGTAGGTGTCGTTGTATTGCAGTGCCACTTCCATCGCCAGCGTGCCGCCGTTGGGCAGATCGCGCTCGCCCTCGAAGTGAATAGGCTTGTCGTGCAGCAGGGCCTTGCCCTTATTCAGATGCTTGATGAACTCCGCGATGCCGCCAATGAAGTGAAACTCGGCCACGCGCGCGGGCTCTTCGCGCTCATCCGTGAGCGTGATCCTAAGACCCTTGTTCAGGAAGGCCAGTTCGCGAAGGCGCTGCGAGAGCGTGTCGAAATTGAACTTGGACGCGTCCATGATGGACGAATCAGGCTTGAACGTGACTTTCGTCCCAGTCTTGCGGCCGGCCTTTCCGGTTTTTGCCAATGGCGACTTGGGAACGCCCCGCGCGTATTCCTGCTCCCAGGTGAAGCCGTCGCGCCAGATCTCGAGCTGCAGCACTTCAGACAGCGCGTTGACCACGCTGACGCCTACGCCGTGCAGCCCGCCTGAAACTTTGTAGGTGTTCGAGTCGAACTTTCCGCCGGCGTGCAGCTTGGTCATCACGACTTCCGCGGCCGACATACCTTCCTCGGCGTGCATGTCGACGGGAATGCCGCGGCCATTATCCACTACGCTGAGCGAATCATCTTCGCGGATGGTGACGTTGATTTCAGTGCAATATCCTGCCAGCGCCTCGTCTACGGCGTTGTCGACCACTTCGTAGACCAGGTGGTGCAGACCCATTTCGCCCGTGGATCCGATGTACATCGCCGGGCGGAGGCGCACAGCCTCCAGGCCCTCGAGGACCTTGATACTAGTGGAATCGTAAACTGCGCCGGTATCTTTTGTTGCCATACTTCTTTTGTTAAAAAAACCTTCTTAGAAACTCCGCTCAAATACGCATGGGCATGATCACGTAGCGATAGTTGTCTGCTTTCTCTCCGCCCGGACGAAGCTCTCCAGCGCTATGTGCGTCCTTGAACAAGAACGTGACCTCCTCCGTCGCGACTGCGCGGAGGAAGTCCAGGAGATACTCCGCGTTGAAGCCGATCTCGACCGGCGGTCCATCGTAGGCGGCGGAAATGCTGTCCTCGCTCTCACCGGTTTCCGACACCGAGGAGTGAACCTTCAACTCGCCCGAGCCGGCCTGCACGCGGATTCCGCGGGACCGCTCGTCCGAGAACTGCGCGACGCGTTCGATCGCGCCGCGAAACTCGTCGCGATTCACCGCAACCGAGTGGGCATGCTCCTTGGGAAGCACCCTTTCGAAGTCCGGAAAATTTCCGGTCAGCTTGCGGCTGAGCAGCAGACGGCCGCCGACCTCGAAGAATAGATGGTTCTCATCGCCCGCGAAGCGCACTACAGAGGCCGGATCCGCGTCCGTAGCGAGCTTCTGAAGCTCGGCCATGGCCTTGCGGGGAAGCAGCGCCCGGTACGCTCCTGTAACGCCTGGGAGATCGCCGCTGCTTTCAACCATTGCCAGACGATGTCCGTCGGTGGCGACCATCGCCATGCTCCCTTTTTTCAACACGAGCAGCGCACCGTTCAGGGTGAAGCGGGACTCTTCGCTCGAAATCGCAAAAATCGTTTTCGCGATCATGCCGCCCAGCGCGCCGATTGGAATCTCGGCCAGCACCGCGGGCATCGCAGGCAGTTCCGGAAAACTTTCGCGAGACATGCCGGCGATCCGGGTCTTCGATCGGCCGCACACCAGGCTGGCCCACTGGTTCTCTAGAATCTTGACCTGGACTTCGCCTTCCGGAAGCAATCGGACATAGTCCAGCAAGCGTCGCGCGGGAATGGTCCCCGCTCCCTTTTTCTTGACCTTCGCCGCACACGACGACCGGACGCCTAATTCCAGATCCGTCGCGGTCAGCAGCAGGCGATCGCCATCCGCTTCGAGCAGAATATTGGACAGAATTGGAATCGTGGTCTTCTTCTCGACAACGCCCTGCGAGAGGTTCAGTTCTCGAACCAGATCAGCCCTACTGACAGTGAATTCCATAGCAAAGGTTGTTTCTACTAGTTACTCTCTTCTATGTAAGAGTAATCGTAGTCGTAGTGCTTGTTGAAACCTTGATTTCCTTCTAAATTATAGCAAGACCGGGGGGTTAAAGTCATCAGAAGCTGTGCAGAAGGAAGTGCAGCCGGGACGGAGAAATCGAGTTGAGATGAGGTTTGCACAGGATCTCACAGGGCGTTCCAGGGCCCGGTTGTGGATGACACAAATAACACTAATGGACTGAGTCGATTAGGCTGTGGATCAGCCTGTTGAGATCCGAATCGGTCTGGCGCAGACGTTCGATCTTTTGGACCGAGTGGAGAACGGTAGTGTGGTGCTTCCCGCCAAAAACCCGCCCGATTTCAGGCAGCGATGCCTGCGTCAGATCCTTCATCAGGTACATGGCGATCTGGCGCGGGTAGGCGATCGCGCGCGTGTTCGATTTCTGCTTCAACTGCTGCGGTTGCAGGTTATGTTTCTCGGCGACTGCGCGGAGAATAGAATCCATGGTGATTCTGCGGTCGCCATTGGAGATCAGGTACTTCAGCACCTGCTGCGCCATCTGAAGCGTGATCGGGGAATTGGTGATCGACGAGTAGGCGATTAGTTTGATCAACGCGCCTTCCAGTTCGCGCACGTTCGATTTGGTTTTCGTTGCGATGTAGATCCGGACTTCCTCCGGAAGCGCCACGCCTTCCAGCTCCGCTTTCTTGTCGAGGATGGCCATCTTCGTCTCGAGATCGGGAGGCTGGACATCCACCATCAATCCCCACTCGAAACGCGAGCGCAGACGTTCCACCAGGCCCGGGGTGCTTTTCGGGGCCGAATCGCTCGAGATCACAATCTGCTTTTGATGATCGTGAAGCTCATTGAAGGTGTGGAAGAACTCTTCCTGCATGCGCTCCTTGCCGCCCAGGATTTGTACGTCATCCACCAGCAGCACATCCGCGGACCGGTAATGCCGCTGGAATGACGGCATGCGATTGGTTCGCAGGCACAGGATCATCTCATTCATGAAGCGTTCGCTGGACGTGTACACCACCCGCAGAGAAGGATACTTATCAAGCAGCCCACGTCCGATGGCGTGCATGAGATGAGTCTTGCCCATACCGACGCCGCCATAGATGAACAGCGGGTTGTAACTGCGCGAAGGGCTATCGGCGACCGCGCGGGCCGCAGCATGAGCGAACTGGTTGCAGCTTCCGACTACGAAGTTGTCAAAACGGAATCTCGTATTCAACTGCCCCGCCGCTGAGGCAAACACCGGCTCCGCGGAAGACGAAGAAGACGACGACAAGGAAGAATTGTCAGCCGCCGCGGCCGAGCGCGTTTCTGCGTTGGGAAGGTAGACCACCTTCTCCACGGGGAGGTTCAGCTCCCGGATCGTGGAACGTATGTAATCCGTATATTCCTGCTCAATGAAATCCTTGGTTACCTGATCCGGAACCTGCACCCGCAGTAAGCCTTGGTCGAGGCTTTGAAGGGCAGTTTGCATTACCCAGTTCTGGAACTCCTGGGGAGCGATTCTCTCGGCCAGTTTTGCCTTGATCAACTCCCAAGGATTCAATTCTGCCGCTTCCGCCACCGCCGTCGCTGCTGCCGATTCCCAATGTCCACCCACGTATGATTCTCCTCTTGCAAGCGCCCGCTGGCCGCAAATTTCCCACACAATTTCCACAACTGTGGAAATCCGTCACGTTTCTTTACTGTGATCCGGGGGAAATTTCCGACGCTCGCTTACATGAACACGGCACATCTTCGTCGACTGCAGTGCTCACCGCGGATCTCAGCATAGCATAGAACCTTTTTCGGACAAGCAAAACTTTTCATACTTTATCATCTGTATTTTCAGTGGATTACCGACATCCCCCGGACCGCGCGAGAGCACCAAAACATTTCGATGACAGACCGTTTGCCGGGGCTACCTGGCGGTGTAGGAGCCGGAATTAGCCGCTATTCCTTAGGTTAGGTTAGGGTCATCCGCCTTCTGGATCGGATTGTTCATCCGCCAGTGCAGATAGGCGATCAAGAACTCGCTATCAGATCGAGACATCATGAATTTCAGCAGGGAAGCGATGGCGGGAACAGCGGTGTAATCGAGCTTCCCCTGGGAAAGCGCCCGTTCGTCGATCAGACGGGCCAGTTCGCGTTCGTGATCGTTGGAGGGTTCCATATAAACACTACACCCTCCGTCTCCGAACTGCTTCAGAACAATTTAGCATACCGGGCGGGCTAAGCGCAGCCGTGAGAGGAAATGTGCCCGTCGAGCGTATCGCGAGCTACTTCGTAAGCCCGTCGAGACTCATCCACCCGTTTTTGGGCCTTCGCGAATTGTGTTCCAGTGTCCCGCTGTAACCCCGCTATCGCATACCGCTCCAGTGTGGCCATGGCGTCTGCGTAGACCTTCAGGTCGGCCCGCATCCGAGCCTTGAGAATCTCGCGATTTTTACACGGTACGGCCTTCGCAGTTTGCACAGGGAGTGCTAGGGATGCTTTCAGGATGCTCCTCGTTTCAAGAAAGGGGCGCGCCTCGGAATGCTTCCCTAGGCGGGCACAAGATCATGAACCGAGCCCCGCGCCCCTCAGATCCTTCTATCGTCTGGGCGGGTGAAGTCTGCATAGTATTGCCCAGAACAGGGGGTGGCCCTAGCGGTACTGCTAAAACCGGCTAGCAGGAGGCTATCTTTCGGATAGCTCTATTGACCTGTCGCCGGGTTGACGAATACAATCCTCAGAACGGCTGAAGGCTTCTTCCTCCGACGAGCTTTCCTGCCAACCGGGGATAGAGCGGCGGTCCGCATCAAAGACCGCCGATCCCTGGAGCTAAGTCAGCTCAATCCTCCCTGTTTTGATTCCGACCCCGACTGCACTACGAGCGCCCGAAGTTTCGTCAGAGGACGGGCGCTCGATTATCAAGGTTCTTC
>JAOAPR010000320.1 GCA_025463005.1 Bryobacterales bacterium | reverse complement strand
TGTGACCGTCCGGACGATCTTTGGCCTGTTTCTGAAACTCAAACGTCCAGCGGGTCCAGACCGAACTCGCTCGCCTCAATCTCACGACCAAGCCATATGCGACGCCGCGCGGCCGAGCGGTCGGCGGTTTGTCCTTTGCGCGCGGTCACCTCTACAAGATCTTGTCGAACCCTCTTTATATCGGGGAAATCGAGCACAAGGGCGTCCGGTATCCTGGCCAGCATCCGGCTCTGATTGACGCCGCGACATGGGACGCCGTCCAGGCCCAGCTTGCGGCTGCAAAACTTTCTTACGGATAAAACCCGGCTATCGGCCTTGCTTCGCGAAAGGCGATGTCGGCCGGCGGAGATTGGCAGCGGCCTTGCGATCGCAGGCAAGCTTGCGGATTCGTTGTCGCCGGCCGAACCCATGGCGCGAAATGTTGCCGATCTTCTCGCGCGCGTGACAGTCAGTTCCACAAGCCTGAATATCTCCATCAAGCGCGACCGGTTACTGGGGGTGTTGACCGACAGATTCGTAGAGCCGTCCCAGGACAACGGCGAAAACAGCATCATCTCACTCGAGGCGACTGTTCCTGGCACGCTCGGTGGCGGATCTGGCAAACTCGTTTTCGAGGACCAAAATGGCAAAACACCTGACGCCGTTGTCGTAAAGGCGATCGCACGCGCATTTGTCTGGTTCGAACACCTCACCGGAGGCAAATCGCAGTCGATGGCAGAAATTGCGGTACGTGAGAACATCACAGACAACTATGTCAGCAACCTGATCCATCTTGCTTGGTTGTCACCCGATTTGGTCGGCCGGGTCCTGGATGGTGATCCAGAGGCAACTGCGCTGGCGAGGGGCGCGATGCTCTCGCGCAAATCTGATGTTTTGTGGAGACAGAGATAGCCGGAAAGGTCAGGTCACGGGCGAAGCCACTCTGAGGCGCGGGCTTCGGATATCCCATGTTGTGAAAACATTCATGCATCGCGGACTGAGAAGCTCGACCAACTCAAAAAGGGGTTCGCCCTCCCTCTCCGCCTACTACAGCCTTGGGAGCCTTGCGAAATAAGTTCGGGCAGAGGCTCGATATGAAATTTGGACAGCAAGAGGCAAACAATTTCTACAACTCACTCGGTTCAGAATTAATGGGCATGATACGAGAAATTTACGCAGAATACCGATGGGATCAGGCGCATCACACAACTGATTGCGCCACAGAAGCTATGCCAGCCGTAAAAAAGTCCTTCAAACGCGCGGAGAGATTAGGTCTGGACATGAGGAGTAGTTCCTCTTTGAGAGATGCCGAGTAGTCATCGGCTATGACACCCTCTCGTAACACGAGCGCGGCTTTGGGCCGTGAGGCGGAACGATCGCCACTCCAGAGTTCTTCAAAATCAGACAGGTAACCTAGCATTTTGTAAACGGAGTCGCGGCCGTACTGAGTGTCGAGTGGAGTGTTCTTCACTTCCACAATTAGCGGCAAGGCAAATTCGTCTGATTTTCGCGACAGCATTACACAAATGTCGGGCCGCCTTGCCGACATTACGCTTGAGTATCGCGCCAATATATTTTTGTATTTATAGTCAGCAATTTTAAATATGGAACTGAAGGTATTGTGAGGCGCACTGTCGAAATACACTTTTGCCACCCATTCGCCCCCGTCGAACGTGCCGATCGCACCATCACCGACTGCCATCACACGATACTGAGCACGATCCGGATTGCCGGCGCAGAGCATATTCTCGAGAACCCTTAGGACCTGCACAAGAACATATATCTCGAAAAGATCATCCTCGCTCAAGGGAGCTAACCAGCCAACTGAGAGAATTTCTCGAAGCAGTCCTACATCACGCGCATCGCGGGTTCGCTCAAATTCCTGCCAAAGCTCCGCCGCGCGCCAATAGATCCGAGCTTTCGATCGCTCTGCCGTCCTTAACGTCGAAGATGATATCGACGTAACTGAGCGAGCTTGACGAAGATAGGCCGTACGAAGCGCTTCTTGGGCAGTTTGAATAACGATTTCTGATCTGGCCGCTATCCGTCCCCTGTTTGAAGTTTTAATACCAACGAGAGCATCCCAAATCTCATGAATATAGTGCGACAAAAGGCGATTGGCCGGGGTGTCAAATTCCTTGATCGCTTGATCCACGCAGAATAGAGTGGGATCCGAATAAGCGTGTTGTCGACTCATGGTTTCGGACCAACGTATGTGCCCGCGACCTATTCGGCGTCCAAAGTTTCGTTCTCGCCGGGTGGCATGCAACAGCCGATTGATTTCCGCCGGAAGCTCTTCCAAAAAGAAGCCTTCCGCGCCTCCAGCCCGGAATAGATGATAGATTATGGCGAGATGATTTATGTTGGCCGGCGTCTTAGCCAACTGTTCAAGGAATTTTGACAGTTCGTCCAGCGACCATTTTCCACTTTTCCATTCGGAGTCGAGCCGCGTATATAGAAATTCCCGCACATCGTTTTCCAGCAAATCGCGCTGTGAATCTGCGTCGGACAAGATCTAATTAATCCTTGTGGCCCGTCCAGATTGAAAGAGCCTTCGAGACGTTGGACTCGTTTTCCCGTTGGCTTTCCTGAGGCAACACCCCCACGACAGCATCGACAATTCTAGCATGCTCAGTGCGCCTACCTTCATACTGGGGAAACAGGCATGTCGAAGCTGCTTCCAAAAATAGTTCCTGTACAGAAAGCAACGGCGGAGCGTTAAATTGGGAGCAACGCTCAATAATATAACGAAGCATCGTTCGTGGAATCGCAGGACCGACGTTTGCATCAATTGCTGCCAGGCCACCACTGTCTTGCGCGAATAGTGCCACAAATAACTTCTCAGCGGTTACTAGGTGTTGATCCCAATCGCCGCCCACAGGCACTGAATGGTCGCCTCGCAGGTCTGCAAACGAAGCCTCTATGATTTGCTTATACTGAACACTCGTCGGAATCGGCACTTCTACAAAAGCGAATCTCCTCATGAATGCGTACGACAGTTGAAACAGGCTCGCTTTGTCGA
>JAOAPR010000141.1 GCA_025463005.1 Bryobacterales bacterium | reverse complement strand
AAATGCGCCTGGTTGCGCTCCGAATCGCACAGCCCGAAATAGGCCAGGCTGCGCAGGTCGCGCCAGGTATCCGTCTGCGCCGCGCGCTTTTTCTTGCCCAGGCCCACCAGAAACCCGACCACGTAATAGTTCATCTGCCCGGCGAGCTTGCTGTCGAAATCGCTCAGGCGAAGGTATTGGACGTATTCGCCGGCAGCATCGGGATATTGTCCGCTCAGGCGAAGGCTCTCGGCCAGCCACATGTGCGGTTCGGCAACGGTGGGCGCGAGCTTGATCGCCGCGCGGGCAGATTCGATCGACTGCGGATAAAGCTGCTTCATCCGGTAGGCCTGCGCCTGCATGTACAGAGCGGGCGCGTTGTTTTTTTCGCGCTGAGTGACGATGTTCAACTGGCGAATGGCTTCGTCCACGCCGCCGATGTCGAGCAGCATTCCCGCTAGGCTCACGCGCGCTTCCATATAATCGGGATCGATCTCGATGGCCTGGCGAAACGCAGCCTCGGACTTCTTCTCTTCGAACAATGAATTGTAGGCGCGGCCCAGATACAGCGCGGCCTGGCTGTATTTCCCGTCGATCTGCAGAGCCTTTTCGAAACGCGCCACGGCCTTCTTGTAGTTGTCGGGGCCACCCTTGTTATAGAGCTTCAAGCCTTCGTCCAGCTCATCGACAGCCGCCTTATTGCGGCGGCGCACGATCAGAATCTTGAGCGACACAGTGGCGTCGCGGCCGGGGTAGACCATTTCCTCGCGAGGGCCGTCCGGCTCGTAGCCCTGTTTGACGCCTTGGATGGTGTGATTGCCCGGCTTGAGACCAGGCAGCCGCAGCGGCGCGCTTTTGTTGATCACGCCCTGCGAAACGCCGTCGACGAACAGCTCCACGCCATCCATGTTGGTTTCGAAAATCAGGGTGCCGTTCTTGGGTGGAGGCGCGTTCGATGAGCGCAGGCTCGCGGGAATGTAGGACAAACCCATCTTCGGATCGAAGCTCCCGCGATCGCTGGTGGGATTCTGCATGCCCTTGGTGGCTTCGCGAACATTGCGTCGAGCGTAATCGGCCAGCTCGTCCGCGGTGACGATGCCGTCGCCGTCTTCGTCCGCCTCGCCTTCCAGGCCCTTGACGACGTAATAGGTGAAAATGCCGTGGCCGCCGCCCCAATCCTTGCTTTCGAAAGACCGTTCGCGGTCGCGGCTGGCGGTGAGCGAAAACATCGAGCGCGAAAGATCCAGCAGGCTACGGTTATATTGCACCGCGTCGGCATCGGGTGCGATCGCACCGCTGTGGCAGGAATCGGTCACCAGCACCTTCCACTTGGCCTTGATTTTCGATCCCGCCACGCTGCCCAACGTGTCCATCGGATAACCGGTGCCGGGAATGTTCTTGGGATCCAGATCGTACGGAGCCAGATACGCGCGGCCGCCCTGCACGAAACCATGTCCGGCGAAATATACAAACACGCGGTCGTCTTCCTTGGCGACCGACGGCAGCCAGTTCTCCAGCTCCAGCTTCAGGTTCGCCAGCGTGGCCTTGGCGCCAGTCAGCCGGTGAACATTTTCGGCGCGGAAATTGCCGCCTTCGGGGCTGATTAAAACCGAATAGATCGCATCGGCGTCGCGCTCCGAATACTCCAGTTGCGCGCTCGCAGGAAGGTTCTTGTAGCCGGCGACTCCGACAATCAGCGCGTAGCCACGCGGGATGCTAGCGGGAGTCACGGCCGGCCGGTCTTCTTCGTATCGCAGATCTCGCGACTTCGACTGTTGGGCGGATTTCGACTGTCCAGCCGCAACAAGAGCGATCAGCGAAAAACTAGCGATGCGCCAGGCGAATTTCATAGATCACCGGTCCTGTTAGCGGCTGTTTCGAGGAGAGCACCGTTCCGCCCTTCTCCTCGAGAAAGAGTAACTCGCGCGGTGTAGCCCCCACTACGCCGCTCAAATTTGATGGCAGTTTTTCTCCCTGCTGGATGGGCCGCACTCCGGCGGAATTGTCGATACACTCGCCGCGAGCCTTGAACACCATATCGTCACACCGCGGCCGCAAAGAAGCCGGCGCGTTGGGCTCGTGCGGCGGAGGGGGAGGCAGACGCTGATACCCGCGGGCGAGCTCCACAGGGCTGACCAGCCAGTACATGACGTCCTGACCCGCGGGACCGCCGACGCGGAACCACCCCTGCGTAGCCGGCACCACGTATTCCTTGCCAGCTTCCACGCGATTGTCGCTCCCGGTGTCCGTACGCGGGAACAGCAATTCATAGGTCGCGGCGGTCCCGTGGTTCATCACGTACAGGAAACCGGAGAAGTTGGTGGTCACGCGAAAACGCAGCCGGTCGTTAGGCGCGAACACCGTCGCCGGATTCATCGCGCGCCAGCCGGAGGTTTCTTCGCGCTCGACGGTCAGACGAATGCGCTGCGGATCGGCTGCCAGGCCGAAAGCCGCCAATGTAAAGAGCGCGAAGCTAGTCTTTGCAAGCATCAATTATTTGTGCTTGAGCGCGATGTCGACCACCAGGCGCGCATCCGGAGCCGTGCTGGGGTTGACCACGTAGGCGGCCTTCTCCAGCTTTCCATCGGCCGACGTGGATTCCACTTTTTCGAACACCAGGTCGCGCGATGCCACCTGGGTCCGCAGCTTGGAGACGACATCGTTGCCCACCGCCGCTTGCGCCACCAACGATCGATCACCAGGCTTGCCACCCATGGAGTAGATCAACTTGTCGAGATCGGGTTCGGGCTCTCGTGTGAGCACGATGAACAACTTCTCATTCCCGGCCTGCTCGTCGAATACGAACTGTCCCCGATCGCCGGAGGGAATCTGGCGGGATTCGCCCTTGCGCACGAGATTACTGCCGCCCGCAATTTCCGCCGATGGGAACAGAAGCTTCCAGGTGCCGCTCGATCCCTGCATCACCACGTAGAGATATCCGGACGTATTCGCGTCCACGTGGAGCCGGATCCGGTCGCCGGAGCGGAAACTAGTAGCGGGATCGACTTCATTGTATTGACCGTTCGCGTCACGCTTCAGCACTGCATAGCGCAGGCCGAGCGGCACCGACGCAGACAGCGTGTGCGTGTCCCCCGATTTAACTGCGGCCGATTTCGTGGCGCCCTTCTTCGTTGTCACGGTGGATACCGGCTTCACCGTGTCGGGAGGAGGCGTGTAGAAGAGCTCGCGGGCCTTAAGTACCGGTTGCTCTTGGCCCCACATCGCGGGGGATGCCAAAATCGCTAAAACTAAGAAATGTTTCATAGCCTGCCGCCTCCTATTATCATCGCCTGCTGCCAACTTCGGCGGGATCAGTGGTTCACCTTAGGCCAGGGATAGCTTACCGCAAGCATTGATTCGATATGTTCCGCGCAGACGACACCCGAACGGGCTCAGCCCTGACCCCGGGACGCTGCGCAATTACGACACAATAGGATATGGGACACCGAATTGGGATCCTCACCGGCGGCGGCGACGTCCCGGGGCTGAATTCCGTCATCAAAGAAGTGGTTTACCGAGGCACGGAGTGCCGCTGCGAGATCGTCGGCATCCGCCGTGGCTGGGAAGGCCTTACGCACCTCAATCCCGACGATCCGGCAACCAAGAAGCGCTACATCATGCCGCTGAATCGCGCCAACACCCGCACTATCGACCGGTTTGGCGGCACCATCCTGCACTCCAGCCGTACCAACCCCGCGAAGATGAAAGCGTTGCCGCCGTTCCTCTCGCCCGAAGGCTTGCCCCACAATAATGACCGCTGGGATGTCACCCCACACGTGCTGAAGAATCTGGAGTGGCTCAACCTGGATTATCTGATCGCCATCGGCGGTGACGACACGCTCAGCTACGCGGCCGCACTGGATAAGATCGGCGTCAAGGTGATCGCGATTCCGAAGACCATGGACAATGACGTCCGGAATACCGAATACTGCATCGGCTTTTCCACCGCGATCACGCGTGCGATGGACGCGATCCAGCGCCAGCGGACTACAGTCGGGTCGCACGAGCGCGTGGGCATTTTCCGGGTGTTCGGTCGCGACGCGGGCTATACGGCGCTCTATACGGCCTACGTCACTTCCATTCGCTGTTGCATTCCCGAGTACGACGTGAACCTGGATAAACTGATCGAGCTGCTGATGGTCGAGAAGCACAACACCGATAGCAACTACGTTCTGGTGGTTCTCTCGGAAGGCGCGAAATGGGAAGGCTACACCGTGCAGGAGTACGGCGAGCCGGACGCTTTCGGGCATCGCAAGAAAGCCAGCATCGCCGAAGCGCTCAGCACCGAGATCAGCCGCCGAACCGGCGAAGAGAGCATCGTGAGCGATCTGACGTACGACCTGCGCAGCGGCGATCCGGATTTCGTGGATAAGCTGATCGCCGCGAATTTCGGGAATCTGGCGCTGGATGCCGTGCTCGCCGGAAAGAGCGGCGTGATGGCGGCGCTGGTAGAGGGTCGCTATTCGCTGGCAGCTATTCCCGATCCGAGCCAGGGCCCCCGCAAGGTGGACGTGGCCAACATGTACAACACCGAACGCTACCGGCCCAACTATGCGAACAAACTCGGGCTGCCTATTTTCTTAACTCGCGCATGAGCTTTCTGGAACGCTTGTGGCCCCGTCGTCCACCGGTCCGCACGGCCGATCCTGCAACGATCCGAGCCTTCTTCAACCAGGCCGCCGCGGACGAGGAACACTATCCTTCGACGATCGACCCGCGCATCCTGCACGTGAAAGTGGTCCTGGAGCACCTGGGCGATCTGAACAGCAAGCGAGTCGCTGACGTGGGCTGCGGCAAGGGTCGCTTCGCCCGAATCGTAAAGGAGCGCAATCCGGGCGCGTCGGTGGTCGCGCTGGATCTGGCGGAAGCCATGCTCCGGCCAATTCCTAGAGAGATTGAACGCGTGGCCGCGAGCATGACCGCGCTGCCCTTGGCGACGGAAGCGTTCGACGGCGCCTATGCCACTGAGTCTCTCGAGCACGCCGTGGACATTCCCGCGGCGGTGGCCGAGCTGGCGAGGATCGTCAAACCGGGCGGGCGGATCGTGATCATCGACAAGAATGCGGAAGCCTGGGGTCGCCTGCAGACACCCGCGTGGGAACGCTGGTTCGAGCGCAAGGAGTTGGAGAAGCTGTTATCGCGCCATTGCCGCGAAGTAACCAGCCGGCCGATTTCGTACTGGGAAGACGTCGAGCCCGACGGCTTGTTCCTGGCCTGGCTGGCTGTGAAGTAGCGCACGCACTCTTGCGTGCCGCGTCGAGACTCTTCTCGACGCCAGGGCTTTTATGTATCGACACAAGTGTCGATACGGCACGCAGGAGTGCGTGCGTCACGTCTACTTAAACG